>VBFI01000023.1 GCA_005889275.1 Chloroflexota bacterium | reverse complement strand
AGGTAGATCCGCTCGATCGGCGCCTTGCCGGGTGCACGCACGTTCACCTCTTCCTCGACGACCGAGCCATCCGCGAGCTTCGCGCAGAGATGGGTGTTGTAGAGGGTGACCGGGACCACCCGACCGCGGATGCCGAGAAGCCGCGACGCCTCCTCGACGGCACGGAGGAACGATCCCTCCTGCTGCGTGAGCGCCGCGAGGAAGAGGTTTCCGAAGGCCATGCCGTTCAGCTCCTCGCTCTTGTCGGTCGCGAAGCGGTGCGAGAAGAGCTTCACGAGCGCCGGGTCCCCTTCGGCGAGGACGGTGAGCGCGCTGCGGATGTCGCCGGGCGCCGGCACGTCCAGAGCGATCCGCACCTTTCCCGTGGAGCGGCCCGAGTCGGTGACCGCGATGAGCCCGGTGATGTCGTCGGTGTGCCGGCGGAGCCCCGCCATCACCGTAGGCGCGCCGAGGCCTCCGCCGACACACACCGCTCGCAGCGCGTTCACGCCGCGAATGGTCGCAGAAATCCGCCTAGCGGCGGTGCCGCGCGGCCTGCGCTTTCTTGACGTTGCGGCGGGCGGCGGTCCGCTGCCGCGTCGACGTTGGGCGCTTCGCTCGGACGGTCTTCTTCCCGCCGCGCGGCCCGCGTTTCGTCGTCGCCGCGCGCAGCCCGCCGGTCGGTTTGGCGATCTTGTCATCCGGGCCGATCTCGATCCCATGTCGCTTCGCCGCGGCCGCGATCTTCCGCCGCGCCGCCTCTTTCGCGCTTTCGGACTCGAACTCGGTCTGGTTCCAGCGCGCCATCGCGTTCCGGACGTGGGACTCGTCGTTCAGCGGCAGGTGGCCCTCGCCGTTCTTGTCGACGTAGGCGAAGGTGCGCTTGTCGAGCTTTTCGCGGTCTTCGGTGTCTAGCTCAGCCATGACTCCCCCTTGTTCTTTCCTTTGCCGACCACGCTGCACACACTGTTCCTCGAAATGCCGGGCAAGAAGAGAGCGAGCGAGGGCGCGCTCGGCACCAAGCGCGGAGGTGCGCGATGAGGCGGTCGATACGGTTCGTCCCGCGTTGGGCCACGCAGTTCGTGGTCGGCATCGTCGTCGTGCTGCTCGTCATTGGCGTGGCGGCAGCCCTGGTCGGCCCGGTGGTCCGAGGACCGACCGCGTTCTTCGACGAGCTCGGCAGGACCATCACCCGGGTCGCGCCCCAGCCGCAGGCCGACATCCAGACGGACGAGCAGCTGCGCGCGGTGATCAAGGCCATGCCGGAGGGGCGGCTGCGCGTCGGCAGCATCATCGAGGAGCAGAACCGGGTGGTCTTCACGATCACCGCCGACCGAGCGTCCGTCCGCGCGGCGGTTCGGCCGGGCGACGAGCTTCGCATCGCCCGTGACGGGACGGTCGAGATCGCGCCGACGGGGATACCTGCGGTGATTGACTCGCTGGAGCGGGCCCTGGAGGACCTGAAGAAGCGCTTTTTCGGACCCTAGCCCAGACGAAAGGGCCGCCACATCGGCGGCCCCTTTCGACCGGTATTGGTGCGCCGCGGCTGCTAGCTGGCCTTGCGGGTCGCGGCGAGCGCGCGCGTCCCGACGACGGTGCGCGCGACGAGCTCGGTCTTCCACGCCTTCCGACGCTCGAGCGCCGCGGCGAAGCCCCGATCGTAGGCGCCGATCGCGAGGAAACCGACGATGATCATGCCGATCGCCACGCCAGCCATGAGTCCGATCGCGAAGAGCACCATCGTTTGTCCTCTTTCTGTCGCCGCCTGGGCGAGCCCGTCTGCGGCGCTCTTGAGCAAACCTCATGCCATCGGCGCTCGGTTGCTCGACCGCATGGCACCATCACCCCCGGTGACGGCGTCAGGCTCTTTGCTTTCCGTTTACGAACCACCCGCGCGGCGCAGGACGTGACGATTCCATGAAGGAGAGCCGCACGCTCGTCGTGGACTGCTTCATCTGTGAGGTCGCCGCCGGTCGCCGACGCGCGAGCGTGGTGCTGGACGACGCCGGCATCGTCGCCTTCGCTAACCTCCGCCAGCGCGGCGAGGCGGCCGGCCAGAAGTTCCCGCCGCGTCGGAGCTTCGCCGCCGCCAACCCGGCGCTCGACCGGATCGCCGAGCGCGTTCGTGCGGCCCTGCCCTAGACCCTGCTCGGCGGAAGTGCAGGATATGGCGGCGAGGAAGGAGAACGCCCGTGCGTCTATCCCTACTGCCCCGCAAGAGCGAGTTCTTTACTTTGTTCGAGCAGCACGCCAAGAACGCCGTCGAGGCGGCGGAGGCGCTGGAGCGGCTGTTCGCGGACTTTACCGACGTCGAGAACAAGGTGCGGGACATCCACGCGATCGAGCACTACGGGGACAAGCTGAATCACGAGATCGTTCGGCACCTCAACGAGACGTTCGTCACGCCGCTCGACCGAGAGGACATCGTCGGGCTCGGGACGAAGATCGACGACATCACCGATGTCTGCTATGACGTGGCCGAGCTCGTCCACCTCTTCAAGGTGCGGACCATCCGGCCTCCGGCGGTGCGACAGGCGAAGGTCCTGGTGACGGCGGCCAGCGAGGTCCTGACCATGCTGCAGAAGCTCGAGAGGCTGAAGCAGCTCGAGCCCCACTGGATCAAGATCCACACCCTCGAGAACGAGGGCGACCAGGTCTGGCGCGAGGCCGTCGGCGAGCTCTTCGCGGGCACCGACGACGCGATCGAGATCGTGAAGTGGAAGGACATCTACTCCCTCGTCGAGGTCGCGATCGACCGCTGCGAGGACGTCGCCAATATCGTCGAGACGATCGTGGTGAAGCACAGCTAGTTGGACAACGCGACGCTGCTTCTCGCGCTCGTCGTGCTGCTCGGGATCGTGTTCGAGTTCGTCAATGGGTTCCACGACGCGGCGAACGCGATCGCGACCGTCGTGGCCACCCGAGTGCTCACGCCTGCGCAGGCGATCCTGATGGCCGGCGTCCTCAACCTCGTTGGCGCGCTCTCGGGCGAGGCGGTCGCGAAGACCGTCGGCAACGGGATCGTGGACGCGAAGATCGTGACGCAGGAGATCGTCGTCGCGGCGCTCATCGGCGCGATCGTGTGGGACCTCATCACCTTCGTCGCGGCGCTGCCGACGTCCTCGAGCCACGCGCTCATCTTCTCGGTCATCGGCGCCGCGCTCTCGGTCCACGGTCCCGAGGTCATCATCTTCGGCGGCCTGCAGAAGACCACGCTCGGCATCGCCTACTCGCCGACGGTCGCCTTCGTCGTCGCCTACCTCCTGATGCTCGCGATCTACTGGGGCCTTCGGGGCGTCACGTACCGGTTCGTGAACATGTTCTTCGGCAAGGCGCAGATCCTCTCGAGCGCGTACATGGCCTTCAGCCACGGCGGCAACGACGGGCAGAAGACGATGGGCATCATCGCGCTCGCGCTCTACGCGTTCCACAACAACCAGGGCGACTTCGTCATCGACACCTGGGTGAAGGTCGTGTGCGCGGTGTCGATCGGTCTTGGGACGGCGACCGGAGGGTGGCGGATCATCCGGACGATGGGCATGCGCATCACCGCCTTGAAGCCCGTCAACGGCTTCGCCGCCGAGACGAGCGCGGCCACGGTCATCGAGATCGCCACGCGGCTGGGCATCCCCATCTCCACGACGCACGCGATCTCGGGCGCGATCCTCGGAGTGGGGGCCACGCGCCGCCTCTCCGCCGTCCGCTGGGGCATCGCCGGGCGCATCGTGACCGCGTGGATCCTGACGATCCCCGGGTGCTTCGTCCTCGGATACGTCACCGCGACCGTCCTTCGGACCATCGGAGTGCATCCTTAGCGCGCTTGGCCACCGCGAGCCGCACACCCGATCGCACGCGTTACGCCCCGCCGGCCCTCCCGTTGCCGCTCCTTCGTCGACAGCGGCTCCTCGAGCGGCTCGCGGGCGCGGAGCGGCATCGGCTCACGCTCGTGCACGCCGCGGCGGGATACGGGAAGACCACCCTGCTCGCGCAACACGCGGATCTCCTGCGCGCGTCCGGCAAGCGGATGGCGTGGCTCACGCTGCAGCGCGGCGACGAGGATCCGCTCGTCCTCTATGCCGACCTCGTCGGCGCCTTGCGGCGGGATCATCCCGAGATCGGCGCGGAGCTTGTCACCTCGCTCGAGCGGGGACGGCGGCTCGACCGCAGGCTGGCGCAGCTGGCGCAGACCCTCGCCGACGAGCTGCCGCGCCTGGGCGAGGTCGTCTTTTTCGTAGACGACCATCCCTCGCTCGAGGGCGGCGCGGGGCTCGCTACGTTCTCGGACGAGCTCGTCGAGCTCCTTCCCGAGACCGCGCACCTCGTCCTCGCGACCAGGCGGACGCCGCAGCTGCGCGGTCTGCCGCGGTGGCGCCTTGCCGGAACGGTGCTCGACATCTCCGCCGCGGAGCTCGCGTTCACCCGCGCCGAGGCGATCGAGCTCCTCCGGGGCGAATTCGCCCTCGACCTCCCCGAGCACGCGATCGACGCGGTCTACGCACGGACCGGCGGCTGGCCGGCGGGACTGCGCCTCGCGGCGGCGTTCGTCCGCGAGCGGGGCTGGCAGGAGCTCGGCGAGTTCCGCGGGAGCGGCGCCGAGCTCTACGCGTACTTCAACAGCGAAGTCCTCGGACGCGCCTCGCGCCAGGATCAGGACACCCTGCTCCGCTGGTCGCTCCTCGAGCGGCTCGAGGACGACGAAGCGATCGTGGCCGGAGGCGCGTCCCGCGAGCTCCTCGCCCAGCTCGAGCAAGCGGGTCTCGCGATCCGCGACGCGGGCCCGCGCGGCGGCCACCGCTTCCAGCCGCTGTACGCGGAGTTCCTGCGCGCTCGGGCACGCGAGCTCCTCCCCGCCGCGGAGATCGTCGAGCTGCATCGGACCTACGCGGACCGCGCGGTGACACGGGGAGATACCGACCGCGCGATCCATCACTTTCAGGAAGCCGGCGATCACCGTCGCGCAGCGCAGCTCGTCCGCGATCACGGAGAGGGAGTGCTCGAATCGAGTGAGGTCACGACGCTTCAGAGGTGGCTCGACGGATTCCCGCCCGACGCGGAACGAAAGCTTCCCTGGATCATCCTGCTCCGGGGCCTGCTGCACCGGGTCCGCGGTGACTACGAACGCGCCCTCGCGCATTACCGCGAGGCGGCGGAGCAGCTGCGCCGCGGGCGCGACAATGATGGTCTCTCGCGCGCGCTGGTGTGGTCCGCGCAGGCGCTCCGCTATCTGCGCCGCCCCCGCGAGGCCCTGGATCAGGCGCGTGAGGCACAGCAGCTCCTCGGGGCAGGCGCCTCGACCCAGCTTGCCTGGCTTCTCCATCTCATCGGCGGCTGCCACGCCGATCTCGGCGAGCTCGAGGCGGCGACCGCCGCACACCTGCAAGCCGAGGCGATGTTCGCGCTTCTGAGCGATCTCGGCGGACAGCTCGCCGAGGCGATCGCGCTCGCGCAGCTTCAGCATCTGCTCGGGGAGTTCGACGCCGCGCAGCGGACGTATTTGCGGGCGCTTGCGATGCAGCAGCGCAGCGCGGACGTCACCGCGCTCTGCTGGGCGGAGGCCGGCCTCGTCGACGTGCGGACGCGCCGCGGGGACACGGCCGAGGCGCTCGACACGCTTCGCCAAACCCTCGAGATCGCGAGCGCGAACGATCTCCGCCTGGCTCAGGCCGCGATGTGCGCGACCCTCATGACCGTCCACGCGATCACGGCCGAGCGCGGCGCGGTCGAGGAGGTGTACCGGGCGGGCGTCGAGCTCTGCCGCGAGCAGGCCGACGACCGCGTCGTGATCGAGCTCCACGCGAGCGCCGCCGAGCTTCGCGCCCTTCGCGGGGAGATCGCGACCGCGCACGACGCCCTTCGCTCCGCGGAGGCGCTCGCGTCGTCATCGGCGGGGCCGCTCTCGGCGATTCGTGCGGCGCTCGCGCGCGGGACCGTCGCCGAGGCGGAGCAACACCTCGACGTCGCGGCCGGCGCCTATCGAGGCGCGCGCGCCGCGGCGGAGACCATCGGCGCGCGGTATCTCGCCGCGAAGGCCACGCTCCTCCTCTCGGCGATCGAGGACGACCCGCCCGCGGTCGCGGCCGCGTTGAAGGAGGTCGCGACCGAGCGGTATCGCGACTTCCTGCTCCTTCGTCCGGCCCTCGCCGACGCGCTGCGGCAGCGGGTCGGCGATCTCGAGCTCGACGTCGATGAGACGAAGACGCTCGCCGTCCTCCTGCAACCGGTGCCCATCGCTCCCGCCGGCGCGGCGCAGCCGCCCCCCGGTACCGCGGCGGAGAGCATCCAGGCATTCGTCCTCGGTCCGTTCGAGCTGCGCGCGAGCGGCGCGCGGATCAGCGACCGCGGCTGGCGCACGAACAAGGCGAAGGAGCTGTTCGCGCTCCTGCTGCTTGACCGTCAGCGTCTGGTGCCGCGCGATGAGCTGATCGCGCAGCTGTGGCCCGATACCGATGTCGCGTCCGCGCTCTCGAACTTCCATTTCACGCTGCACGCGCTCCGCAAGGCGCTCGCGTCGGCCGGAGCGTCGGAGACCACGAGCATCGTGCGCACCGATCAGGGCTACCGGCTTGCGCTGCCGGCGGCGATCCACGTCGACCTCGAGGTCTTCCTGCGCTCGCTTCGCCGTGGGCGCGAGGCGCGCGACGCGGGACGGTCCCGCGACGCGATCCAGCACTTTCGCGCGGCGGTCGCCGTGCACCGCGGACAGTTCCTGTCGGACCTGACCGCACCGTGGATCGAGCGACAGCGCGAGGAGACCGATCGGCAGCTCGTCGTCGCCGCGAAGGAGCTCGCGATGCTCGAGCTCGAATGGAAGGAGCCGGCCGAGGCGATCCGTCCGCTGGAGCGACTGCTCGAGCGGGAGCCGTATGACGAAGAGGCGCATCGGCTGCTCATGCGGGCGCATCACGAGTCGGGCGACGGAGCTCTGGCGATGCGCCACTACCAGGCCCTCGAGGCGATGCTCCGCCGCGACCTCGGCGTCGAGCCCGAGGCCGCGACCAAGGAGCTCTACCAGCGCATCAAGCGCGCCGGCTAATCAACCCGGATTAGCCCGACAACGCATCTGAGGAGCGGCGTCCTCAAGGTTGCGGATCGCCCGTGTCGCTTCTGTCTCGAACGCCGCTCGACTGCCCTCCAAACCATTGCGCGCTCGCCTGCTATGCAGAACATCACCCACACAGGGGATGACCTCCGCTGGGGTCGTGAGTAGTACTGACGTGGGAGTTTTGGGGGAAATGACAGTGCGGTTGGGTGGGCTCACAGGGCGCACATGCGCCGTCATCGTCGCCGCGCTCCTCTTTACCGCCAGCGTCGTCCCCGGCACCAGCCGCTTCCAAGCTCCGCTCGACCCCGCGGTCGCGTCGGGTGCCACCGCGCTCGTCCGCGTCGCACATGGCGCGGCCGGCGCGGTCGCCAGCGAGGCGCGCGCGGTCGGGGCGAGCGACGTGAACACGCTCGACGCGATCGATGTCGTGACCGCGCAACTGACGCCCGCCGCGCTCCAGACGCTCCGGTCCGATCCGCGCGTGGCGTTCATCGCCGCCGACACGATCGTGAGCGAGGCTGGGCGTGACCCGCACTTCGAGAAGGACAACGTCAAGCCGAGCCCCGCGCTCGCGGTGCTCGGCGCGGACAGGGCGTGGACAACCGCGACCGGCCGTGGCGTCACCGTCGCGCTCATGGACAGCGGGATCGCCGAGCATCCCGACCTCGACGGCTCGGTGGTGCTCCGGCGCGACTTCGTGAACGACGGCGCGACACAGCTCGACCCGGGCGGCCACGGCACGTTCATGGCCGGCCTCATCGCCGCGCACGGATCGACGTTCAAGGGCGTCGCCCCTGACGCGAAGCTCGTCTCGCTGCGCGTGCTCGACGCGAGCGGCAAGGGCAAGCTGCACGCGGTCCTCGCCGGGTTCGACTGGCTCCTGAAGAACCATGGCGCGTACCGGATCGGCGTCCTCAACCTCTCGCTCGGCGCGCCGCAGGCCACGACCTATCACAAGGAGCTCATGGCCGGCGTCGTGGAGTCCGCGTGGTTCGCGGGCATCGCGGTCATCGCGGCGGCGGGGAACGGCGGCCCGTCGAAGGGCACCGTCGCGATCCCGGGCGCGGATCCCTTCGTCGTGACCGTCGGGTCGCTCGCGGACCAGGGCACGCCCGGATCCGGCGACGATCGCGAGTCGGTCTTCAGCGGCCGCGGCCCGACAAAGGACGGCTTCACGAAGCCGGACGTGCTCGCGCCCGGCGAGCACGTCGCGTCGCTGCGCATCACCGGGACGTGGCTCGACCGCGAGGCGCCCGAGGAGAGTGGATCCCGTCAGAGCGCACCGGGGTACGCGCGGCTCACCGGGACGTCCGCATCGACGGCCCTCGTCGCCGGGGTCGCCGCTCTGGTGCTGCAGGCGCACCGGTCGTATTCGCCGACCGAGGTGAAGGGCGCGCTCGTCGCGGCGGGTCGCCGGATCACCGGTTCGAACACTCCGGGCGCCGACGCCGCGCGCAGCCTCTCGGTGCAGCCGGCGCGCGTGAACATGGGTCTTCGACCCTCGCTCGTGCTCGTCAAGGTGCTCGCGGAGAACGGCTCGCTCGCGGGGGGGCTCGTCCGCTGGGAAACGGTGAGCTGGGAGACGGTGAGCTGGGAGGCCGTGACGTGGGAGAGCGTCACCTGGGAGAGCGTGACTTGGGAGGGCGTCGCGTGGGAAAGCGTCGCGTGGGAGGGATTGCCATGAGAGGCAACGGACGACTCGATCTCTATGTTGGGACGGTGGCCTGTGCGGGCGTGATCGCCTTGCTCGCGGGCTCGCGTGCACTCGAACCCGCGAAGGTCGATCCGCTCATGCTCGCAGTCCTCGTCGTGCTCGCGGTCGTCGCGCAACGCGTTCCCGTCTTCCTCTTCCGGTCGAGCGCGATCTCGGTGTCGGTGGCGGCGGTCATCGCCGCGTACGTCCTCTACGGCACAGGCGCCGCGGTGTGGGTCAGCCTCGCGCAGGCGGTCGTGAACTCGGTGACGCCGCGACGCAAGCCCTTCCGCAAGATCGCTTTCAACTTCGGCTCGTTCGCGGTGTCGGCGTTCGTCGCCGGCGAGCTCTACCGCCTCACCGGCGGGATGACCCCGCCCACCGCGATCGCGCCGACGCTCATCGCCGTGGGACTCTCCGCGGCGGCGTACTTCCTCGTGAACACGTCGCTGACCGCGCTCGCGATCGGCATGTCCGAGGCACAGAGCGTTCTCTCGGTCTGGCGGACGAACTACAGCTGGATGCCGATCAACTTCGGCGCGACGGCGGTGCAGGGCGCGGCGCTCGCGCTCGCCTACCAGGCCCTCGGGATGTTCGGCGTCTTCGTCTTCACGGTCCCCCTCTGCGTCGCCTGGTTCTCGTTCCGGCTGTACATGGCGAAGTCGACCGAGGTTCGGCAGCGGAACGAAGAGCTCAGCACGGTCAACGAGCTCCTGCGTCAGACGAACGACCGGCTCGAGGAGTCACACATTTCGGTGATCGGCGCGCTCATCGGAGCGCTCGAGGCGAAAGAAGCGCACCTCTCCGGGCACGCCGCGACCACGATGCACTACTCGGTCGAGGTGGGCCGCAAGCTCGGCCTCGGCAACGACGAGATCGCCGCGATCAAGCTCGGAGCGCTCTTCCACGACGTCGGCAAGATCGGCGTCCCGGAGCAGCTCCTCTCGAAGCCCGCCGAGCTCACCGAGGCGGAATGGGTCGAGATGCGCGCGCACCCGACGATCGGCGCGAGCCTCCTCGGGAACGTGCCGATGCTCGACCGGATCCGGCCGGTCGTCCTGGCGCACCACGAGAACTTCGACGGCACGGGGTACCCCCACGGATTGAAAGGGAGCGAGATCCCACTCGCCGCCCAGATCATCTCCGTCGCCGACGCGTACGACGCGATGACGAGCGAGCGGCCGTATCGCGTGGCGCTCCGCTCGAAGCCCGCGCTGCGCGAGCTTCGCGCGAACGCCGGCACCCAGTTCAACCCGGTGGTCGTCGAGGCGTTCATCCAGGTCGTCATCGAGGAGCGCCGCAGCGCGGCGCGCGGGAAGGTGACGGTCAACCCGCACGAGCACCGGCACGTCTATCAGCAGGCGCTCGAGGCCGTAAAGGTCGCGAGCTAGGACCAGGGAGGAACAGCGATGTTTGGAGCACTCACGAGGCTCGCGACGATCGGTCTTCTCGCGATGGCGCTCTTCGCCATGCGCGGCACGGCATGGACGGACGACGGGGACTCGACCCCGACGTCTGGCGAGGCGCCGATCACGGTCAGCTGGGAGCTGGGCGGGTTCAGCTAGGTCCCCGCGAACTCGGGCAGGCCGAAGAGCTCCGCTAGCGAGTGGACGACGCGGTCGGGGACCGCGTCGCCGGTCGCGTGTTCGACCGCTCTGCCTTCGGTCAGCCCCGTCGTGATGAGCACGCCGGTCGCTCCCACGCGGTGCGCGGCGACCATGTCGTAGTCGGTCGAGTCCCCGACGACCACCACGGGCTCCCCCTTGGGCCGTCCGGCCCGGCGGATCGCTTCCTCGAAGAGAAAGGGCTCGGGCTTGCCGATGCAGATCGCCCTCGCGCCGGTCGCGACCTCGATCGCCGCGACGGTCGTCCCCGCACCCGGGAGAAGCCGCCCCTCGACGGGGTACGCCCGGTCGCGATTCGAGCACACGAAGTGCGCGCCGGCGAGGACCGTGCGCTGGGCCTCGGCGATCTTCGCATAGGTGAGGTGCAGATCCAACCCGACGACGACGGTGTCGGCCGGCGGCGGCAGGTCCAGGCTGACGAGGTAGCGCCGCATCGCCGAAGGGTTCACGCCGTCCGCCGCGGCGTCCGGCGGCGGATCGTTGCCGGGCAGATCCTCGGGGCGGCGGACGGCGATGCCCACCGCGCGGATCTCGTCGCGGAGGCCGTTCGCACCGACGACGAAAACGTCGCTCGGCCTCGGCTCGCGCCGCTCGAGGTAGTGCGCGGTGGCGTACGCGCTCGTGATGATGTGATCACGATCGCCGCCCAGATGCAGCCGCTCGAGACGGCGGAGGTACTCGTCCCGCGTCGCGGTCGAGTTGTTCGTCGCGAAGAACACGTCCCACGACGCGCGGCGCAGCCGCTCCAGCACCTCACGCGCGCCAGGCATGACGTCCGCTCCGCGGTACAGCACGCCGTCCATGTCAAAGATCGCGATCGGCATCGGGTCCAGAGGCTACCGGCTCGCGGCGATCGTCGCGGTGTCGAGGACCTCGTAGCTCGCCGGTCCGCGGATGCGCGAGACGATGACAAGGTCGCCGAGGAACAGCTCGGTCGAACCCGGCCACGCGTTCGCGCCTTCGCGTGCCGGCCCCGCGTGCTCGAGCGCGCTCACCGTCATCAGGCGATCGCCGCCGTGCAGCGAGGGCAGGCCGACCTCGCGCAGGGCGGACCGTAGCTCGGCGACGTCGTCGACGAGCGCGCTGTCGCGGACGACCTCGAGCTTGACGATGTGCGGGCCCCGATCGCGCGAGTCGATGACGAAGGCCCGGTCGACCCTAACTGGAGCCTGGCGCAGGCGGGAGAGCGCCGCGCGGGCCGCGCGTACGACGCGCTCGGTCTCCGAGGTCGCGACGCGGTCGACGGTGACGTGGAGGGGCTCGACGATACGGCCGCCGTGGACCTGCCGGAGCCCGTCGAGCATCGCGCGGGCGCGAGCCGGGACCGGCCGCGACGAGGCGAGCAGGATGCAGATGTCGCCCGGACGCGCGGCACGGGCCACGGCCCCCGGTTCCATCCCTACCGCACCCAGCGGCGGCCGCTCACCGTCCCGAACACGGTCGGCCCCGAAGACATCGCGTCGTCGATGCGCCGCATGGTGAAGTCGCTCATCGGGCGAGGCAGGGCGTCTCGTCCGAACCACCCGAGATCGATGATCTCCTTCGGATCGGCGAGCCGTGGGGCCACATCGGCGGCGAGCCGGGCGCGAAAGACGAAGTGATGCCCCCCTTCGCCGTCCCGCCATCCGGGCTCCCAGTAGATGCCCGCGATCCCCTCGACGATCAGGTCGACGCCGACCTCCTCGCGGGCCTCGCGGAGGGCGGTCTCGAGCGCCGACTCGCGCGGCTCGCCGGCGCCGCCGGGGATCTCCCAGTTGCGCTCGCCGTAGCCGTGCCGGACGAGCAGCACGCGGCCGGCCGCATCGCGGATCACGCTCGCCGCGCCCAGCGGCACTACATCGCGGCGCGATAGAGCGCTTCGATGTCCTGCAGCTTCGTCTCGCGCGGATTCACCAGGATGTTCCCGGACTGCATCGCGTCCTTCGCCATGCTCGGGACGGCCTCCTCGGTCGCTCCGTAGGCCGAGAGCTTCGGCTTGACGCCGATCTCCTCGTTCATCCCGAACACGCGCTTGACCGCGGCATGCGCGTCCTTCTTCGCGCCGAGCGCCTCGCCGACGGTCGCGTAGGCCTCGGGCACGGCCGTTCGATTGAACTCCATGACGTGCGGCAGTAGGACCGCGACGGCCGAGCCGTGAGCGATGTGG
>VBFI01000175.1 GCA_005889275.1 Chloroflexota bacterium | reverse complement strand
AACGCCGCCATGCCGGGAAGGCACTCGTGGCGAAGGGCGACCTGAAGCTCGTCCGCAAGCTGCTGCCGAACTTGAAGGGAAGGGTGTAAGCCATGGCACGCGTGAAGCGCGGTGTCGCCGCGCGCAAGAAGCACAAGAAGCTCCTCTCCCAGGCCGAAGGCCGTCGCGCCTCCAAGCACAAGCTCGTACGGCCGGCCCGCGAGGCGGCGATGCACGCCCTTCGCTACGCGTACCGGGATCGCCGCGCGCGGAAGGGTCAGTTCCGCGCCCTCTGGATCGCCCGGATCAACGCGGCGGCTCGCGACGCCGGCGTCTCGTACAGTCGCCTCATGGCCGCGCTCCGCCTCGCGGGGATCGATCTCGACCGGAAGGTCCTGGCGGACATGGCAGTTCGCGACCCGAAGGTATTCCGTCACTACGTCGACCTCTTGAAGGAGAAGTCCCTCAAGCCGTCGAGCTAATACGGCGAAGAAGGAGAGCAGTACCGCGATACGCGGCGCACGAGAGAGACCGGCGTTGGTGAAAGCCGGTCGCGCCGACGCCGTGGGAATTCGCTCCTGAGCCGGTCGGCGAAATGCCGGCCCGCGTGAAGCGCGATAGAGCTTCGACCGAGCGTCCTCCTTTCAACAGG
The DNA here is from genome assembly GCA_005889275.1 of Chloroflexota bacterium. Classification (GTDB taxonomy): domain Bacteria; phylum Chloroflexota; class Limnocylindria; order P2-11E; family P2-11E; genus 3-1-20CM-2-70-9. The sequence goes on along the minus strand of VBFI01000175.1, from coordinate 2,877 downwards.
AGGGAACACGGGTGGTACCGCGGAGGCCCGCCTTCGTCCCGAGACGAACGGCGGGCATCGTGTTCTCTGGAGGAGATGGAGTGGCCGGCGAAGAACTGAGGTCGCTCGCGGATCGGGCCGTCGCCGAGATCGGCGCCGCGGTGGACGAGGCCGCCCTGGAGGCGGCGCGCGTGCGCTATCTCGGACGGAAGGACGGCGCACTCACCGAGGCGACGAAGCGGATCGGTTCGCTCCCCGCGGCGGAAAAGCCCGCCTACGGCGCCGCCGTGAACGAGGCGAAGCGCCGCATCGAGGCCGCGGTCGAGGAGCGGAGCGGCGCCCTTCGGACGGCGACCGTCGCGCGAGAGCTCGCAGGCGAGCACGTGGACGCGACCCTGCCGCCGCGGCGGGTCCGCCTCGGTCGGCTGCATCCGGTGACCCAGACGATGCGCGACGTGTCGCGCATCTTCGCCACGCTTGGGTTCGAGACGGTCGAGGGCCCGGAGATCGAGTGGGATTACTACGCGTTCGAGGCCCTCAACATCCCCGCGGGGCATCCCGCGAGAGAGAAGTGGCAGACGCTCTGGATCTCGAATCCGCTGGGCGACGACCCGGCGCGGCCGATGCTCGGGCGGCCGCACACCTCACCGATGCAGGTCCGCGTCATGGAGCAGCGCAAGCCGCCGATCCGCGTCGTCATCCCGGGGCGCTGCTACCGCTACGAGGCGACCGACGCCATTCGCGAGAGCATCTTCTTTCAGTACGAGGGCCTGGCCATCGACGAGAAGCTCACGATGTCCGATCTCAAGGGGACGCTCTACGCGTTCGCCCGTCAGGTCTTCGGGAGCGATCGCAAGATCCGCTTCCGCGTCGACTACTTCCCGTTCACCGAGCCGTCCGCGGAGATCGCGTTCGACTGCTTCGCCTGTGAGGGCAAGGACCCCCACTGCAGGGTGTGTGGGGGAGACGGCTGGATCGAGGCGGCCGGCTGCGGCATGGTGCATCCCGACGTGCTGCGCCGCGTCGGCTACGACCCAAAGCGCTACCAGGGGTTCGCGTTCGGTGGCGGTCTCGAGCGCCTCGCCATGCTCCGCACGGGCGCGCCCGATATCCGGCTCTTCTATCAGAACGATCTTCGGTTCTTGGAGCAGTTCTAACGTGAGCGACGAGCGGTTGACCCGCGAGGAGCGAACACGACCAGCCCTGAGCGCGTCTGCGCGGCGCAGCCGCGAGATTGAGCTGGAGCAGTTCTGATGCATCGCCCAGCGCCGGCAGCTCCGAAACCCTCTCTACGCGCGGCTCCCCAGCCCTCGGCCGGGCCGGGGTCCCCCCGCGCGCGGGGTCCCTCGGAGCCGCCGACGCTGCCTCGCAAGGGTGGAAGTCAATGTTGATCAAGGTCCCGGTGTCGTGGCTGCGCGAGTACGTGGACATCGCCGTGCCCATCGACGAGCTCGCGCTGAAGCTGCATATGGCGAGCACCGAGGTGAAGGGCGTCGAGCGGCCCTGGTGGAACGACAAGATCCGAGTCGGGCGCATCGAAAAACTTACGAAGCACCCGAACGCGGACAAGCTCCAGCTCGCGACCGTCTCCTACGGCGCGGGTCAGACGAAGACCGTGGTGACCGGCGCGACGAACCTGACCGAAGGCGCGATCGTCCCGTACGCGGACGAAGGCGCCGAGGTCATCGATGGCCACACCGGCGAACGCACGATCCTCAAGGCCGCGAAGATGCGGGGCGTCCAGAGCGAGGGGATGGTCCTCTCGGCGAAGGAGCTCGGGCTCGGTGAGGACCACGAGGGGATCCAGATCCTCGACCCCAGGCTCCCCGTGGGCGCCCTGCTTCGCGAGGTGCTCGGCGAGACGATCCTCGCGCTCGAGCTGCAGCCGAACCGCCCCGACTGTCTCGGCGTGGTCGGGATCGCCCGCGAGACGAGCGCGCTCCTCGGCACGGGACTGCGCGAGCCGCCGCTCGAGCGGCTCCCTGAAAAGACGCCGCGGGGCCTCGACGTGCGCATCGAGGACGACGTGGCGTGCCCGCGGTTCGCCGCGGCCCTGCTCCACGACGTTCGCATCGGACCCTCTCCCGGATGGATGCAGGCACGGCTCGTGGCGGCGGGCATGCGGCCGATCGACAACGTCGTCGACATCACCAACTACGTCATGCTCGAGCTCGGTCAACCGCTGCACGCGTACGACCACGCCATGCTCCGCGGCGGCCTCCTCGTCGCGCGGCCGGCGCGACGAGGCGAGACGCTGCGCACGCTCGACGGCGTCGACCGGGTCCTTCCCGACGGCACGCTCGTCATCGCCGACGCGGAGCGCGCGCTCGGCGTCGCCGGGATCCTCGGTGGGGAGGACTCCGAGATCCGTGCGACGACGACGACGGTCGCCCTCGAGTGCGCCTCCTTCGAGCCGCGGCGCATCGGCAAGACGGCCGGGCTGCTCGGCTTGCACGGATCCTCGGGAAGCGCCGCGGCGCGTCGCTTCTCCTGGGAGCTTTCGCCCGATCTGGTGCCGATGGCCCTCGCCCGCGCGTGCCGGCTCCTGCGCGAGCACGCCGGCGCGTCGGTCGCCGGCCTCGTCGACCGCTACCCGCGGCCGCGCCCGAGGATCAACGTTCGCATGCGCTTCTCCGACGTGCCCCGCGTCCTCGGCATCGAGGTGCCGCCGGAAGAGACCCTCGACATCCTACGGCGGCTCCAATTCACGGCCGCGGCCGACGGCGACACGCTCGTCGCGACGCCGCCGGTCGTCCGGACGGACATCGCGATCGCCGAGGACATCGTCGAGGAGGTCGGCCGGGTCGCTGGCTACGACCGGCTGCCGGTGCGCGTCCCCGACGGACCGCTGCCGCTCGCCGAGCGCCATCCGCTCGAGGAGTTCCGGGAACGAGCGCG
>VBFI01000174.1 GCA_005889275.1 Chloroflexota bacterium | reverse complement strand
CCCCATCTCTCTTTAGGACGGGTGAAGGGCCTCCGTTGTCGCGTACTTGTCCCGGAAAGCCTTTCGCGCCCGCGCCAGACGGCTTCGAACGGCGGTGACGCTGCAGTTTTGGATGTCGGCGATCTCTTTGTATGAATAGCCTTCAAGCGAGTGCAGCAGGAGGGCGGTCGATTGCTCCGCGGGCAACGTCGCCAGGATCCGCCGTATCTGATCGCGCTCGGGAACGGCACTGTGCTGGTCCGGCATCAGCGGGTCCTCGCCGGTGCCGGCGAGCCGGCCCACGCGCAGCCAGGTGAAGCGCCGCTTGCGGCGTAGGTGATCGATCGCCGTGTTCGTGGCGATGCGATAGAGCCATGGGAGCACGCGGTGGTCGATCGTCAGCGATCCGAGGGCCTGATAGGCCTTCGTGAAGACGTCCTGAGTCAGATCGTCCGCGCCCACCGGGTCGGCGAGCAGTCGCAATAGAAAGGTATAGATGCGGGACTTGTAGGCCGAGTACATGAGCTCGAGCGCCTCGCCCCGCGACTCGCGAGCGAGAGCCACGAGGCGCGAGTCGGCGTTCGCTCGGGTCCGGTCGGCGGCGACCGAAGCTGACATCCCAGCGGTCGTCATCGGGTGAGCCTACTTACCTTGGGTTCAACGTCAACAACGTCTAGGTCCGCTTGAGAACAGCGTTGAAGGTGCTGGAGCCGCTCGGGGTCATCCGCAGCCAGACAGTTTCGCGGCCCGGTATCTCGAAATAGAAGTCGTACGCCAAAAGAATGGTGTTGGTTCCGGCCGCCGCGATGTCGACGAAGTAGTGGCCGCGCTCGTCGGTCTTCGGGCTGTACTGCTGGCAGGGCACCGGACCGATGACGACGCAGACGTTCTCGATCGGCTTTCCCGACTCGTCGACGATGTAGCCCTCTAGGCGCCAGAGCCCGGGCTCCGGCGTGGGGCTCGACCGCGGGGCGGGCGGCGGACTCACCGGAATCGACTTATCGATACCTACGAACGTTGCGGGACGGGGCGCCGCCGTACCCGCCGGGGTGCTTCTGACACGACCGGGTGTCGCTGGCGGCTCCGGAGTCGGGGATGCGGCCGCCGCTGGACCGGTCGGCGCGGCCTTCGGAGAAAGCGTGACCGCGAGGACCCCGCCAACGACAAGCACGACGGCGAGGGCCGCCGCACCGATGCGGACGCGCGGGTCGAGGGCACGAAGTTGCGCGAGCGCGGCTTCCATCTATTGACTTCCCTTCAACACGACGTTGAACTCGATCGGGCCGCCCGGTGTGAAGTGCCACCACACGGTCTGTCGGCCAGGCATCTCGAAGTAGAAATCGAAGGAGGTTTTCGGGTCGGTGTTCGCGGCCACATCGAGGAAGTAATGACCCTGGTCGTCGGTGTGCGGGCTGTACTTCTGGCAGCCGTGCGGACCGACGACCACGCAGACGTTCTTGAGCGGGTTGCCTGACTCGTCGACCACGTAACCCTCAACGCGCCAGAGCCCCGGTTGTGGCGATGCCGTCGGTGTCGCGCTCGGCGGCGGCGACGGTGGAGTGATGGAGGCGGAGGCGCCGATGTCCACGGCTTCGGAGGGATGAGGCGCGGGTGTCCCTTCGGGGGTTGGCGGCGGCTCTGTCGCGATGACCGTGACAGGCGCCGAGGTCCCGCTGGGGTTGGGGCTCTGGCCCGGTGTCGCGGTCGGCGCGACCACCACGTTCATGAGGCCAGCACCGGAGAGTGCGAGAGGAACCATGGCGAGAAGAAGGATGAGGATCGCGACGATCCCCATCCCGAGCTGTGTTCGTTCTCCGCGCAACCGGGCTCCCAACGCATCGAAGCGCAGGAAGCCCGGCCGTCGGAGACGCAAAGGTGAGCGATCAGGGGATTGCCGCAAAGCCCTCGTACATCATGGCGTTGTCACCACCGCTAGCGAATTCGCTAACGATCGCGGTGACCGTTCCGGTTCCGCCGTCGACTACGACGGAGTACTGCCTGTCAGCGGTGAGCTGCGAGGATGACCAGGGGTCTATGCGCGTGGCAGTGCCCGGCGCGAGACTGACGGTCTGCGTGAACGCGAGCGAGCCACCGGCGAAGTTGTACCAGCTGATCGTGACAGTGGTCGCGGTGACGCTCTGCAGAAGGATGGGCGTGCTCCACCCGGTGGTCTGCGTCGGCGTCGGGCAGAAGCAAAGTGACTTCGTGAGGTTCGGAAGGAAGAACTTCGTCGCGGGGGTCGCGGTCGCCGAGTAACCCATCGCCGTCGTCGCGGTCTCGATGTTCACCTGGGCGGCGATGGTCCCACCGAGTGCGTCGATCCTTATCGAGTACTCGCCATCAGCGAGGCAATCGGCGCCGCCGGTGCTGCACGGCACGTTCGTCGTTCCCTGTGTGCTGAAGGAGAAGCGTGGGTCGAACGCCTTAGAGGAGTTCGGATTGATCGCTCCGAAGGTGTACGTGTTCGCTGTGCCGGGGCCGCCGTTGAGCGGGGTGAACGTGATCTTCGGCGTGACCGCGGCCCCGCCGAGGTTCTGCACGATGATCGAGCTTCGCCGCCCGACCCCCTGCGCGTTCTTCGCGGCGTAGGCACCGTAGACGGTCGCCGCGCCGCTCGTGATCCCGTCCGTCGCGGAGGCGACTGGATTCGCGACGCTCGCCTTGTCGGCCTGCGTGTTGACGACGACGGCCACGGGCTGGTTTGCTGACACCGTGACCGCGTACTGCTTGTTGTCGGTCAGGCCTGGCGCGCCCAGATTGATGTCGTCCGAATCAGGGTCGATCGGCTTCGCGCGGCCCGGATCGATCGTCCGCGGGATGACGATGGTGGGTCCGGTCCCATCGAAGGACTTGAAGCTTGCCGTGACCGACGCGGTCGACGACCCGAGGTTCTGAATGATGAACGGTGTGTCAAAGAGGCCGAAGAACTTCCGCGTGATGTTCGGCAGGTACACGGTGTTCGCACCGGCGGTGAAGCCGTCGTAGGAAAGGGCCTCGGAGCGCGTGCCGGTGCCCTGTTGCTCGTTCACGACGCCGACGATCTTCGAGCCGAAGCTCTGCACGACGACCGAGAACTGCGCGTTGTCCGGCAACGATGGATTCTTCACCGTGTCTCTGGGGTCGTTGCTGTGCGACGTTTCGCGTGATGTTCGGCAGGTAGACGGTCGACGTCAGCGCCGGCGGGTTCGGGTTACCGGTGCCCGCGTCGGTGCAGCTCGAGCGCGGTCCGACGAGCTGCTTCACCAGCAGAAAGGGGTTCGGGACGTTGGTCGGGTCCGAGCCAAATACATACCCTGACTGCGTCATGAAGAATTTGTTCGTGGGCGCCGTCACGTACCCGGGCTTCACGAAATACACCTGCCACGGGGTGCTGGGGTTGTACTGGATCGGCGTCAGATCGATGGTGAACGAGCCATCGGCGGCGGTGTGCGCCCAGATGTACGCGCCTGGGATGCCCAGGTACACCTCGGCACCCTGGATGGGCGCCTTCGTGACCGAATCGGCGAGCTTTCCTGTGATCGTGCCCGTCATGGCGCCTGCCGGCGTGGCGGGCAGCGCGAGCGTCAGCAGCAGGCAAAGGACCACCAGGCTCGATGTCGCAGCGCGTTGCAAAAGCGTGGAGCTCATTTGGATCCCTCCTCAAGGGAGCGCCGCGAACGCGGCGGAGTAGGGCTAAGCGATGCTGGCACGTTGAACTATACGGTTCGGGTACGGGTATCCCGGACGTTGCACCTCACTAATTGAATGCCAGGCGCTCGATCGTGCGATAAGCCGTTTCTCCATCGCCAGTGCCGGAGAGCTGGTAGACGACCCCGCGGACGATGACGATGCTCCCCCACGCCCGAGAGGTCGGAGCAGGGGGTAGCGCGCTCCAGAGACCCGTCTTCGGATCCCAAATCTCGACGCTCGAGAGCGGCGCGAACTCGTGCATGCGGAGCGGCAACCCACCGGATAGAACGACGCGGCCGTCAGGAAGTGCCGCGCCCTGCGCGACGAGTCGCGGTGTAACGAGGGTGCCCGACGCGACGAACCGGCCCTCACTGAATCGGTACACCTCGCTCGTCCCGGAGGCGACGCCATCCCCGCCCGCGTAGAGGACGTCCCCCGTCGGGAGCGCGACGGCCACCTGCTGGAATCGCGCGACGGTCATCGGCGGGCCGTCGGTCCACGTGTCCGTGCCCGGGTCGTAGATAAAGGTGGTGTTCGTCGGCGCGCCGTCGGCATCGATACCGCCGCTGACGAGGACGCGGCCGTCGAAGAGCGTGACGGCGCTGTGCTGGGTGCGCGCGCGCGGCATCGGCGCGGCCTCGGTCCATTTATCGCTGCGCGGGTTGTAGATCTCGCTCGAGGCCAGGAGCGTGGTGTTGGCATTGCCGCCGGTGACGAATACCCGTCCGTCCTGCAGTGCGGTCGCGGTGTGATCTGACCGCGGGTGGTGGAGTGAAGCGCCGAGCACCCATCCCCGCTGCGACGGCCGGAACACGTCGACGCGATCGACCGGCGACCAATACGTCTC
>VBFI01000022.1 GCA_005889275.1 Chloroflexota bacterium | reverse complement strand
CGGCAACAACAAGACCGGCGAGGAGCTCGAGCTGGCCCTTCGCGAGCGCGTCGGCCGCGTGGTCATCGACAACCTCGACGAGATCGACCGGCTCGCGACGCAGGCGGCGGAGCGCGGAACGCGCCAGGCCGTCCTTCTCCGTGTCAACCCGGCCGTCGCCGCCCGAACCCACGAGCACCTGCAAACCGGCGCCGCTGACTCGAAGTTCGGACTTTCCCTGTCATCGGACGACGCCGCGACCGGCGTTGGGATGATCGCCGAGCGGCCGTCGCTCGACTTTCGCGGTCTGCACTTTCATATCGGGTCGCAGATCGGTGAGATCGAGCCGTACCGCGAGGCGCTCGACCGTGCCTTCCGTTTCGCACGCGGGCTTCGCGACCGCGGCCTCCCCCTTCGCGAGCTCAGCCCGGGGGGCGGTTACCGAGTTCGGTACCTGCCGAGCGACACGCCTGTCGACACGGTGGCGATGGCCCACGAAGTCGCGAAGATGGTCGTCGAAATCGCGGAGCGCCACGGCTTCGCCGGCGCCTTGCCCGATCTTTCGATCGAGCCGGGCCGTGCGCTGGTCGCCTCCGCCGGGCTCGCGGTCTATCGCGTGGGCTCGGTGAAGGCGGTCCCCGGTGGCCGCACCTACGTCGCGGTCGACGGCGGAATGGCCGACAACATCCGCCCGACCGCGTACGGCGCCGAGTACACGGCGGTCCTCGCGAACCGGATGACGCACGCGGCCGAGGCGACCTTCGCGATCGCCGGGCGCTACTGCGAATCGGGGGACATCCTCATCCGCGAGGTCCGCCTGCCGCGGCCGCGACCGGGCGACCTCGTGGCGATCCCGGCGTCGGGCGCGTACCACCTGGCGATGGCGAGCAACTACAACCTGGCGCCGCGGCCCGCGGTCGTCGTGGTCGCGGATGGCGTGGCGCGGCTCGTCCGCCGGCGCGAGACCTACGCGGACCTCGTCGCCACGGAGGTCTAGCATTGGCTCGATGGACACGCTGACCACGATCGAGGTCACGCCGGAGGCGGCGTCGAAGATCAAGGAGCTCAGCGCCAACGACCCAAAGCGCGCGTACCTGCGCGTCTACGTCATGGGGCGGACCTGCTGCTCCTATCAGTACGGCCTCTCGTTCGACGAGAAGCCGGACGAGACCGACACCATCCGCGAGGTCGCGGGCATCCCCATCGCCGTCGACCAGGTGAGCGCCCCCTACTGCGAGGGCGCTACGGTGGAGTGGGTGGATGGACCCGAGGGGACCGGCTTCCTTGTGCGGAACCCGTCGATGTCGGGCACCTGCGGCTGCAACGGCGGCTAGCGACCTTCTATCAAGCGTCGGGCGAGAGCGACTCCCAGAGCACTTCGGCAAGGTGGCGCACGCGCATCGGCTTGCGCCTCGCGTCGAGACCGCCGCGCAGATGCGTGAGGCAGCCGGGGTTGTCCGCGATGACGCAGTCCACGCCGGTGGCGTCCATGTTCGCGAGCTTCCGCTCGAGCACGCGGTTCGCGACCTCCGGGTACTCGAAGCTGAAGCTGCCGCCGAACCCGCAGCACACCGACGATTCGGCCATCTCGACGATCTCGACACCGGCGACCTCGCGCAGCAGCGCGCGGGGCTCGTCGTGCACGCCCAGCACGTTCGCCGACTGGCACGCGTCGTGGTAGGTCGCGCGTAGCCCGAGCGGCCGTCCCTTGAGACCGCGCTCCTTCGCGTGGCTCGCCGCGAAGCGCGTGAACGGCACGATTCGCGTGGCGAGCTTTCGCGCCCGCTCCGCCCACGTGGGCTCGCCCGCGAGCACACGCGCGTAGTCGTCGCCGATCGTGATCGCACACGACGACGACGGAATGACGATCCAGTCGGCCTTCACGTGCTCGAGCGCCTCGATCATCGCCTTCGCCATCGGTACCGCCGTCGCGCGGTCCCCGCTGTTCAGCTGCGGCAGCCCGCAGCACCGCCGGCCTTCGACCATGTGGACCTCGGCGCCGAGCGCCTGCAGGACCCGTGCGGCGGCGTAGCCCGCGCCCGGAAGGAAGTGGTCGACGATGCACGACGGGAACATCGCGACCTGCATGGCCGGCGACGCGGGGTTGGTCTGCGTGACCTCGCGCGCCCGGTAGTGCAACGGGTTGTCGGCGACCGCGGGAAGGCTCTTCTCCCGCGCGATCGTTCCGAACGGCAGACGGACGCTGCCGTCGCTCCGCAGCGGGTTCTGGAACGCGGCGAGCCAGCCCGTCAGCCGGTCGATCCGCTCGGGGGTCGACCACTGTCTCAGGAAGACGCGCTTCGCCCACGACATCCCGGTCTTCTCGACGGCCTTCGCCCGGACGTCGGTGATGAGGGCGGCGAGCGGGATCCCGACCGGGCAGACCGTGTCGCAGGCATTGCAGCCCATGCAGAGCGCCTGCTCGAGCGCGACGCTCTCGGTCCCGTGGTGCCACGGCGAGACGACCAGGCCGATCGGGCCGGTGTAGATATGACCGAAGACGTGGCCGCCGACCTCGAGATAGCTGGGGCAGACGTTGCTGCACGCGCCGCAGCGGATGCACCGGAGCGCGTCGCGAAAGAAGGGGTCCTCGCGCATCGCGGTCCGGCCGTTGTCGAGCAGCACGAAGTGCAGCTCCTTGGGCCCGTGCACGCCGATCTGCGTCTTGAGCTCGATGTCGGCCGACCGCGACGGCCCGGTGATGAATTGGGTGTACGAGGTGATCTTCTGCCCCGTCCCGCTGCGCGCGAGTAGCTTCACGATCGCGACCGCGTCGTCGAGGGTCGGCACGAGCTTCTCGATGCCGACCACGGCGATGTGGACGGGCGGCAGGGTGGTCGCGAGGTCCGCGTTGCCCTCGTTGGTCACGAGCATGAGCGTGCCGGTCTCCGCGATGAGCGCGTTCCCGCCGGTGATCCCGATGTCCGCGTCGAGGAAGCTCTGCCGAAGCTCGGTGCGGGCGACCTGCACGAGCGACGCCGTGTCGTCCGGCACGGGATGCCCGACGACCTTCGCGAAGAGCTGCGCGACCTCCTCGCGGGTCTTGTGGATCGCCGGAGCGATGAGGTGTGACGGCCGCTCGCCGGCGAGCTGGATGATCCACTCGCCGAGGTCGGTCTCGACCGCCCGGATCCCCTGAGCCTCGAGATGGTCGGTGAGCCCGATCTCCTCGGTCGCCATGGATTTGGACTTCACGACGAGCTTCGCCTTCTTGGCTCGGCAGATCGCCGTCACGATCCGTCTGGCCTCCTCGGCGTCGACCGCGCGATATACCTTCGCGCCGACCGCCTCTGCCTCCTTGGTGAAGCGCTCGACGAGGGCCGGAAGATCGTCGATGGCCTTCGCCTTCCGCAGGGTCAGATCGTCGCGGAGTCCTTCCCAGTCGATCTCGCGCATCCGCGCGTCCCGGCGCTGGCCGAGCTCCGGGAGGGCCCTTCGGAGGGCGGTGCGGAGCCGCTCGGACGAGAGCGCGCGGTCGAGCCGTCGGTGGAACTCGGTCTTCGATGCGGTCACACGGCCATCCGAGCGAGACCGTAGCGCAGTCGGCTCACGTCCCGTGCGCCAGCGCGCGCCGCACGACCAGCGGCGCGGTCGTGCCCTGGAGGAGCAGCGTCGCGAGGACGATCCCGAAGCTGATGTCCTGGACCAGCTCGCGCTCCCGGAAATCCGGCGGCAGCGAGAGCGCGGCGGCGAGCGCGACGGCCCCGCGGAGGCCGGACCAGAAGACGACGTGCGTCCAGCCCCGCGGCAGCCGCCGCGCGCCGGCCCACAAGCGGGTCAGCGCGGCCGGCAGATAGACCATCAGGCCACGCGCGACCACGACGCCGATCGTGCCGAGGACGATCCCGCTCGCGGCGCCCACCAGGGACGGGACCGCGATCGCGAAGCCGATCAGCAGAAAGACGAGCGACGTGAGCGCGAACGCGACCACCGCCCACAGATCTTCGACCTCGGCGACGAGCGCGGACGAGGCCGCGCTGCGCCGCATGAGCGTGCCCAGAGTGATCCCCGCGATGACCGTCGCGAGTATTCCCGAGAGGCCGATGGCGGCGGCGAGCTGGAACGTGCCGTACGCGAGGACGAGGGTCGTCGCGAGCTGGATCGTCCGCTCGCCGCTCCACGCGATCGCGCGCGCGGCGACGACCGCGCCGGCCACGCCGACGATCGCGCTGACCAGGACGGTGATCGCGAACAGCGCCGCGCCCTCGAGGAGTCCGATCCCGGTGCTCGTGGCGCGGACGGCGAGCGCGAAGAGGACCAGACCGGTTCCGTCGTTCAGCAGGCTCTCGGCCTCGACGAGCGTCCGGAGCGCCTTTGGCACTCCGAGCCGCGCCATCGTCGCGACCACGGCGACCGGATCGGTCGCGGCGGTGATCGCGCCGACGACGAACGCGAGCTCGAGCGGCAGGCCCGTCGCCGTCAGCAGGATCGCGACGACCGCGGCGGACGCGACCACCCCTGGGACCGCGAGCCCGATCACCGGACCGAGCACCGCCCGCAGATCGCTCCAGTCGATCGTGTACGCGGCGGCGAAGACCAGCCCCGGTATGAACACGCCGAGCACCAGCGCGGGCGTGACCGCGAAGCGGATCTCGGGAAAGAGCACCGCACCGAAGAGGCCGACGACGACCAGGACGACCGACTCCGGGAGTGACACGCGGCGTGCGATCGCGGCGACGGCCGTCGCGGCGGCCAGCAACGCGACCGCGACGAGCTCAGCCGGCGCGGTACGACTCGTCGAGGAGGTCGATGAGGTGGACGACGCGAGCGGTGGATCCGGCCCGCCGAAGCCCGGCCTGGATCTGCATGAGGCAGCCCGGATTCGCCGTCACCACGAGCTCCGCGCCGCTGCGTTGGATGTTCGCCACTTTTCGTTCGAGGAGGGCCCGGGCCAGCTCCGGCTGGGTCACGTTGTAGGTTCCCGCGCTGCCGCAGCACATGTCGGCCTCGGCGAGCGGCGCGAGATCGAGCCCGGGGATCGCGGCGAGGAGGGCCCGCGGCTGGGCCTGGACGCGCTGCCCGTGAAGGAGGTGGCACGGGTCGTCGTAGACGGCGCGCACGCGGACCGGCCCGGGCGGCTCGCGCAGTCCGAGATCGCCGAGATATTCCGTCGCGTCGCGCACCCTCGCCGCGAAGGCCGTAGCGCGTGCCGCCCAGGCCGGATCGTCCTTCAGCAGCCAGCCGTATTCCTTCATCGCCGCTCCGCAGCCCGCGGCGTTCACGATGATCGCTTCGACCGCGAGGCCCTCGAAGGCGGCGATGTTGCGCCTCGCGAGCGCGCGGGCCCGGTCGCGCTCGCCCGCATGCGCGTGCAGCGCGCCGCAGCAGGTCTGCGGTCGGGTGACGTGAACCTCGACGCCGTTCCGCGCCAGCACCCGCGCGGTGGCGCGATTGGTGTCTCCGAAGACGCTTCCCATCACGCATCCGGCGAAGAGCGCCACGGTGCCGCGGCGTGCGCCCTGGGCGGGCACGACGGTCTCCATCCGCTCGGCGGTGGCTCTCTCCGGCAAGAGCTCGAGCATCTCGGCGAGCCGGCGGCCGGCGTGCAGACGGCTCGCGCGCAGGAGCGTCGGCATCTTTGCTCGTTTCGCGGCGACGGAAAGCGTCGCGAACGCGGCGAGGACGCGACGGTGCGGGAGCAGCCAGTCGAATGCCGCGGTGCGGATCGCGCGCTCGATCGCCGAGGGCCGGCGCACCGCGAGGATCTGCGAGCGCGCCGCCTCCACGAGCTTCCCGTACTCCACGCCTGACGGGCACGCGGTCTCGCACGCCCGGCAGTCGAGGCACTGCCCGATGTGCTTCTCGAACGACGGGGCGTCGGCGCTGACGCGGCCTTCCCAGACGGTCTTCATCAGCCGGATCCGCCCGCGGGGCGAGTCGGTCTCGACGCCGAGGACCGCGAACGTGGGGCAGCTCGGCAGGCACAACCCGCAATGGACGCACCGCGAGATGAGCTCCTCGGACGGCGCATCCGCGTTGGGGTAGGGAAGGAACGAGGTCGTCACGGTGCGAGCACCGAACGGCCGGGCTCGAGGATCCCGGCGGGATCGAACGCGTCCTTCACCCTTCTCATGAGCACCTCACCGTGCGGCCGCGCCGACCACGTGGCAAGCCTCGCGCGCAGACGCTGGGCGCGCCGCTCGACGCGGCCGCTTCCGCCCACGGCTCGCGCCGCGAGCAGCAGGGCGTCCGCGTCCGCGACGACGCGATCGTCCTCCCCGACGAGATGCATCCGCTGGATGCCGGACGCGGCGTCGGCCGCGAGCTCGCGGAAGGTGTCGAGCGAGACCGCGGTCTCGGCGAGCCGCGCCTGTGCCGCGAGCGGGAGCGCAAGGCGCACGAGCGCGCCGTCGGTCGCGCGCTCGGGAAGCTCGCGCAGATCGCGCAGCCCGCCCGCGAACGCGTCGGTCGAACCACCGCGCGACCGGACCTCGCGCTCGGCGTCGGCGACGCATCGTCCGACCGCCGGCGCATCGCCGCGCGCCTCGACGAGGAGGATCCACGCGCCGTCGCGGCGCGCGATGGCGATGGACTCCGCGCGCGCGGGCGCTCGCAGGATCGCGTCGGCCGCCGCGAACGCGTCGGCCGCGTTCTCGAAACGGCCCAACCTCCCGTCGCGCGCGGCCGGGAGGGGCAGCACCTTGAACGTCGCCTCCACGATGACGCCGAGCGTCCCGAGGGATCCGACGAGGAGCTTGTTGAGGTCGTAGCCGGCGACGTTCTTCACGACGCGACCGCCCGAACGGACGACGCTGCCGTCGGCCAGGGCGGTCCGCGTTCCGATGAGGAGGTCCCGCACGCCGCCGTACCGGGCCCGCCAGAACCCGTTCGCGTTCGCGGCGATCACCCCGCCGACCGTCGCGCGTTCGCCGTGTGGTGGATCGAGGGGGAGGAACTGCCCTGCGACGGCGAGCGCCGACGCAACGTCGGCGAGCGGCGACCCCCCGCGGACGGTGATCGTGAGGTCAGCGGGTACGTGATCCACGATCCCCGCGATCGCCATGGTGCCGAGCTCGATGTCCGTTTCGCGCGCGTCGCCCAGGTAGCTCTTCGTCGAACCGCCGGCGATGCGCACGGTCCGTCGTTCACGCGACGCGCGCACGAGGAGCTCGGCACAGTCTTCGGCGTTCGCCGGGATGGCCTGGAGCGCCGTGGCCGTCACCGCGTCGCCGCGAGGCTGAATTCGCGGCATCGGCTCGGCGTGGGGAAGATCTTGCCCGGATTCATGAGCCCCGCTGGATCGAAGCTCTCCTTCACGCGCCGCATCGCCGCGAGGTCGGCGGGCGCGAACTGCAGCGGCATGTAGCAGTTCTTCTCCATGCCGACGCCGTGCTCGCCGGTGAGCGAACCGCCCGCCTCGATGCACGCGGTCAGGATGTCGATGCTCGCCTCCTTCGCGCGATCGAGCTCCTCGGGGCCGTTCCGGAGATCGAACATGATGAGCGGATGGATGTTCCCGTCGCCGGCGTGGAAGACGTTGGCGATGCGGACGCCATGGCGTTCGCCGGCCTCCTTCACCAGACGAAGGATCTCGGGGAGACGCGTGCGCGGGATGACCCCGTCCTGCACGTAGTAGTCGGGCGAGAGCCGGCCCATCGCCGCGAACGCGCCCTTGCGCCCGGCCCAGAGACGTTCGCGCTCGAGCGCGCTCGCCGCGACACGGATCGTCCGCGCGCCGTGCTCGCGGCAGATCGCCTCGATGCGCGCTCGCGATTCGTCGAGCCCATCGCGCGCGCCGTCGACCTCGACGAGGAGGATGCCGCCGGCATCGAGTGGGTACCCGGCGTGGACCGAGGCCTCGACCGCCTGGGTCGCGAGCTGATCCATCATCTCGATCGCGCTCGGGACGATCCCCGCGCCGATGATCGCCGAGACCGTCTCTGACGCGTCGTCCATCGTCGCGAACGCGGCCATGAGCGTGCGCTTCTCCTCGGGCAGCGGCGTGAGCTTGACGGTGGCCTCCGTGACGAGGCCGAGCGTCCCCTCCGAGCCGACGAACGCGCCGACGAGGTCGTAGCCTTCGGTCTCGATCGCCTTGCCGCCGAGCCGAACGACCGATCCATCCGACAGGACGATCTCGAGGCCGGTGACGTGGTTCGTCGTCACGCCGTAGGCGAGCGTGTGCGGCCCGCCGGAGTTCTCGGCGACGTTGCCGCCGAGCGTGCAGGCCTTCTGACTCGAGGGGTCGGGGACGAAGTGCAGCCCGTATGGCGCGGTCGCGTTCTCAAGATGCAGATTGATCACGCCCGGCTGGACCACCGCGCGCATGTTCGGGACGTCGATCTCCAGGATCCGCGCCATGCGCGCGAAGGAGACGACCACGCCGCCCTCGACCGGGATCGCGCCGCCGGAGAGTCCGGTGCCCGCGCCTCGCGGGACGATCGGGACGTCGTGCTCGTGGCAGTACTTCGCGAGGAGTGCCACGTCGGCGGTGCTTTCCGGGAGCGCGACGGCATCCGGCGTCGCGGTGTCGACCGCACCGTCGTACTCGTAGACGAGGAGCTCGTCACGCGTGCCGAGGACTTTCGAGGCGCCGAGGAGCTCCTGGAGCGCGCGCACGAGCGATGGGCCGCGGACGCCGGCCCGGACGACTGCGGCGGGGGCTATGACGCCGCTCCGGCCTGATCGCGGAGCGCGTCCGCTAGCTCCGCGGCGGTCCGGCGCAGCAGGGGCGCGAGCTCGGCGCAGCGCTGACGCGAGAGGCGGCTCGCCGGCGCCGAGATGGAGAGCGCGGCGGCCGGGCCGGCGCTCGGCTCGCGCTCCGCTCCGCGAACGGCGGCCCCCACGACCCCGACGGCGACGCAGCGGACTCCCTCGTCGTACTCCTCGTCGTCGATCGCGTAGCCCTTCTCGCGGACCTCGTCGAGAGAGCGGCGGAGCGTCGCGCGGTCGACGATCGTCCGCGGTGTGTACGGGCGCAGCTCGATCCGCTCGAGCAGCGCGTCCCGGCGCGGCGTCGGGAGCATCGCCAGGAGCACCTTCCCCGCGCCGGTCGCGTGGAGGGGGGTGCGGTTTCCCACGGTCGTGAAGAGGCGCACGACCTGCGGAGACGGGACGGTCTCGATGTACACGGCCTGCAGGTCGTCGAGGACCACGAGATTCGCGGTCTCGCGGGTGGACTCGGTGAGCGCACGGAGGAGCGGACGGGCTCGCAGCCGGAGCTCGCCGAATCGGGAACGTCCCTCGGTCAAGGTCGCGAGCTTGGCGCCCGCGTAGTAGCGGCTCGTGTCCGGGTTCTGGCGCACGTACCCGCGCCGAAGGAGCGTCGCGAGCAGCCGGTGCACGGTGCTTACGTGCAGCGCCGTCCGCGTCGCGAGCGCGGTGATCGCGACTTCGCCGTCGGCTCCCGCAAGTGCCTCGAGGAGGTCGAGCGCGCGGTCGACCGACTGGACCGAGCGGCGCGCCCGCTTGGACGTTTCGGCGGTGGTCTCTTTCACCGGACGGAAGGGCCCATCTGCGTGGCGAAAGCATAGCCGCGGACCGACCGCCTGGCGCAGCGATACTCGGAGGGTGGACAGGACCTCGCGCCGCGAGTCCCTCGAGGCCCAGGTGGCCTCATTCCCGGCCGAGCCCGGGGTGTACCTCTTCAAGGACGGGAGGGGACGGGTGGTCTACGTCGGCAAGGCCGACGTCCTTCGCGACCGTGTGCGTGCGTACTTCGGCCCGAGCCTGGACGTGCGTCTTGTACGGATGGTCGAGCGCGCCGAGCGGCTCGAGTACGTCCTCACCGGCAGCATCTCGGAGGCGTTCCTCCTCGAGGCGAACCTCATCAAGCAGCACCATCCCCGCTACAACATCCGGCTCAAGGACGACAAGTCCTATCCCTATGTGAAGGTGACCCTCGGAGAGGATTTCCCCCGCATCCTCCGGACGCGGACGCTCGGGGACCGCACCGCCCGGTACTTCGGTCCGTTCGCGAACGCCAAGTCGGTCGACCAGTCGCTCGACCTTCTGCAAAAGCTCTTTCCTTACCGCACCTGCAAGCTCACGATCGTCGCGGACCCCGACGGCCGGGGGAAGACCGTCCCGCCGTCGGCGCTGCCGGGCGGTCGTCCGTGCCTCCTCTTTCATCTCAAGCGATGCACCGCGCCATGCGTCGGGAACGCCCCGAAGCAGGAGTACCGCGCCACGATCGAGAAGAGCGTCCTCTTCCTCGAAGGCCGCTACGAGACGCTCGCCCGCGATACGCGTCGCGAGATGCAGGTCGCCTCTGACGCCCTCGCTTTCGAGCGCGCGGCCGAGCTGCGCGACCGGCTGCAGGCCATCGAGCGGACCCTCGACCGCCAGGAGGTCCACTCGTACAAGGGCGACGACTTCGACGTCCTCGCGGCGGCCGTCGCCGAGGGCGACGCGGTCGTGCAGGTCTTCCGCGTCCGCGACGGGACGATCGTGAGCCGCGACCATTTCGCGCTCGAGGGATCCGAGGGCGCCGCACCGCCCGAGGTGCTCGCGTCGTTCCTCCGGCAGCACTACGCGATCGCGGCCGCGGTGCCCCCGGAGATCGTCGTTCCCGTTCCTCTTCCGGACGCGGCGGCATTCGTCGCGTTCGCGGAGGAGCGGCGGAAGGGTCCGGTGAACCTGCTCGTGCCGCAGCGCGGCAAGAAGCGGCATCTCGCCGAGCTCGCCGAGCGCAACGCGCACGACGCCCTCGAGCAGGAGCGGGTCCGCTGGCTCGCCGATCGTGGGAAGACGGACACGGCGCTCCGCGAGCTCGCCGACGCGCTCGGGCTCGAGGCGCCGCCGCGGCGTATCGAGTGCTACGACGTGAGCCATGTCCAGGGAACGAACGTCGTGAGCTCGATGGTCGTGTTCGAGGACGGCCGAGCGGCGAAGCACGCTTACCGGCGCTTCCGCGCGAAGATCACCGACCGCAACGACGACTTCACGAACATGCGCGATACCCTCCGGCGTCGCTTCCAGCGCTCGGCCTCGGCGTCCGACGGCGCGGGGTGGCCGATCCCCGACCTCGTGATCCTCGACGGCGGGAAGGGGCAGCTCTCGGCGGGTCAGGCCGCTCTCTCCGACGCGGGGCTGCTGCAGATCCCGATCGCGGCGCTCGCGAAGGAGCATGAGGAGCTTTTTGTGCCGAACCGGCACGACCCGATCGTCCTACCCCGGACGTCGCAGGGCCTCTACCTCCTGCAGCGGATCCGCGACGAGGCGCACCGCTTCGCCGTGACCTACCACCAGAAGGTGCGCGGGAAGCGCGCGGTGCGGAGCGTCCTGGACGACGTCGAGGGCGTGGGCCCCGCCCGGAAGCGCGCGCTCCTTCGCCGCTTCGGGAGCGTCCGCGCCATGCGCGACGCCCCCGTCTCCGACCTCGCCGCGGTGGGCGGCGTCGGGCCGGCGCTCGCCGAGCGCATCAAGCAGGCGATCGAGGGCTAAGCCGACCTCACGGTTTCGAATCCTCGGCTACATATCGCTCAGTTTGTCTTGACATTTGATGAGGCAGGCGAGCATCTTCGGTTCATGCCGAACCCGGTGATCGCGAAATGCCCGATCTGCGCCGAAGCACTCAGCGTCGCGCGTCTGGAATGCGCGTCGTGCGGCACGCGCATCGAGGGGTCGTTCGCGCTCGGTCGTTTCCACCAGCTCTCCGCGGAGCAGCTGGAGTTCCTGGAGACGTTCATCAAAGCCCGAGGGAACTTCAAAGACGTCGAGCGCGAGCTGGGGATGAGCTACCCGACCGTGCGATCGCGCCTTGACGCGGTGATCCGCGCGCTGGGCTTCCCCTCGCAGGCCGAGCCCGATCGTGAGACCGAGCGTCGCAAGGAGATCCTGCGCGAGCTCGCCGAAGGCCGGATCGCGCCGGACGACGCCGCTTCGCTCCTGGAACGGGAGCCCGCGACATGAGCGATCCATTCGACTCGCTGGAGGAGCAGCGCGAACGTGACCGCGAGCAGCGTGAGCGCGACCGCGTGCAGCGCGAGGAGGATCGCGCGCGGGCTCGCGCGGACCACGAGCGCGATCGCGAACGTGAACGCGAAGAGCGCCATCGCGACCGTGAGGCGCGGCGCGAGCAGCGCCGTGCGTTTCATATGTCACGCCACGGCTTCACGCTCGGCGTCGATCCCGATGAGATCGCGCGCTCGGTGAGCGCCGCCTTCGTCGGGATGGACGACGACGCTGGCGACGGCGAGAGCTTCGACGAAACCGTGGAGAAGGTCTTCGCCGTGGAAGGGATGCCCCGCCTCCGCGTACGGAACGTCTCCGGCGAAACGAACATCCACGTGGGCAATCCCGGAGAGGTCCGTGTGGTCGCGCGGAAGCGGGTTCGCGGCGGCAGCTCCGATCGAGCGAAGCGGTTGCTGGAGAACGTCGAGGTCCGCATCGAGCAGAAGGACAACGACATCTACGTCGAGCCGCACCTCTACGAGCAGGAGCGCACCTGGCTCAGCGAGCCCGTCGCGAGCCTGACCGGCGCGAGCGCTTCCGGGCGGTCGACGGCATCGATCTGACCGTCCAGAGCGGCGAGATCTTCGGTCTTCTTGGTCCGAACGGGGCGGGGAAGACGACGACGATGAAGATGCTCGCGACGCTGCTCATCCCGACGAGCGGGAGCATCCGCGTTCTCGGGATCGACCCGCTCGCCCGGCCGCGCGAGGTCCGGGCGCGCCTCGGCGCGATGCTGTCGGGTGAGCGAAGCCTCTACTGGAAGCTGACGGCGCGCGAAAACCTCGAGTACTTCGCGGCGCTCTATCACGTCCCGCCGGCGGAGACCAGACCGCGCATCGACCGTGCGCTCGTCGCGGTGAAGCTCGCCGACCGGGCCGACGACTACGTGGAGCGGTACTCGACCGGGATGCGCCAGCGTCTCGCGCTCGCCCGCGCCCTGCTTCCCGATCCGCCGCTGGTGATCCTGGACGAGCCGACGGTCGGTCTTGACCCGCAGGCGTCCCGAGACCTGCGGGACCGTGTCCGCGAGCTCCGGGCGCAGGGGCGCACCGTGCTGCTCACGACGCACTACATGGAGGAGGCCGACCAGCTCTGTGACCGTGTGGCGATCATCGATCACGGCAAGATCGACGTGGAGCAGGCGTTCCGCCTGCTGCGGGCGCTCGGCGACGTCGATGAGCCTCCGCGTCCGCCGCGCGATCACGTCCCACCCACGCCGCCCTCGCCCCCCGGGCCGCCCGGCGCCCGCGGCCGCATCTTGCGCATCCGCGTCACCGAGGACGGTGAGCAGAAGGTGAACGTCGCGATCCCTCTCGCGATTGCGCGCATCGGCAAGATGAAGCTCGCCTCGAGCGGCCTGGTGCGCGGTCATCTCGGCAAGTTCGGGATCGACCTTGACGAGCTCCTTCGGAGCGTGGACTTCCCAGGGAAGATCGTCGACATCGCCGACGACCAGGATCGGGTGGAGATCTTCGTCGAGTGACGCCGCCTGCCGTCGAGACGAAGGACCTCGTCAAGGTCTTCGAGCGCGGCAGGCGAACGATCTGGCAGCGAGCCCGTCGCGAGCCTGACCGGCGCGAGCGCTTCCGGGCGGTCGACGGCATCGATCTGACCGTCCAGAGCGGCGAGATCTTCGGTCTTCTTGGTCCGAACGGGGCGGGGAAGACGACGACGATGAAGATGCTCGCGACGCTGCTCATCCCGACGAGCGGGAGCATCCGCGTTCTCGGGATCGACCCGCTCGCCCGGCCGCGCGAGGTCCGGGCGCGCCTCGGCGCGATGCTGTCGGGTGAGCGAAGCCTCTACTGGAAGCTGACGGCGCGCGAAAACCTCGAGTACTTCGCGGCGCTCTATCACGTCCCGCCGGCGGAGACCAGACCGCGCATCGACCGTGCGCTCGTCGCGGTGAAGCTCGCCGACCGGGCCGACGACTACGTGGAGCGGTACTCGACCGGGATGCGCCAGCGTCTCGCGCTCGCCCGCGCCCTGCTTCCCGATCCGCCGCTGGTGATCCTGGACGAGCCGACGGTCGGTCTTGACCCGCAGGCGTCCCGAGACCTGCGGGACCGTGTCCGCGAGCTCCGGGCGCAGGGGCGCACCGTGCTGCTCACGACGCACTACATGGAGGAGGCCGACCAGCTCTGTGACCGTGTGGCGATCATCGATCACGGCAAGATCGTGGCGCTCGATACGCCGGCCGCGCTCAAGCGCACGATCCGCGCCGAAGAGGTCGTCCACCTGGAGCTTGCGCTCGAGGGTGATGACCGCGCGGTGCTCGACCGCCTCGGCCGCGCGGCGACGGTCGCGCGAAGCGAGCGGCGGAACGGGACCCTCACGGTGACCGCACATTGCGCGTCGGCGCGCGAGTTCGTCCCCGCGGCTTTCGACGCGGCGCGCTCGACGGGCGCGACGATCCATCACGTCGAGGTGGTGCCGGTGACCCTCGAGGACGTCTTCATCTCGCTCACTGGCCGCGCACTGCGGGAATGAGCCTGCTGGCGGCCGATGCGCGCGCGTTCGTGGCCGCGGTGCGCAAAGAGCTCCGGCAGGTCCGTCGGTACCCGACCCTCCTCCTGAGCGTCCTGTTCTGGCCGGTGCTCCTCCCCACCGCCTGGGTGCTGATGGGACGCGCGTACTCCGGCGGCGATCCGGAGGCCCTCGCCGCGTTCGCGCGGCGCGCCGGGAGTCCCGAGGTGGCCGGATTCGTG
>VBFI01000010.1 GCA_005889275.1 Chloroflexota bacterium | reverse complement strand
GCCGACCCGCAGGAACGGGAGCAGGTACTCGATCACCGCGCCGAGCGAGCCGACGGCGCGCGCGGTCCCGACGTCGTAGCGCTCGCGCCGCTCTTTGGCGAGCGCCTCCGCGCGCTCGTTGCGGACCTCGACGCCGTCGAGCCCGAGCGTGCGCGTGACCTCCTCGAGAAAGCGTGCCTTCTTTCCCGTGGCTTCGACGAGCGTGACCTGCGCGCGGGGGAGCGCGATCCGCAGGGCGAGACCGGGGAAGCCGGCGCCGCTGCCGACGTCGATGAGCCGCTCGCCGCCGCTCCATCCGCGGACGGCCAGGGCGGTGAACGAATCGAGAAAGTGCTTCCGCGCGATGCTCGAAGGTTCGGTGATCGCCGTAAGGTTCACATCCGTATTGCGTTCGATGAGCAGAGTGGCATACCGCGCGCACAGGTCGGCCTGCGCGGGGCTCAGGTGCACACCGATGCGCTCGGCCTCGCGTACGAGCGCCACGAACGGCGCATCGGCGGACACCAGCGGCACGGTCGGTATCGTATGCGGCTAGTCCGTCCCGCGGTCGCGTGGACCGCGGCGCTCACCGCTTCGATCCTCGTCGTCGCATTGCCGATCGCCGCCTACGCGGCGACGTCGAACGTGACGATCCAAAACTTCCAGTTCGTGCCCATCAGCGTGACCGTCACCGCGGGCGACACGGTGACGTGGACGAACAAGGATGCCGCTCCGCACAGCGCCTTCTTCAACGACGGGTTCAAGACCGCGGTCCTCGGTCAGGGCCAGAGCGCCTCACTCGTGTTCGGCACAGCGGGCAGCTTCAGCTACATCTGCGGCGTGCACGGCGACCGGATGACCGGAACGGTGATCGTGCGCGCGGCGGCGACGCCGGCGCCAACGCCGGTGCCGACGCCGCGGCCAACGCCTGTCCCGACTCCGGCGCCCACCCCCGTCCTGACCGCGGCGCCCACCCCCGCGGCCACGGCCGCGCCGGTGACGCCCGCGCCGACGCCCGAGGCGACCACGGCGGCGACTCCGTCGCCATCGATCGCGTCGAGCGCGACGCCGACGCTGGCCCCGGTGGTCGCCGTGGCGAGCGGCCCGGTCGCGGTCGCGTCATCGGCGCCCGACCTCTCGGGCGACACCGGACCGGGTCCGGTGGTGATCGGCGGCGCGGTCCTCGCGGTCGCTGGACTGGCTGGGCTCGGGGCCTTCGTCCTCCGCCGTCGCTAGCGGAGTGAGCCACAATCCCGCCGGATGAGGCGGGATGTGCTCGCCTGGTGCGCCGCCGCGGTCGCTTCGGTCGCGATCCTCTCGCTGCCGCTCGTGGCGTTCGGCGCGACGACGAGCGTGAGCATCAAGGACTTCGCGTTTCAGCCCGGCACGATCGCGGTGCACGCGGGCGACACCGTGACGTGGACGAACCTCGACGGATCGACGCACACGGCGACCTCGGTCGGCGCGTGGGACACGGGAAACCTCGCCTCGGGAAGCTCCCGCTCGATCACCTTCACGACGCCGGGCACCTACCTCTACTACTGCATCTACCACTCGATCATGTTCGGCGCGGTGTTCGTCGTCCCCGCCGACGAGGCTCTGCCGGCGACCGCCCCGACCCTTCCGCCCGCCGCCCTTCGCGGACCGGAAGGCCGTCCGCTCATCGTGGTGGACACCGAGATCGCCCCGACCCTGGTGCCCGCCTCGCTCCCCAGTCGACCCGGCCGCGATGGCCCGAACACGGCATGGCTCGCCGCCGCCGTGTTCGTCACCGGGGTCGCCGCGCTCGCCTGGCGGCTCGCGCGCGTTTCACGCGTCCGGTAGCACGCAATTTGCGACAATCGATCGGCTGATGGCCCTCATGACGCCTGCCCGACCGGCCGACGACATCGCCGAGATCCTGGTGAAGGCCGACGTGATCGCGGCGAAGGTGAAGGAGCTCGGCGTGCGTATCGCCGCCGACTACCAGGGGAAGGATCTCGTCCTCGTCAGCATCCTGAAGGGCGCGCTGCCCTTTCTCGCCGATCTGATGCGCGCCACCCAGATCCCGCTCGCGCTGGACTTCCTCGAGGTGTCCTCGTACGGCGCCGAGACCGAGTCAACCGGGGTCGTGCGCATCCTCAAAGACATCGCCAAGCCGATCGAGGCGCGCGATGTGCTCGTCGTCGAGGACATCCTCGACACCGGCCAGACGCTCTCGTACGTGATCGAGCATCTGCGCGCGCAGCGTCCGGCCTCGATTCGTCTCTGCGTGCTTCTGGACAAACCCGCCCGCCGGGTGGTCCCGATCGAGATCGACTACCGCGGCTTCGAGATCCCCGACAAGTTCGTCGTCGGGTACGGGCTTGACTACGCCGAGCGCTACCGGAATCTCCCGTTCGTCGGCGTGCTCAAGCCGGAGGTATACGCGAGGGAATCGTGATGGCGCGGATCACGCTCGCCATCGCCCTCGCCTTCGTGGTCGCGGGGGTCCCGCGCCCGGCAGCCGCCGCGCCGCTCGCGGCGGTCCCGGCGACGGTCCGCGTGAACGTCTCCGGCCTCGGCACCGCGTACGCGCGCATCGGCTCGACGAGCGGGGTCGTGAACGTCACGAACGCCGCGGGCGCGGTCGTCTACAGCGGGAACGCGAACACGATCACGCGGCTGGGCGTGCGGCGCCTCGCCGAACCGGGCGGGGCCGCCGCGCGGATTCCCGATCCCGTAAGCGGCGCGGAGGAGCGGCGCAACCGCGCCACGCAGCTCCGTGAGGCGAAGCTCCTTTCACGGATCGACGACGTGCCGATCCTCACGGTGCCGTTCGAGTTCTCGCTCGAACGGGAGGACCCGCTCGCGCCCCCGCTCTTCGCGTCGCAGACCGTCGTCCTCTTGAAATACACGACCAGCGACGGCCTGCTTTCGTACAACGGCCGGGTGTTCCGCGGCACGCTCGAGCTCGCGAAGGACGACGAGGGCGACATGATCGTCGTGAACGAGGTCGACACCGCGAGCTACCTCGCCTCGGTGGTCGGGTCCGAGGAGCCCACGACGTGGATGCCGGAAGCGCTCGCCTCGCAGGCGATCGCCGCGCGTACCTACCTGGTCACGCATCTCCATCGCCATGGGGCCTACGACCTCGAGGGGGATACGCGGGACCAGGAGTACGACGGCCTCGGCGGCGAGGACCGTTCGACGGTCCGCGCGGTCGAGCGGACGGCCGGCATGGTCGCGACCTACGGTGGCGCCCCGATCGAGGCGCTTTACTCGGCGAACGCCGGTGGTATCACCGAGGACAGCGAGAACGTGTACGCGAACGCTCTTCC
>VBFI01000021.1 GCA_005889275.1 Chloroflexota bacterium | reverse complement strand
CTCCGCAGCACCAGCGGATGAACGCGTGGGTCCGGAAGAACGCGCGGCTGCGCAGGGACGTCATCGCGCGCCTTCGGCGCGAAGGACCGCTGCCGCTGGACGCGTTCGAGGATCGTTCGATCGACTCGTGGCAGTCAAGCGGATGGAACGCCGATCGGAACGTCTCGATGATGCTCCACTTCCTCATGCGCCTCGGCGTGGTGGCGATCGGCGCGCGCGCGAGCGGCCGTCGGGTCTTCACGCTCGCGAGCACGTGGCTGCCAACGGTCCGTCCGCTGAGCCGGCGCCTGGCGGCGCGGCTCGCGACCGAGCGCGCGCTCCGCGCGATGGGGGTCGCGACGTACCAGCAGCTCCGCCGCTACTACGGGCTGGGCTACTACGTCACGCCCGACGCGCTGGGTGACCTCGAGCGGACCGGTGTCGCGCGCCGCGTGACGGTCGAGGGTCTGGAGGGCGAGCATTTCGCCGCCGCACCTGCGGCCGGCGACGGCGATCGCACCACGCTGCTGTCGCCTTTTGATCCCCTCATCATCGATCGCGCGCGCACCGAGGCGCTGTTCGGTATGCGCTACCGCATGGAGATCTACGTCCCGAAGCACCTGCGCACGCGGGGCTACTGGGCGATGCCGATCCTCCATGACCACCAGCTCATCGGCACGGTCGATCCACGCATGGACCGCGAGCGCGGGCGCCTCGAGGTCCTGTCGCTCCAGCTCGACCCCGGCGCCCCGCGTGATCGGGCGACGCGGCGCGCGATCGATTCAGCCATCGAGGACCTTGCCGCGTTCGCTGGCGCCAGCGACGTGGCCTGGCCGGCGCGCCCGCGGACCTAGGTGGACCGGCTCGGCTCGAGCGCCCGGTCCACGTGCCGCCGCACGACCCGCTGGAGCGGCGCGATGCACACCGCGACGAGCACGGCGACCGCGATGTTCGCCACCTCGGAGTGCTGACCGGTCATGCCGAGGATCACCCAGTTGGTGATCGCCGAAATTCCCGTGAACAGACCGGCGACGATGGCGGTCAGGAGCGTCGCGACGA
This sequence comes from Chloroflexota bacterium, assembly GCA_005889275.1. Taxonomy (GTDB): domain Bacteria; phylum Chloroflexota; class Limnocylindria; order P2-11E; family P2-11E; genus 3-1-20CM-2-70-9. Next base: position 10,640 of record VBFI01000021.1, on the reverse strand, counting down.
TCGTCCGGCTGATCGCCAGATCCACATCGAGGAGGTGGTAGCGGATCGTCGCGAGCGCGATCGCGACCGCGGCAAACGCCGCCGCGACGTCCCAGTAGACCGTCCGGATCACGTCGAACACGAAGCGCTCGACCGTCCCGGACGTCGCGAGCGCGGGCACCACGAGGGGCGGGACATCGCGAACGATCGCCGCCGGGAACATGATCAGGAACGCCAACAGGATCCACTTCGTGCGTTGGCGTTCGCCTTGGGTCGAACGGTTCGCGAAGCGATAGCACTGCGCGGCGACGGCGATCGCGAAGACCGCGAGCTCGACGATGACCGCGCTCGCGCCGAGCGATTCCCAGCGGAGCGCAGGGATCGCGAGCATGAGGACGAGATACGCCGTCCACCCGAGAAGGAGGGTCGCGCTCCAGCGCGGGACGAAGCGACCGGTCGGGAACGTCAGCAGGACCGCGAGCGCGAGCGCGTTCGCCGCGTTCCCGACGGCGAGGACCGGCACCGTCCATACGGGATCGCTCGCGCGGAGCAGCGCGAGCGCGTCGGTGACACCGAAGCCCACGAACACGAGCGCGAGACCGACGACGCGGGCCTGCGTGCCCTCGCCGCGCGAAAGGACAACGGCCGCCGCGAAGAGATAGCAGGCGACCGCTGCCACGCCGATCGCGAGGACGACGGCCGCGACGGGGACCCACGGAATTCCCGCCGCGGCCGCGCCGATCTGGTCGTCAGACCCGAGCCAGCCTCCGATCCATACGGGGACGGCTCGAACGAAGACGATCGCCCCGAGCGCGCTGAGAACGAAGCCGGGAACGCGCCCGCGCATCGCGGCTAATACTGGCGGCCCGGTGATAACCCGTATCCGCGCCAACGGCGGCGCGATCTGGCTGCTCGCCGCGACGACGATCGCGAACGTCCTCGGGTACGGCTACCAGGTCGTCATGGCGCGACTCCTCCGACCTGCGGACTACGCGATCCTCATCGCGCTCTTCGGCGTGCTGATCCTCGAATCGATCTCCAGCCAGGTCATCCAGTCGGCAACCGCGAGGCTCGCGGCGCAGTACAAGGCGCGTGCGGAGGAGGCCGCGCTCCATGCGTTCGTCCGCCGCTGGTCGGTGCGCATCGTCGCGGCGGTCGCGGCGCTCGCGCTCGCCATCGTCTTGCTCTCGGGTCCGCTCTCGAGCGCGCTGTCGCTGCCTTCGTTCACCGTCGTGCTGCTGGGGATCTCGCTGTTCCTGGCTGGTGTCCTCACGTTCGCGCTCGGTCTTCTCCAGGGGCTCGCGCGATTCGGATGGATGGGCAGCGTGCTCATCGTCCAGGCGGGGGCTCGGCTTGTCGTGGGGATCGGCCTCGTGCTGCTCGGCGCGGGCGTCGTCGGGGCGTTCAGCGGCGCGACCGCCGCCGTCGGAATCAGCCTCGCCTTCGCGACGGTCCCGCTGCTCGGGCTCTTCCGCGCGGCACGTGGGGCGCGCGTCGAGATCGAGCTCGGCGCCGCCGAGACACGTTTCTTCGGGCTCGCCGCGATCGTGCTCCTCGCCTACGCGGCGCTCACGAACATCGATGCCGTCCTCGCGCGGTCCGTGCTGGCCCCGGACCAGGCCGGCGCCTACGCCGGCGCGGTGACCCTCGGGAAGATCGTGCTGTTCGCGCCGATCGCGGTGGGCTTCCTCCTCCTGGAGCGCACGTCCCGTTCACACGCGCGCGGTGAGCCGACCGAACGCGCGCTCTTCGCCGCGCTCGGTTTCGTGGTCCTGACGAGCGGAGCGGTCGCGCTGGCGTACGTCGTCGCACCGGCGTTCTTCGTCGGAATCGTCGTCGGCGACCAGTACCCCGCCGCGGTGGCGATCGCGCCGCTCTACGGGCTTGCCGCTCTCGCCAACGCGCTCCTCGGCCTGTGGATCAACTACTTCATCGGCCGAGGCGAGATGCGTGTGGGTCTGCTCCTCGCGGCGGCCGTCGCCGTCGAGATCGCGCTCCTTCTCGCCGTCGCGAGCGACGCGATCTCGGTCGCGCGGATCGTCCTCGGCGTCGCAATCGCGACGCAGGCCGCCGCGATCGGGACATTCGTGGTCGAGCGGACGCGCGCGCGTGGTCGGACCGGAGCGCTGACCCCTCACTGACACGAGCGGTCGCTACCCTCGTCGGTCTCATGCCCTCGAACGCGCTGCTCCGCGCGGCGCTCGTCCTGACGGCGACCGGCATCGTGTCGGCGTCGAGCGTGCGCCGCGCGATCGACGAGACCGGCACCGACCTGCCGTTCGCGATCGGGTACGCGTTCTATCTCGGGCTCATCGTCCTCGCGACGCCGGTCCGGCCTCCGCGGTGGGCTGCGCTCGCCGGCTTCGGGCTCGCGGCGCTGACCTACGTGGTCGCGGTGCTCGCGCTGCACGGAAATGCCCTCGCGATCGGGCTGTATGTGCTGGCCGCGTATCTTGGCTACCTCGCGACGCCGATCGTGTTCCGTCCGCTCACCGTCGCTGGCTTCGCCCTCTGGACCCCGGCGCTCCGCTTCTTCGGTCCGGCGCCGCTCGCCGACGCCTTTCCACCGGTGCTCGCGCTTGCGTCGGTCCTGGCGCTCTTCAATCTCGTCGCCTCGCTCGTCGATCGCAGCGCCGTCGAGCACGACGAGCGTCTCCGCCGCATCGGCCTCGGGATCCTCGCCGTCGTCACCGTGGCCGCGGTCGTCGAGCGGCACCTCGTTGTCGAGTCCCGGGTCGTCGCGCCCGACGATCTGATGGCCCTCGTCGTCGTCGGCAGTCTTCCGATCCTCGCGGTGGTCCGTCTTCGCCCGAGTGTCCGCGACGCGCTCGCGACCGGGCTCGCGCTCGCCGCCTTCCTCTTGACCGCGATGGCCCTGCTTCTCGGCAAGGGCTACCACGCCGATGTCGTCACGGTCCCCCATCACGCCGCGGAGGAGCTCCTCGCCGGCGAGAATCCGTACCGGACCTTCGACCTTCCCGCGGCCGTCGCGGAGTTCGGCCTGGACCCGCAGCTCGTCACGCACAACGAGGACGGGACCCCGATGCGCTCGTTGAACTATCCGGCCCTGAACTTCCTCGTCGTGACGCCGTTCGTCGCCGCGGGCGCACGCGACATCCGCTGGATCTACCTCGCCGAGATCCTCATCGAGGTGCTCATCCTGCTGAGAGCCGTCCGCATCCCGTGGCGGCCGCTCGTCGCGGCGGCGGCGGTCGGGAACACGATCATCATGCGGCAGAACATCCTCGCCGGGGTCGACCCGACGTGGTCGATGCTGACCATCTTCGCCTGGCTCTTCATCGCGTCGCGGTGGGCGTCTCCGATCGCCCTCGGGCTGGCGATGGCGTCACGCCAGCCGGCCTGGTTCGTCGCTCCTTTCTATCTCATCGCGATCTGGAAACGCGAGGGACGCGCCGAGGCGCTGCGGCGCGGCACGATCGCGGCGGTCGCGGCCCTCCTTCCGAACCTGCCCTTCATCATCGATGCGCCGGGCGAGTTCTTCGAGGGGGTCGGCGGGCCGATGGTCGGCGCGCTGGCGCCGTCCGGGGTGGGGTTCGTCCGTCTCGCGCTCGATGGTCCTTTCCCGCTCTTGCCTCGGGCGGTCTACGGCGTCCTCGCCGCGGCCTCGTTCGTGCTGCTCGCCGCGGTGCTCTGGCGTTTCTGGCGGCGGATCCCCCTTGGCGCGGTCGTGTTCCCGTTCATCCCGCTCTACCTCGCGTGGCGATCGCTGCAGAACTACTTCGGGTCGATCCCGCTGCTCGCCATGGCCGGCGAGGAGGGCCTTCTTACGCGGCCGTCGGCACGGCCGGCACCGAGCGCCGCGAGCGCTCTCGCGCCGTCGGCGATGCCCGCGCCCGCCACGTCGGGAGCGAGCCCGAGGTCGACGGCGCCCTGAACGATGGCGCGGCGGACCGTCGCCGCGCGCGCCACACGATCGAGTCGTGGGTGTGTCGCATGAGACGCTTCGAGGAGCACCGCGCAGAGGCCCGCGACGTGCGGCGTCGCCATCGACGTGCCGCTCATGCGCACGTAGCCCGGCGGCACGGCGCAGGCGTCGCGGGAGAGGACCGGCGCCCGGGCGCTCGCGACGCCTCCCCCGTAGTGGCACCCCTCACGCGGCGTCACGCCGCCGCCGACGGCGACGATGTCGGGCTTCGCTCCGGCGAGCCCGGCCACCGGACCGCGCGAGCTGTACGTCGCGACGCGTCCGTCCTTGCCGGTCGCCCCCACGGTGATCGCTCCCGCCGCGCAGCCGGGTGAGCCGATCGTGCCCGGCCCGGGTCCGGCGTTTCCCGCGGCAACGCAGACGAGCGTTCCTTCGGCCGCGAGCGCGTCGACCTCGCGGGAGAGGGGATCGCGTGGATCGCCCGGACCGCCGAGCGAGAGATTGATCACGTCGACGCTCTCGCGACTCACCCACGACATCGCGGCAAGCACCGTGTCCTCGGTGCCGCCGGTCGCCGAGAGCGCCTTCGCGATGACGAGCGTCGCCCCGGGGGCGACGCCTCGGTAGCGACCTCCCGCGCCCGCCGCGATCCCGGCGACGTGCGTGCCATGCCCGACGTCGTCCTGGCCACGGTGGCCGGTGAAGTCGCGAGCGGCCACGATGCGGTCGGCGAAATCCGCGTGCCGGTACGCGCCCGTGTCCACGATGGCGATGCGCGCCTCCGCCCCGACCCAACCGGCCGTCCACATCGCCGGCACGTGCATCGCCGGGACGCTCTCATCGAGGAGCGCGTAGACCGGCTTGGGCGGTCGGGCGCGGAAGCCGGCGGCGCGAAGCTCGCGCTCGAGCGCGGCCTGACGCCCCTCCGGCACGTCGAGCACGACGACGTTCGCGCGGCGGTGGGTCTGCCGCACGCGCGCCCCGTGCCTGCGCAGAAGCTCCTCGGGAATCCCGGAGCCGGCGCTGACCGCCGCGGCGTGGTCGGGGTCCTCATCGGGAAGCACCGAGAGGCTGACCGCGACCGCGGGCTCGACGATGAGACGGGTGCGCGTCCCGCCAGGAAGGGCCCGATCGGCGTCGGTGAGCATGTCAATGAATTATTGACACACGTGTCAAGCGGCAAAATGGGCAGGATGCCGGTTGACCCGGAGCTCCTCGAGATCCTCGCGTGTCCCGATGACCACCACGCGCCGGTGCGTGAGGAGGGCGACTACCTCGTCTGCACGGAGTGCCGCCGCCGCTTTCCGGTCCGCGACGGGATCCCGGTGATGCTGCTCGAAGAGGCGCTCCCGCCGGCGTAGCGCCGGGCCGTCAGCGCAGGCGGTCTCGCGGGACGACGATGCGGATGGTCGTCCCTTCGCCAGGTTTGCTCTGCACCTTCAGCAGGCCGCCGAGGAACGCCAGGCGTTCGCGCATCCCGAGGAGCCCGAAGTGCCCTGGCCGGATCCCGGCCTCGCCCCACTGCTCGGTCGCGAAGCCGTGGCCGTCATCGGCGACGTCGATCTCGAGCGTGTCCTCCGTCTTCAGCAGCGCGAGGCGCACCTCGTGGGCCGCGGCGTGCTTCTTCACGTTGTTGAGGGCCTCGACCGCGACGCGGTAGAGCGTCGACTCCGCCTCGCGCGAAAGCGGGCCCGGATCGTCGACCGCCTCCTCGAGCGTCCAGCCTGCCTCGTCGGCCATGTCGCGCGCCGCGGCGGAGAGCGCCGCGACGAGGCCGAGGTCGTCGAGGGTCGCGGGGCGCACCGTTCCGAGGATCTCGCGCGTCTCGCGGATCGCGCGACGCAGGAGCGCGGTCGCCTTCTGCACCGGCTCGCTGTCCACCGCCGCGCTCTGGAGCTGCGCGTGGGCGGACACGAGGATTGGAGCAAGTCCATCGTGCAGATCGCGCGCGAGACGCCGGCGGTGCTCCTCCTCTTGAGAGAGGAGCTGACCGGTGAAGTGCTGCAGATCGCCGTAGAGCTCCATCCGCTCCATCGCGAATCCCGCCTGGTCCGCGAGGATCCGCAGAAAGGCGACGGCGTCGTCGCCAGGGTGCCCACCCCGGTTCACGTTGATGACGCCAAGGGTCTTCGCCCCGACGACGAGGGGAAGGCAGAGCGCGAAGGGGACGTCCTTCGTGTAAGTCGTGCCAAGCGAGGGCGCGGCGGGTCCCTCGATCACGATGGGCGCGCGGCGCTCGAGTGCCTGCCACGAGATCGACGGGCCGACGGGCACGCGCGTCCCCTCGAGGCGGCTGCCACGGGCCGCGCGGACGATGAGCGCGTCGCCCGCGGCGTCGACGGTCATGAGCGAGGCCGAGTCGTAGCCGACGGCCTCATGCGTCGCTTCGAGCATGAGCTCGAAGAGCTCCTCGGGGCTCGCGGCGTTCCCGATGCGCACCGTCGCGCGCTCGAGCGACCGGAGAAGCGTCGAAGGGGTCAGGTCGCGGGCTGCTCGACCAGGCCGTTCCGCACCGCGTAGATCGCGGCCTGCGTTCGGTCGGAGACGTTCAACTTCTCGAGGATCGCGGCGACGTGGCTCTTCACCGTCTCCGGCGAGAGCACGAGCCGATCGGCGATCTCGCGGTTGCTCAGGCCCTCGGCGACGAGCGCGAGAATCTCGCGCTCCCGCTTCGTGAGATTGCGCGCCGGACCCGGCATCGTGCCGGCGGCGCCAGGCTTCATCTCCGAGAGCATCCCCTTGAGCATCTGCGACTCGATGAACGCGCCGCCGGTCGCGACCTGACGGATCGCGTCGAGGAGCTCGTCTTTGGAGACGTCCTTCAGGAGATAGCCCGCGGCGCCGGCTCGGACAGCCTCGCGCAGGTACGCGGGGTTGTCGTGCATCGTGACCATGATCACCGCGGTCCGCGGTCGCTCCTCTTTGATGCGCCGTGTCGCCTCGAGCCCGTCCATGTCCGGCATGCGGACGTCCATCAGGACGACGTCGGGCAGCTCTTTGCGCGCGGCCTCGATCGCCTCGCGGCCGGTCCTCGCCTCGCCGACGACCGTGAGGTCGTCGGCTTTCGCGAGCATCGACGCGACTCCCTGCCGCACGAGCTCGTGGTCGTCGACGAGGAGCACCCGGATGGACATCGCGAGGATTCTATGCGGCGTCTACACGAGCGCGAGCCATATGAGATAGAACAGCAACCCGCCGAAGACCAGGACGAGCACCCCAAGAGCCAGGAGCGCGAGGCTGCCGGCCGCCGATTGCTGTCCGGCTGTCAACAACTGTTCTACAGCTCTGATCAGGTCGGCGGCCGGAGCATCCTTGCGCACCCAGCCGCGGGGATCGTCGAGCCCGCCGGAGACGGCCCGGCTCTCGGCATCCCCTCCGGCGAGGACCACCGCGGGGACCCCCAGGGCGAGGCGATCGCCCGGCCGGAGCATCGCCGCGTCGACGAGCGCGGCGTCGGCAGGCCACGTTTTCGCCACCGCGCCTGCCTCGCCCAGCCTGGCAACCCGGCGGAGCTCATAGCGCCGTTCGAGCCGCAGCACGGTCTCGACGCCGCTGCCCACGGCGGGATGGGAGACAACCAAGAGGATCCTCGGTCGGCCGATGGCCGGACGATACGCCCTTGTCGCGATTCGGGACATCGGCCCTACATCGAACGCCCCCCGACAGTCCGATGGCGGCTGGAACCGAAAAACCGAGCCTATCCCTCGTGGCAAAGCGGATTCTGATCGCCGACGACCACCTCGCCGTGCGCGAGGGGCTCCGCTCGCTTATCGACCCCGATCCCGACTTCGAGGTCGTCGGCGAGGCCGCGGACGGCAACGAAGCCGCCCAGAAAGCCCTCGAGCTCCACCCCGACCTGATCATGCTCGACAACTCGATGCCCGGGATGACCGGCCTCGAGGTCGCCCGCATGCTGCGCGTCAACCTCCCCGAGACGAAGATCGTCTTCCTCACGCTCGACCCCGGCATCCGCGACCTCGCGCTCGCCACGGGCGCGGTCGCGCATATCTCGAAGGACCAGCCTCCCCAAGAGATCCTCCGCGTCGTCCGCGCGGCCGCCGGGATAAAGCCCGCGACCGCAGGTGGCGCCCGCGCGACGAGCCCCCAGGCGAGACTCGCAGAGCTTCTCGTCACCGAGAAGGCGCTGACGACCCGGCAGCTGCAGGACATCGAAGCGGCCCGTGAGCAGCGGCAGACCCTCTCGAACGCCATCCTTCGGTCCGGCCTCGTCGCGGAGTCGACCTTCGCGAGCGCGCTCTCGCGCGTGAGCGGTCGTCCACTCTGGTCGCGCCAGAGCGCACCCGAGTCCGCCGTCGTGCGGCAGCTGCCCCGTCGCTTCTGCGAGCTGCGCGCGTGCGTGCTCGTTGAGTTCGGCCGAACCCAGGCGACGCTGGCGATGGCGGATCCGCTCGACGACGCGACCGAGCGCGAGGCCAAGGACATGCTCGGCGGGATCGAGCTCAAGGTCGTCACCGCGCCGCTCGCCGACGTGCGCGATTCTCTCCGAACGGCGTACGCCCCAAACGTCGTACCGCTCGTCGCGGTCCCGCAGCCCGCGGCGCCGCGCCGCAGTCGCAAGCCGTACGCGATCGTGGGCGTAGTCGCTGCGGCGTTCCTGCTCTCCGCGACGGGCATCGGCTTCCTGCTCTCGCAGAGCACAGTCGTCGCGGCCCGCGGCAACCTCACCGTCTTCCAGGGCGCGGTCGAGCTGCGGCACGGTGCGACCCCCTACGTCCGCGCGATCACGAACTCGCTCGTGCAGCAGGGCGATTTCATCCGCACCGGCGCGAGCGCTCACGCCGCCGTCACATTCTTCGATAACTCGGTCGTCGTCCTCGAGCCAAACACCGAGGTCGAGCTCGCGACCCTCGGCGTGGTGAGCGGTGGCCGCGACATCGACTTCTCGATGAAGCAGCTCAGCGGGTCGACGTGGCATGTCGTCGGACACAGCATCGGCGCCGGCGGCCACTACGCGGTGCTCACGCCGACCTCAACGAACACGGTCCAGGGGACCGCGTTCCAGGTCCGCGTCGACGAAAAGGGAACGACGACCGTCAGCACGACCGATGGCGTCGTGCGCACGTTTGGAACGGACACGACCGTCGCGCCGGTCCTCGTGAGCGCAGGGATGCAGACGACCGTCACGACATCGGGCCCCGCGACTCCGGACGGATCTCGTGCCGCGGTCCTCGCCTTCACCCTCGACAGCGCGCCCGAGGCGCTCATCGTCAACGGCACCGGCCAGGCTGCGGGCCTGAGTGAGAGCTCGACCCTTCGGTACATCCCCGGCTCCACGGTCACGCGCAAGAACGACAAGATCGTGGTGACCATCCCAGGCGATGACGTCGGTCGCGTCAGCTCGGTGGTCGAACCATCGAGCGGCACGACTGTGGTGCACATCGACACGCAGCTTTCGACCAGGAGCGGCGAGACGGTCGCGGTGACCGAGACCCGCACGGTGGATGGCGGCGTGGCGAGGGGCGGCGTCACGATCAACGGGAACCAGCTCATCGCGCTGAGCGACAGCGCCGCGAAGGTCGCTCCGGTGGTGGTCATCGCGAGCGCGCCGCCGTCGGCCACTCCATTCAATCCTTTTAGCGCCGTTTCGCGCGGAGCCCAGGGCGAACTCGGACCGGCTGGCCCCGCGGGCATCAGTGGAACCCCGGGCGACACCGGCCCGGCGGGCCCTCCCGGTCCTGCCGGTCAACCAGGTCCCCAGGGCGAGCGCGGCGCGACGGGCGCGCAAGGCGCTGCGGGCGCGCAAGGCGCCGCGGGCGCGCAAGGCGCCGCCGGCGCTGCGGGTGTTGCTGGTGCTGCGGGTTCTAACGGCGCGACCGGCGCGACGGGTGCCGTCGGCGCCGATGGTCTTCCGGGCGCGACCGGCGCTGCCGGAGCAGCCGGGGTTGCTGGCGCGGCGGGCGCACCTGGCGCTCCAGGCGCTCCGGGCGCGATGGGTTCCGTAGGGCCGACTGGCCCGGCTGGTCCTGCTGGCGGCCCGACTGGCCCGACTGGCCCGACAGGTCCGACGGGAGCGACGGGTACAAGCGGGCTCGACGGCGCTACCGGCCCCGCCGGCGCGAACGGAGTTGCGGGCCCGACGGGCGCGAACGGTGTGGACGGCGCGACCGGCGCAACCGGATCCTTTGGGTCGACCGGCGCGGCCGGGCCCACCGGATCGGCGGGCGCGACGGGTGCCAACGGCTCGACCGGCGCGATCGGGCCCATGGGTCCGCAGGGCGCGACGGGTGCAACCGGAGCCACCGGTAACAACGGTGTTGATGGCGCACCGGGTGCGAATGGCGCGACCGGTGCCAATGGCGCGACGGGTGCGACCGGTAGCAATGGTCTCGACGGCGCGACCGGTGCCGCAGGCGCGAACGGAACCAACGGGGCGACTGGGGCCGCCGGCGCGAACGGTGCGACAGGCGCCAACGGCGCCGTTGGTCCGACCGGCCCACAAGGTGCGATCGGTGCGACCGGTGCGAACGGAACGACTGGCGCCGACGGCGCGACCGGCGCGACAGGTAACAATGGAGTTGACGGCGCTACTGGCGCGACCGGCGCCGCTGGTGCGGTCGGTCCGACTGGGCCTCAGGGTCCGGCTGGCGCGACCGGCGCGACGGGCAACACTGGGCCGCAGGGCGCTACAGGTGCGCAGGGTGCGACCGGCGCGCAAGGTGCCACCGGAAATGCTGGCGCCACGGGCGCGAACGGGGCAACGGGAGTGCAAGGAGCCACCGGTGCGCAGGGCGTTACCGGCGCGAATGGTGCGACC
>VBFI01000009.1 GCA_005889275.1 Chloroflexota bacterium | reverse complement strand
GGTCGAGAACACCATCGCGATCGGAACGCACGCGAGGCCCCAGAACGTCCCCGCGCCGAGCGCCCACGCCGCGAAAGCTTTCGGTCGCCAGCGATCGGCGACCGTCGCGATCACGTGAATGCGGAGGCGAGCGCCTCGTTCGTGGCCTGATCGGTCGCGGCATCCACCGCGGTCCGCGCACGGCCGCCGAGAACGGGCGGATCGTCATCGTGCAGCGCTTCGGGCACGGGAGCGCCGAGCATGATCAGGTACTCCATGGACCAGGTCCGCCGCACGGCGTCGAGGTCGTAGCCGCCGCCTCCCATCGCGACCCACGGATACGGCGTCGATGCGAACCAGCGCACGACATGCTCTCGCGCGTGCGTGGAGAGCTGAAGATCGGTGAGTGGGTCGGTGAAGTGTGGATCGATGCCCTGCTGCGTCACGAGCACGTCGGGACGGAACCGCTCGAGGAGGGTCGGGACGACCTCGTCGAAGGCGCGCATGTACGCGAGGTCGTCGGTGTACGGGGGGAGCGCGACGTTGATGCTGTACCCGGCGCCTTTGCCTGCGCCGCGCTCGTCCGCGGCGCCCGTGCCGGGGAAGAACGGCCGGCCGAGCCGAGGAATCATGCCGTACTCGTGCAGCGAGATCGTGAGCACCTGGTCGCTCTCGTAGAAAGCGGCTTGCACGCCGTCGCCGTGGTGCGCGTCGATGTCGACGTAGGCGATCTTGATCCCACGGTCGGCGAGGAGGCCACACACGATCGCGGGGTCGTTGTAGATGCAGAAGCCCGAGGCGTTCCGGCGCATCGCGTGGTGCAGCCCGCCCGCGCCGTTGAACGCGACCCGCGCCCTACCTGCGATCACCTCCTCCATCGCGACGATCGACGCGCCGGTGGTGAGAAGCGAAGCCTCGTGCATGCCGGCGAAAGGCGGCGTGTCGCCCCACGCGGAGAGACCCCACGCCGAATAATCGCGGTCGGGATCGGCCGAGGCCTGCGCGATCGCGTCCACGTAGGCCGGGTCGTGGACGCGCTCGAGCTCGTCACGCGTCGCGAGCCTCGGCTGGAGCAGCCGGGCATTCGGGAGAGCGAATGCGCCGAGGCGCTCGAGCGTGTCGTGCACGCCCAAAAGACGCCAGGGCTTGAGCGGATGATCCGATCGGTAGACATGCGAAGCGAGACGCGGATCCCAGACGAACCCGGCGGCGGCGGTGCTCACCGGACGCGCTCGAGGGTGATCCAAGAGAACGCGAAAAGGTGGCGCGCGTCCGCTGGATGCGCGCGCCGATCGACCTCACGCCACTCGCGCGGATCGAGCGGGGGGAAATATGTATCGCCCGCCGCCTCGGTGTCGACCTCGGTGAGATAGATGCGATCGGTGCGCGGTAGGAAGTAACTGAATACTCCCGCGCCGCCGAACACGATGATCTCCGGCGCGTCGCCGGCGAGCGCGACCGCCTCGTCGGGCGTGCGCGCCACGAGGCAGCCGTCGCAGCGGAAAGCCTCATCGCGCGTCAGGACGATGCTCACGCGATCCGGCAGGGGCCGGCCGATCGAGTCGAAGGTGCGCCGCCCCATGATGAGCGGCTTCCCCACGGTCAGCTCGCGGACGTGCCTCATGTCGTCGGGGAGCCGCCACGGAAGCCGGCCGTCTTTGCCGATGACTCCGTGGCGATCGCGCGCCACAACGAATGCGATGCGGCTCAAACCGCCATTTTCGCTTTGATCGGCGGATGGTGCTGGTAGTTCTCAAGCTTCGCGAACCCGTCGAGCAGCGGACCTGGCGCTTCCCCGCGCTTTGCGCGCGCGACGATCTCGCGATAGCGCGCCACCGCGTCGTCGACGCCGCGTAGCTCGGGGTCGAGCCACAGCGCAGGCGCCGGGTACGGCTCACGCAGAAGCTGCTCGCGCGCCGCGTCGACGTGATCGCGGTAGATGTGGGCGTCCGCCAGGACGTGGACGAATTCGTGCGGCTCGAGATCGACCTCGCGGGCCACCAGATGCAGCAACAGCGCGTACTCGGCCATGTTGAAGGGCACACCAAGTACCAGGTCGCAGGAGCGTTGGTACATCATGAGCGAAAGCTTTCCACCGGCAACGAAGAACTGAAAGAGCGCGTGGCAGGCCGGCAGCGAAGTCTGCTCGAGCTCTCCCGGGTTCCACGCGACCACGAGCATTCGCCGGCTCGCCGGCTGCTCGCGGATGAGCCGGATCGTGTCGCGCAGCTGATCGATATGCCGCCCGTCGGGAGCGATCCAGTCGCGCCACTGCTGCCCGTAGTTGCGTCCGGCGTCGCCGGAAAAGCGCGCGCGAGGCCGCCAGTATTCGGCGAACGCGTTGCCGTCCCAGATGCGAACGCCGAGCGCGTGCAGGTCGTTCACATCCGAGCTTCCGGCGAGGAACCAGAGAAGCTCGGCGACGACCGACCGGAAAGCGAGCCGCTTCGTCGTCACCGCCGGGAAGCCCGCGGATAAGTCGAACCGCATCATCTCGCCGAAGACCGCGCGCGTGCCGATACCTGTGCGGTCGGCGCGCTCGTCGCCCTCTTCGAGGGCTTTGCCGAGTACGTTGAGATATTGGCGCACCGCTACGCGTCGACGCGCCGGTGAACGCGGCCGCCGGTGCGTAGCCAGCGGACCGCTCCGGTCTCGTCGCGTATGACCTCGCCGCGAACGTCCTTCAACGGACCTTCCAGACACACGAAGCGATCCTCGCCGGTGAACGCGACCGGAGAGGGCGGAGGGTCGGTCGGCGCGGGCGTGATGCCAAGGATGTTGTGGTAGATCGAGCGGTACAGCAGCACGCCCTCGCCTCCCGCGCGGAGCTCGACGTCGGCTCCGGCCGCGGTGTAGCGCGCGACCAGCTCGTCCCGGCGCGTCTTGGTCATGCGCACGTGCTGGGGCTCCGGCTCGTCCACTCCGACGAAAGTCTTGAGGGCCCATTTGGTGATCGCCTGGTGCAGCAGCGCTCCGCGGGTCGAGTTCGCCTGCACCGCGATCGCGAAGCCACGTTCCGGCGCGAGCATCAGGACACCCTGCTGGCCGATGGCGGACCCGTTGTGCTGCTGCAGCGTCACTCCGCCGACCTCGCGCAGGAACCACGCGACACCGACCCCGCGGTCGTTGTCCGCCGGCGCGAGCCGCGTCCGCATGAGCTCGAGCGAGCCGACCGACAGGAGGCGGCCGCCGTCCGGGGTACGCCCATCACCGAGATGGAATCGCGCGTAGGCCAAGAGGTCCCGCACGCTCGAGATCACGCCGCCGACCGGCGTGGTCGCGCGGGGGAAGGCGTACGGCCGCACGACGCGCGGCTGCTCGTCGACGATGGAGTGCCCCGCTGCTACGCGATGCGTGATCGCCTCGTCCGCGTTGAAGCAGCTTCGGGCCATTCCGAGCGGGATGAAGAGGAGCTCGCGCACCGCGGCCTCGTACGTCTTCCCCGTGACGACCTCGATGAGGCGGCCGAGGACGGCGAAGCTCGAATTCGAGTAATGCCATATCTCGCCGAGCGGGGTGAGCTGCTCGAGCTCGGCCATTGCCGCAACGTAGCGAGCGAGGGCGTCGTCTCCCTTGCCGAAGTCCGCGAAACAGTCGCCGAGCCAGCCGCCGGTGTGGGTGACAAGGTGCCGGAGCGTCGCGCGCTTGGCGACGTCGTCGTCGCGGAGGTTGAATTCGGGCAGGTAGCGCCGGATCGGCGCGTCGAGATCCAG
>VBFI01000008.1 GCA_005889275.1 Chloroflexota bacterium | reverse complement strand
ACGCGCCGGTCGCGATGCGGAACGCGAGGGCGAGGATGATCAGGCCGCTCATGATCGCCGTCACCCGCTGCAGCGCCGGCGTCAGCCGGCCGTGGAGCATCGCCCCCGCGACGGCGAGGAGCTCCTGCCAAGAGAGCGACGCGAGAAACGCCCCCGCGACGAACGCGGCCCGCGAGGCGATGTCCGCCGAGACCTCGGGGAGGGCGACGGCGAGCGACACGAAGTAGATGACCGTCGGCGGATTCAGCATGGTGAGCGTCAGGAAGATGAAATACATCGGCCCGCGGATCTCGCGATCCTCCACCCGAGCCGACCGGAACATGCCGCGGATCGCGATGGCGGCGAGCACGACGGCGGCCGCGATACGGGTCGCCGGAAGGAATGGCTGTAGGAAGCCGCTCGCGGCGGCGCCGAAGAGCATCGCGAGCGTCGCGTAGACCAGGTCGGCCGTCGCCGTCCCAGCGCCCGCGGCCGCCGCCTGACGCAGGCCGCCGCGCATCCCCGTTCGCAGGATCAGGATCGCGATCGGCCCGACCGGGATCGCGATCGCGTACCCGGCCGCGATGCCGATCAGGAACGCCGCGAGCACTAGGCGGGGGCGGGCTCGAGCTGCAGCGCCGTCGCGAAGGCGGAGTTTTTGGTGAACACGCTGACCACCGTCGTGGCCTCGAAGAGCTGATCGTTCGTCATCCCGAGCTGCCGCAGCGCCTCGGCGCGGTACGCGATCGAAAGGCGTCCGTCGTTCACGACGCTGGTCGCGAACGCGACGAGCTCCTTGTTCAGCCGGGAGACCTCGCCCTCGTGGACCGTGGCGATCTCGCGCTCGAGGACGATCTTCGCGAAGGTCGGATCCGCGGCCATGTACGTGAAGTAACGGGGCACGCTGCCGAGCTTCTGCCGGACCTCGACGAGGATGGGGAGCGAGCTGTCCTGCGAGCGCATCGGCGCGACATCGTTGAAGGCGAGGATCGCCTTTTCGAACGCGTTGATGCTGCGCACGTGCGCGATCGTCGCGACGAGCTCGACGATCTGGCCGTCGTCCATGGCGTATTCGCGCTGAAGAGCGCGCGTGTGCGCGACCAGCTCGTAGGGCGCCGAGAGCGAGGCCGCGACCGCGAGGGCGATCATCCGCTTCTGCTGGTTCAGGAGCTTGCGGGTGGCCATGACGTGAGCGAGCTCCTGATGGTTGACGATGAGGAGCGCGGGCCGGAGTCCGAGGGCCCGCGTCGACGGCGTCATCGCCGGCGCCTTCGACAGCTCCCGGATCATCGTGTCCAGCTTGCGGACCATCTCGCTGTGCTGCGATTCCTCGGGCAGCTTGATCGTCGGCATCGCTACACCCCCGCTTCCTCGTGCTTGCTCACGAAGCGCTTGGCCTTCATCTCGAATCGTGGCAGCGTGCCGGGCGCCGTTGTCTCAACCGCGCATCGGATGCCCAGGTCGCGGTGGATCGCGCTCGCGAGGTGCTCGGCGAGGCCGTCCGAGGCGCCCTCGCGCGTCTCCACGGTGCACCGGAGCTCGTCCATCTCGTGGACGCGCACAACCTCTATGCGGTATTCGCCGACGTCAGCGAAGCGCCGAACGATCGCCTCGATCGCGCTCGGAAAAACGTTCACGCCGCGTACCGTGACCATGTCATCGACCCGGCCGGCGATGCCACCCTCGAGCTTGAGGAAACCGCTGCCGCAGGAGCAGCGCCGGCGCACCGCGCGGACCCGATCGCCGGTGCGGTAGCGGATCGCGGGCATGCCCCACCGGCCGAGGTTGGTCATGACCAGCTCGCCCTCGCCTTCGTCGCGCACGCCACCGTCATCAGCGAGGATCTCCGCCACGAACTCGCGCTCGTTCACGTGGAGACCGTCGCGCGCTCCGCACGAGAAGCCGTACGCGCCGATCTCCGTCGCGCCCGCGTGGTCGAAGGACTCCACCCCGAGATCGGTCTCGATCCGCTCGCGCGTCGCCGGGATCGAGGCGCCCGCCTCGCCGGCGTGGATCGAGACGCGGAGCGAGGACGTGACCAGGTCGATCCCGTCGTGGCGGGCGGTCTCGGCGAGCCGTAAGGCGTAGGTCGGGGTGCAGAGCAGCACGGTCGCCTCCGTCTCGACGATCGCGGCGACGCGCTCGCGCGTCGACATCGCGCCGCCGGTGATGCACATCGCGCCGAGCTCCTCCGCGCCGGCGAAAGCGGACCAGAAGCCGACGAACGGCCCGAACGAGAACGCGAAGAAGATCCGGTCGGCCGCGGTCACGCCGGCGGCCCGATAGATCGGCCGCCAGCACTCGCGCCACCACTGCCACGACTCCCTCGTGTCGAGCATGCGAACCGGTCGCCCGGTCGTGCCGCTCGTTTGATGGAGCCGGACGTATCGCTCGAGCGGATAGGTGAGGTTCGTGCCGTACGGCGGGTGCGTGGCCTGATCCTGCGAGAGCTCTGCCTTCGTCGTGAAGGGGATGGACCGCCATGAGTCGGCGGTGATCCCGAGATCGCCGGCAAAGCCCGCCGCGGTGAGCTTGTGCCGGTAGAACGCGTTCCCGCGGAAGACCTCCGGCAGTCCGCGCGCGAGGCGCTCCCACTGCGTCTCGCGCCGCTCGTCGTCGCTCCAGCTCCCGAGGGCCGGAGCGTCGCGGTCAACGCCCATCGGCGGGCGAGTCTAGAGAAGCCGAATCTGCGGCCGCACAGGGCCCGCCGTACTATCCTCAGTACGCGTATGGCCGAGAGTACGGACATGATCCGACCCGTCCCCGCGGTCGACAAGGCCGCCCGCGTGCTCCGGGCGCTCGCCGATGGCGGACGCGCGCAGGGGATCAGCGAGCTGGCCCGTGCCCTCGCCGTCTCGAAAGGCACGCTGCGCGACGTGCTGCTGACGCTCGCGCGGCACGGCCTCGTGGTCCGCGATCCGGACACCCGCTTCCGGCTCGGCCCGGAGCTGCGTGCGCTCGCCGATGCGTCGGCGCCCGATCTGCGCTCGCTCGCGCAGCCGTACCTCGTGTCGCTCATGGAATCGTTCGGCGAGACCGCGATCCTCGGCCTCGTCATCGACGGAAAGCTCGAGATCGCGGCGCGCGCCGAGCCCGCGACCGACCTGCATATGACCGCCCCGCTCGGTCGGCGCCTGCCGCTCGACCGCGGCGCTCACGCGAAGGTCCTCTCCGGGCACGAGGAGATCGGTTACGACGACCAGGAGCTCTTCCGCGGGGTACGCGCGGTCGCCGCGCCGATCACCGACGCGCGCGGCCGCAAGGTGGCCGCGCTCATGGTCGTCGGCTTCAAGGAGCGCGTGGACCTGCGGACGCTCCGGCGGATCGGCGAGCGGTGCGCGGCAGCCGCGCGATCGCTCTCGCAGCGGATCGGGGCGCAGGCGGCGTGACGAAGGAGCTGCTCACGCTGCGGGTGAACGGCGATCGTCGCACGGTGGCCGTGGAGCCCCATCACACGCTGCTCGAGGTGTTGCGCGAGGAGCTCGGCCTCACCGGCACGAAGCACGGCTGCGAGCTGGGCGAGTGCGGGACGTGCACCGTCCTCGTCGACGGCACGCCCGTGCTTTCCTGCCTCACCC
>VBFI01000007.1 GCA_005889275.1 Chloroflexota bacterium | reverse complement strand
ATGCGCCGATCCCCACCTGGGCGCTGCCCGCGAGGAGCACGACGTCGCCCGGCCGTCCGCTCCGCGCCGGGACGTGCTTCGTCACGTCGTCCAGATGTCCGATGGCGCCGATCGTCGCGGTCGGCCAGACGTCCTGTCCGTGCGTCGCGTTGTAGAGCGAGACGTTCCCCGAGACGACCGGCACGCCGAGCGCCTCGCACGCCGCGGTGATGCCGGCGACGGTCCGGGTGAGCTCCCATGCGCCCTTCGGCCGCTCCGGATTCCCGATGTTGAGGCAGTCGGTGATCGCGAGCGGCGTCGCGCCCACGCAGACGAGGTTGCGGGTCGCCTCGGCGACGGCGCTCGCCGCGCCGACGAACGGATCGATCGCCGCGACCCGCGGCTGCGCGTCGATCGCGACCGCGATGCCGTCCGGGCGTCCTTTGATGCGCATCACCGCGGCATCGGCGCCCGGACCCATCACCGTGTCCGTGCCGACCATCTGGTCGTACGTGCGGTAGATCGCGCGGCGCGACGCGACCGCCGGCGAGGCCATGAGCTCCAGGAGCTCGAGGCCGATCTTGCCGGTGCTCACCTGCGCCGGGGCCTCATCCGAGGGCGTGACTCCCGCTGCGCCGCCGACGCCCTCGTCCGGGCCGCGGTACGACCCTGCCAGTGCATTGATGTCGTACTCGGGCGCCTGGTCGGCGAGCGCACGCGGCGGAAGCTCGGCGACGCGCTCGTCGCCGTCGAAAATCGCAAGCACCGTCCCACCGGTCACCTCGCCGATGCGCGCGCCGTGGAGCTCCCACCTCGCGAAAATGCGTTCCACGTCGGCCTCACGGCCGGGGCGCGCGACGACGAGCATCCGCTCCTGCGACTCGGACAGCATCACCTCGTGCGGCGTCATCGCGCTCGCACGCCGCGGCACGCGCGCCACGTCGATGCGCATCCCAACCCCGCTCTTCGCGGCGACCTCACTCGTCGCGCAGGTGAGCCCGGCCGCGCCGAGATCCTGGACCGCCTCGACCGCGTCGGCCGCGACGAGCTCGAGCGTCGCCTCGAGAAGGAGCTTCTCGAGGAACGGGTTCCCGACCTGCACCGAGGGGCGCTTCGAGTCCGCGCCGGTGCCGAGCTCGAACGAGGCGAGGAGCGACGCGCCGGCGATGCCGTCGCGGCCGGTGTCGCTGCCCACCAGGTAGACGGCGCTTCCGGCTCGCGCGCCGGTCGCGGTGCGGAGATCCTCGGGACGCGCGAGGCCGATGCACATCGCGTTCACCAGCGGGTTCTCCGCATAGCAGGGTTCGAACGAGATGTGCCCGCCCACGTCGGGGATCCCGACGCAGTTCCCGTAGAAGGAGATACCGCCGGTCACTCCGGCGATGGTTCGCCGCACCGCGGGACCGGTCGGAGGTCCGAAGCAGAGGGCGTTGAGGACCGCCGTGGGACGCGCGCCCATCGCGAAGACGTCGCGGAGGATGCCGCCGACACCGGTGGCGGCGCCCTGGTAGGGCTCGATCGCCGATGGATGGTTGTGGCTCTCCACCTTGAACACGCAGAGGAGCCCGTCGCCGAGATCGACCGCGCCGGCGTTCTCGCCCGGGCCGACGGCGACCGCCGGCCCGGAGGTGGGCAGCGTGCGCAGCAGGCGCTTCGAATGCTTGTACGCGCAGTGCTCGCTCCACATCGCGCCGAACATCGCCCACTCGAGCGGATTCGGCTCGCGGCCGACGAGCTCGCGCACGCGGGCGGCCTCGTGCTCGGTGAGGCCGACTTCCTGTGGGATCTGGTTAGGCTGCGCCGTCCGTGTCCCCGTCATCGTCGGGGACGGAGCCACGAGTTAGTCGTTCGCTCCAGGCGACGGCATCAGCGCAAAGAGTAGCGGACTAGGAGGGCTTGGGGGAGCCGACGAACTTGTCGACCTGGTCGGCGAAGGCGGCGAGATCGTTCACCCGGGTCTGGATCTGGCCGTAGACCTCGTCGATGTCGGTCTGCTCGCGGTCGTAGGCGAGCAGGTTTCTCAGATTTGCGAGGTGCTCGAGGCGGTACGCGAGCGCTCGCTCCACGACCCCGTGCTTGGCGATCGTGTCGAGGATGTCGTGATAGGCCTCGGGTTTGGGGAGCGCGAGCGCCGACACGAGGTACGCGCCGGTCCCGAAGAGGAGCTCGACCGCCTGCTGCAGGTACCACTGCGCGAGGCCGTAGAGCTTCGGGTCGGCCTTGAACTTGGTGTGCTCGATCGGGCGGAGGTCGTTGAGGAGCATCGTGTACTCGCGCAGCCGGGCGAGGCGAGCGCGCACGTACTCGACGTCTATCGCGAAACGATCGCCCTTGGTCCGCTCGGCGAGCGCCTTCGACTGGATCTCGTCGTACTTCTTGAACTCGAGGTACTCCATCACCGAGCGCGCTTCGAACAGCACGCGCCGCTTCTCGTCACGCTGGTAGAGCAGGCTCCAGCTGCGGATCACCTGCGCGCGCTGGAGCAGCGAGGCCTGGTTGAGGATGACCACGTCGAGGCCTTCGGTCTCGAGAGTCTTGGAGAGCTCCGAGACGAAGTAGACCTGATAGTCGAAGAACTCGCTCGCCTTCACCCCGCCGAGGAGGAGGAGCGCGATGTCGAGATCTTGATAGGAGCCGGCGATGCGCCGGCCGGTGACCGTTCCCTGGGCATAGGCGGCGTCTACGGGCGAGGTCTGGAAGAGGCTCTGCAGCTGCGCCTGTCGCTCGAACAGGTCCATACCTATCTATATAAGGCAGGTTCGGTGCCGTGCCGGACACCTGCCAGGTTGGCGAGGATCCGATACCCATCCGCACCCCCGAGGAGCGCTTCCGAGCAGCGCTCCGGGTGCGGCATGAGGCCAACGACGTTGCCGGCCTCGTTCGCGACCCCCGCGATGTTGCCAAGTGACCCGTTGGGGTTGGCCTCGAGCGTGGCGGCACCGCGCGGGTCGGCGTAGCGGAAGACCACCTGGCCGCGGTCCTCAACGCGGCCGAGCGTCTCCGGATCGGCGACCCAGCAACCCTCGCCGTTGCCGATCGGCATTCGCAGGACGGTCCCGCCCAGGCCGGCGGTGAACGGAGTCCTCTGGCTTTCGACGCGCACGTTCACCCAGTCGCAGCGGTACTGCAGGTCGCGGTTGCGGATGAGCGCGCCGGGCAGGAGGCCGGCCTCGCAGAGGATCTGGAAGCCGTTGCAGCTTCCGAGCACCGCGCCGCCTTCGCCGGCGAAGCGGCGAAGCTCCTTCGTCGCGGGCGAGAGCTTCGCGATCGCTCCCGCGCGAAGGTAGTCGCCGTAGCTGAAGCCGCCGGGGACGATCGCCACGTCGAACCCGCGAAGGTCGGCGTCGCCGTGCCAGAGGATCTCGCTCTCGACGCCCTCGACGAGCGTGAGCGCGTGCGCGAAGTCGCGTTCGCTCCAGGTGCCCGGGTAGCGAAGGATCGCGACGCGGGTCATGCGTCGTAGCCTCGAGCGGTGAGGATCCTCGCGCTCGCG
Source organism: Chloroflexota bacterium (assembly GCA_005889275.1). Taxonomy (GTDB): domain Bacteria; phylum Chloroflexota; class Limnocylindria; order P2-11E; family P2-11E; genus 3-1-20CM-2-70-9. The sequence goes on along the minus strand of VBFI01000007.1, from coordinate 241 downwards.
CTCGTGATCGTCGCGGCCACGTCGTGCGCGTTCGTCGATCGGCTGCGACCGGGGCCGACCATCGCGCCGCTCATCTCCGCGGCGTTCCTGAGCGTCCACCTGGTGGCCGGGGACGCGAGCGACGCGCAGGAGCGGCAGCGCCTGCCCGGGCTGCGCGACGCGCTCGCCGGCGCGCTCCCCGGGTCGTGGTCCGTGGCGACCGCGGGGCGCGGCATGCTCAACATGCGGACCGACGGCGACA
>VBFI01000006.1 GCA_005889275.1 Chloroflexota bacterium | reverse complement strand
ACATGACGTTCGGCGTTGTCCCGAACGGTGACAGGCGCTCGGACCAGGCGTCGATCTCGCCCGAGCGGATCGGCGGCTTCGCGAGATGGTCGACGACGAAGCGCATCGCCGGGAACGCGCGCGCCGTCGCGAGCGCCGCCGGCAGCTCGCGCGTGCGCACGAGGATGTCGTACGCGAGACCCGCCTCGCCGACCGCGGCGATGCCGCGCTGGACGTCGCGCCGCAAGAGCCACTCGGGGTCGGCCTCGTCGTGCACCTGATGCCGGATCCCCACGAGCTTCGCGCCCCCGGGGCCGGCGCGGAGCGCGGCGACCCGATCGGCGACATCCGGTGCGGTGAGGTCGACCCACCCGACGACACCCGCGACGAACTCATTCGCGGCAGCGGTCGCGAGGAATTCGCGCGTCTCGTCAAGACTCGAGCGCGTCTGCACCAGGATCGTGCGGTCGATCCCGTTCGCGGCGAGCAGCGGCCGCAGGTCCGCGGGCCCGAACGGCCGGCGGATCGCCGCGAGCTCGTCGGTCATCCACGGGTACGAGGCCCGCGTGGGATCCCAGAAGTGGTGGTGCGCGTCGACGGTGATCATCGCCACGCCACGCCGCCCGGAAATGCGTAATCGCGGAGCGACTCAGGTTTCATCGCGATGCTGTATCCGGGCGCGTCCGGCACCTGGTAGCGGCTGCCGCGGATGCGCACCGGATCTACGAAGTGCTCGTGCAGGTGATCGACGTACTC
>VBFI01000005.1 GCA_005889275.1 Chloroflexota bacterium | reverse complement strand
TCCCAGACCGCGTTCACGACGGCGGCGGTGGCGAGATGGATCGCGCCCTTTTCCGGGCCGATCCAGCGCAGCTGGCTGTCGCCGGTGATCTGGCGCCAGAAGGCGCCCATGTCGCTGGCGATCCGCTCCAGCGTCTGGCCGACGATGAGCGGCCGGAGCGCATTCGCCGCGGCGACGACAATCTCGTTCCCGCGGCCGATCGTGAACGTGAGCCCGTGCCCGGCGAGGCCGTCGCTCCGGTCGGTGCGCAGCACGACGTACGTCGCCGAGTAGTCGGGCGCGGTGTTCATCGCGTCGGACCCGGCGAGCGTCCGCGAGGTGGGGAAGCGCACGTCGTGCACGTCGAGCGCCGTGATCTTCGAGCCGCTCACTGCTGCTGCCGCCGGCGGACGATGTCGAGATACACGGCGACGATGACGATGCTGCCGGTGACGACGGTCTGCCACTCCTGCGGGACCGAGAGGATGCGCAGCCCGTTCGTGAGCGTGCTGATGATGAACGCGCCGATGACCGTCCCGAGGATCGAGCCTTCGCCGCCGGAGAGCGACGTCCCGCCGATGACCGCCGCGGCGATGGCGTCGAGCTCGTACCCTTGACCGAGCGACGGCTGCGCGGAGTTGAGTCGCGCCCCGATGAGCACGCCGGCGATCCCGCTGAAGATGCCGGCGACCGTGAAGACCGCCATCTTCCAAACGTCGACGTTCACGCCCGAGAGGCGCGCGGCCTCCTCGTTGCTCCCGAGCGCGAACGTGAAGCGGCCGAGGATCGTGCGCGACAGGATCAGGCTGGCCACGATCGCCATGCCGAAGAGCACCAGCACGAGGTTGGGAATGTCGAACCCGGGGATCACAGTGCCGAGGACCGACCCCATCGCCGCGTGGTTGAACTCCGGCGTGTCGTTGAAGTAGATCGGCTTGAGACCCGACACCACGAGCGCGAGCCCCTTGGCCACGTTGAGCATCCCGAGCGTCGCGATGAACGATGGAATCTTGAGCTTCGCGACAAGGGTGCCGTTGACGAGGCCGGCGAGCGCGCCGATCGCGATCCCCGCCGCGATGCCGACCGGCACCGGGAGGTGCAGCTCGGTGATGGTGACCGCGGTGATGACCGCCGCGAGCGTCATCACCGTCCCGATCGAGAGGTCGATCCCGCCGCTGATGATCACGAAGGTGACGCCGAGCGCGAGGATGCCGTTCACCGTCGTCGCGAGGAGGATCCCGATCGCGTTGTCGAACTGCAGGAAGTTCGGCGTGAGCAGCGAGAAGATGATGATGATCACGATCAGCGCGGCGAACGCGAGCAGCCGCTGCACCGCGTCCGACCGCATGAGCCGTCCGCGCCGCGCGGGCAGCGTGATCGAGCCGATCCGCATCTAGCCCGCCTTCGCGACCGAGGGGCGCATCGTCGCGAAGGTCATGATCTGCTCCTGCGTCGCGTCATGGCCGTCGAGCTCGCCGGTGATCCGGCCCTCGCACATCACCACGATGCGGTGGCTCATGCGCAGGATCTCCGGCAGCTCCGACGAGATCATCACGATCGCCTTCCCCTGACGCGCGAGGTCGTTGAGCAGGTGATAGATCTCGTTCTTCGCGCCGACGTCGATGCCACGCGTGGGCTCGTCGAAGATGAGGATGTCGGTATTGGCGGTGAGCCACTTCGCGACGACGACCTTCTGCTGCGTGCCGCCGGACAGGTTGCGCACCTTCTGATGCACGCTCGGCGTCTTGATCGCCAGGCGCTGCACCAGCTGCTGCGCGATCTCGTGCGTGCGACGGTCGTCGATCCGGCCGAGCGCCCGCAGGAACTTGCGGAAGGCCGCGAGGACGATGTTCGTCTCGACGTCCATCCCGAGCGCGAGGCCGTAGCGCTTGCGGTCCTCAGAGAGGTAGCCGATCCCGAGGTGCACCGCGTCGCCCGGGCTCTTGATGTGCGCGATCTTGCCGTGCACCCGGACATCGGC
>VBFI01000045.1 GCA_005889275.1 Chloroflexota bacterium | reverse complement strand
ACGAAACCCGTCAGGACGAACGGCGTCCCGGCGACGCCCGTCGCGGTGATCGTCGAACGCTGCGGCGGGTTCGCCTTGTAGTAGGGGCCCTCGGTGAGTTCGGTGAGCGCCGTCGCCGGCGACGCGCATGACGCGGCCGCGACGGTCGCGTTCGTGGACGCCGACGCCGTCGCGGTGGCGCCGCTCGTCGCGGTCGGGACCGATGTCGCGGTCGCGGCGGTCGCGGTGTTCTGCGCCGTCGCGCTTACGCTGCCGCAGGCGGCGAGGAGGCCGACGATCAGGGCGAGGAGAAGAGCCCGCATCGGATCGATGATCCGCCTCCTTTCTAAGAGGGCCCTGTGGGCCGGCTGAGCGGCGGGTAGGGAATCGCCCTAGACAAGCGCCCTCTGGAGTCTTATGAAGGTCGTGATGGCAATGGATCGCCGGGAGTCTGAGGTGCGGGTTCGGGTGCTCGTCGCCGACGATCACCCCTCGGTCCGCGAGAACCTCCGCTATCTCATCGATTCGGAGAACGATCTCGCCTGCGTCGGTGCGGCCAAGGATGGTCCCGCCACCGTGCAGCTCTGCCAGGAGCTCCTGCCGGACGTGCTCGTGCTCGATGAGGACATGCCCGGTGCCGATGGGCTCCGCGTTCTCAAGTACCTCCGCCGCGAGCTCCCCGACATCAAGGTCGTGATGTACACGCTCGACGGCGACGTGTGCCAGGCGGCCCGAACTCTCGGCGCGGTCGCCTGCGTGATGAAGGACGCGCGCTACGAGGTTCTTCTGCGCGCGATCCGTGAGGCCGCTCCCGCCTACTACGTGCCGAGCGAGCTGAACTAGCCTCGTCGCGCGGCGCGGCCCTTCGGCGCGTTCGCCGATGGCGGCGTGACACCAAACATCTTCGCGAGGCCGGCGGGCATCACGTGCGATGGCTCATCCTCGAAGATCGTCGCGGTCCGCTCGAGCGCCCGCGCGACGAGGCCGCTGCAGATCAGCTGACCCGCGAAGCCGAAGCTGAACTTCGCACCGGTGAGAAGCGAGAGTCCGATGCTCACGATCGTCGCCCAGTCGTACTGCGCGCCGATCCAGTGCTCGGCGAAGGCGACCATCTCGGCGCGATCCTCGGCGGATGCGTCGATCGCCACCACGGTGTATTGCGTCTGGTCGTACGCGGCGAGCGTGGTGCGATGTACCCCCGCGCCGAGCGCTTCGACGAGCGCTCCATCGTTCGAGACGATGAGCGCGGCGTGGTTCCAGTAGGTGTACGGCTGGTCCGCGCCGGCGTAGCGCAGCTGCTGGCCGATCTGGGTGAGCCGCGAGAAGAGCTCGCCCCCGTGCGTGAGGATGAAATCGCCTGGACGCGGGTCGGGCGTCCGCTCGCCGGGCGGCACGTGCTCGAAGCGCGCCACGCCGCGAGCGTAACGGGGCACGCCGCCTGCACGGCCGGCGCGCATGGCCAAGCTTCGGGCCTTCACGGTCGCGGGCGAGGTGCGCAAGGTCAGTGCGAGCCGGTCACGACCGCACAAGCCACCCGCGAAAGAGCTCTCCCGACGCAAGGCCGCCGCGCTGTCATCGGGCGGCGGCAAGCTACCGCCACGGATCCGCAAGGAGCTCGACCGCGAGCCGATGCCGAAGCGCGTCCGGGCCACTCCGGCCAAGGACGCGATCACGCGCACTCGCGCGGGCAAGCGCGAGCCAAAGGGCGGGCGTCATGACCGCGCGACCGAAGCGCGCGGGGCGCCCCGACCGGACTAGTCCCTCACTTCGCCGCCTGATCGACGCGTTCATCCGGTGTCGGTTCGTTCAGGTTGTAGTCGCGGAGCGGCGTGAAGTAGGTGACCGCGACGGCGAGGAGCGCTGAGGCGCCCGCCACCGCGAAGGCGGTAGCCGAGTTCGTCCAGACGACGATGGCTGAGAGGAACGGAGCCGAGACGCTGTTCGCGATGATCACGATCGTGCGGAACGCTCCGTTTGCCCGGCCGCGGATCCGCGCGGGGACCTCGCGCTGGCGCGGGACGAACGCGTAGATGATGAAGCCCATCCACGCGGTCTCGCGCGCGGCGTATCCGGCGACGATGAGCCGCCAATCATGCGCGAGAGCGGTCGCCGCCATGACGAGGCCCGCGAGCGCCGTCGATCCGAGCAAGGTGTGGCCGAGCGGCCGGCCCTGGGCGAGCCGAGGCGCGATGAAGCTCGCGAGCACCGTGACCACCCCGGCGAGCGAGAGGGCGAGGCCGATGGTGACCCCGCTCAGCTGGTTCTCCTCGCGGAGGACGTAGAGCACGAGCGTCTGGACCCCTTGCTGGCCGAGGTTGGCGATGAACATGAGGACGAGGAGCCAGCGGAGCACCTTGCTGTGCCAGACGAACGAGAAACCTTCGCCGAGCTCTCGCGCGATGTTCGCCGGCGTGATCGCCGTGGTCGGCCGGTCGACGTCGTAGATCGGCGGCATCAGAAAGAAGACGACGATCGTCGGAACGAACGCGAGCGCGGCGATGTACATGGCGTTCGCTGTCCCGAAGGCAGCGATCGCGAGTCCACCGATGGTCGGTCCGAGGATGCGCGCGGACCGGTCGACGCCGAAATACGCGGCGTTCGCGCTGGTGAGCTCATCAGGCTCGACGAGAGCGGGCACGACGCTGAAGTCGGTGGTCACGCCCCAGGCGACCTCGACCGTGCCGAGAAGGAATCCGATCACGTAGAGCAGGTTGAGCGAGAACACGCCCACGGCGACCGAGACCGGGATCGCGAGCGTCAGCGCGACGCTCAGCAGATCGCAGCCGATGAGGAGGCGACGCTTGTCCGCCCGGTCGATGAGGACTCCGGCGATCCCACCGAAGAAGACGTAGGGAAGCGCCTGCACGAGGCGCAGCGTGGCCGCCGCGGCGATCGAGTGGGTCAGGTCAAGGATGAGGATTGGTAATGCGAGTCGGGCGACCTCATCACCAAGTCCGCCGAGGCCGATCGATCCGGTGAACGCCGCGAACCAGCGATGCCGGAGAGGTCCTAAGCGCATGAACGCCGAGCATACGAACGAGCGCGCGGTTCCGGCACGGTGCTTGCGAGGACATCGAGCGACTTAGCACGAGGAGGTTTGTAAATGGGCCAGGTCAACGTCAATCCGCCCGCTGGTGGGCCGGTCGTGACGAATGACGGCGGGTTCGGCGCTGGGATGATCATCGGGATCATCTTGCTGATCCTCATCGTCCTTGTCCTTGTCTTCTACGCCGGTCCCCAGATCTTCAACTCGGGCACCAACACGCGGTCCTTCCTGGACATCCTTTCGCTCGCGTAACGGCCTAATCGCGGACAACGGACGCGCCGCAGGCGCCGGGGGTGGGGCGAGGCGGCGCGTCCTCTTTCTGTGCGCGCACAACGCCGCGCGCTCGCAGATGGCGGAAGGGTTCCTTCGCGAGGTCGCCGGAGATCGGTTCGAGGTCGAGAGCGCGGGTACGGTCGCGGCGGAGCTGCACCCCCTCGCGGTGCTGGTCATGCGGGAGGTCGGCGTCGACATCAGCGGCCAGCGCAGCAAGTCGGTCGATGAGGTCGGCGAGGGCTGGGACATCGTCGTCACCGTCTGCGACGCCCAGTGCCCGATACCGCCGCGCTCGGGGATGCGGCTTCGCTGGAACTTCGCCGACCCCGCGCTCGCCCGCGGCACGGAGGAGGAACGGCTCGCCGCGTTCCGGATCGTGCGCGATGGGATTCGCAAACGAGTCCGCTCGCTCGCCCTTCGACTCGGTTGATTTAACGTCATCACGCAACTTTGTTACAGACCGGCATTCGGCACGGGGTCTGCTCGTTCGTTCGGCGCGCCTCCACAGAGGCGACATCCGCAGGAGGAAAGTCGATGCAGGAGAAGACCAAGGAGCCTGGCCAGGGCGACACCGGGGGCGGCAAGCAGTGGCCGCAGGAAGAGACCGGGAAGCAGGGTGGCCAGGGCGGCGACATCGGCAAGAAGGGCGGCTCCGGCGACGTCGGCCGTGAGGGCGACAAGGGCGGCTCCCAGCCCGGCACCGAGAAGAAGCTCTAGTGGAGAACAAGGATCTGCCCAAGCGCCCCGGCGAGTACGGGCCCGATGATGTCGGGAAGAAGGGCGGGGCACCGCTCGAGAATCCGAACATCGAAGGTCCGACCGACGTGCCGGACGAAGGCAGCGACGTGAGGAAGCCCCCCGCCTAGCTCACGTCGGAAGGTGTGACGCGTGAGAGCGCCGGCAACTCGCCGGCGTTCTCTCTTTTACGACCCGTTGTTCAGCGTGTTGATCGCTCCACCCGACTCGAGCAGCGAACCGAAGATCGCGAAGATCGCGTAGCCCGCGATGACCGCGGTCACCAGGAGCGCGGCGAGGAGCACCAGCGACATGAGCGCGGTCTCGCGTGTGGCCGCGCCGCGCGAGAGCTGCCGTTCCATCACCCGATACGCGACGCTGCCGAGCTGCACGGCCGAGCGGGCCACGATGAAGACGCCGCCGGCGATACCCGCGCCGATCGCGAGCCAGATGAGGATCGCGCCTTCGATGGACGTCACCAGATTGATATTGCGCCCCCTTAGACGCTCCTTAGAGCCCTCGCCCACACGGGGGGTGTATCGAAAACCGACTAGCGTCGTTTGGACCAGTGATGCCCCGGAGCCCGTAGATCGTCCCGGACGCCGGCGTCACCGGCGAGACGGCCACAGGGAACGCGTCGCGTCGAGGTATCGACGCGGCGCTCGTCAAGGCCGCCCAGGCCGGCGATGCCGCCGCGTTCGGCCAGCTCTACGAGCGCTATCGCGACCCGGTCTTTCGCTACTGCTTGGCGAGGACCGGCGCGAGACACGAGGCGGAGGACCTGGTGGCGGACGTGTTCTTGCGGGCGATGGAAGCGCTCGGCCGGTACGAAGACCGCGGGCTGCCGTTTGTCGCCTTCCTGTTCCGCGTCGCGCGGAACGCGGCGATCGACAAGTCGCGCCGCACGAGGCCGGACCTGTCGGTCGACGAGCTCGTGAACCATCCTGAGTCCGGCCAGAACGTCGAGGCCGACGCGATGCGGTCGATAGAGCGCACCGCGCTGATGAACGCGATGGCGAAACTGAAAAGTGACTATCGCGAGGTCCTGCTCCTGCGTTTTGTCGAGGGGTATGGCGCAGCGGAAGTCGGCAAGATGACCGGTCGCAGCGAGGGAGCGGTGCGGACGCTGCAGCACCGTGCGCTCGAGCGCCTCCGCCGCGAGCTCGAGCGCGTGGGTGAGCTCTCTTTGTTCGACCGCTGGACCGGCGCGGAGGCCGCGAAGTGACCGACGAGACCCTCGCCCGCGCGCTTGGTTCCCTGCGCACCGTGCGGATGCCCGAGATCGCGTCCGACCGGGTGCGCGACGAGCTCGAGGCCGCGTGGCGCACGCGCGCGGCGCGGCCTCGTCGCAGCGGGTTCGCGATCCCGTCGTTCGTCCGGGCGGTCGCCGTCGCGGCGGGCGTTCTCGCCGTCGCCTACGCGACGGTGAACGCCAGCGCCGATACGCCCCTGTACGCGGCACGCATCGCCGTCGAGGACGCGTTCGTCGCGCTGCAGTCCGATCCGGTCGCGTACGTGACCGAGCTGTACGACGAGCGTCTCGCGGAGGCCGCGCACCAGGAGGCGACCGGGAACGCGCTCGCGGCATCGCGCGCGCGTCAGGCGACCGAGGACGCGCTCCGTCTTCTCAACCAGGTCGCGCCGAGGCAGAACGACGAGGCGCCCTCGCCCGAGCCGACCGGCGCGATCATCACGCTGCCCTCGCCGGCGCTGTCGCCCGAGCCGACCGTCGCCCCGACGCCCTCGCCGACGCCGACCGCGGCTCCGCCACGCACGCCGCTGCCGACGATCGCGAAGACGCCGACGCCCGCGCCCCCGAAGCCAACGCCTCCGCCAACGCCGACGCAGTTCGCGGTCCACGCGACCGGGACGGTGCAGTACGCCGACGGCACTCCGGTGAACGAGGCGTGCGTATCGACGTCGAGCACGGCGGGCTCGTGCATCGCGACGACGACGAACGGCAGCGTGGATTTCTGGTTCATCGGCCGCAAGGGCGACACGCTGAGCTTCTACCTGACGAAGGCCGACGTCATGACCGGCCGTACCTATCGCGGCAAGGTCACGATCACCGTTCAGGGCCCGAGCGCGCCGCTCGGCACGACGACACTCCGTCTGGTCTAGCCGCCTCGCCCCGGCCTAGCGGCCGGCGAGGTACTCGAAGAAGATCGCCTCGGCGAGTGTCGAGCGCTCGAGGTCGGCAAGGTCCACGCTCTCGTCCTCGGAATGCGCGTTCGAGAACGGATCGCCCGCGCCCGTGAGAAGGAGCGCCGCCTTCGGGAAGGCGTTGGCGAAGTCCGATACGAACGGGATCGTGCCGCCGGCGCCCATGAGAACGGGATCTCTGCCAAATGCGTCCGCCATCGCCCGGCGCATGGCGTCATACGCCTTTCCCTCTGCAGCCAGCCGGTAGGGTTTGCCGGCGCCGCGCGGCGTGATCGTGACCTCGGCGCCCCAGGGCACATGCGAGCGCAGGTGCTCGGTCAGGGCGCGCATCGCCGCATCGGGATCCTGACCGGGCGGGATGCGCATCGAGACGCGGGCCTTCGCCGACGGCACGAGCTGGTTCGTCGACTCCGTGAGCCGCGGCGCGTCGATCCCGAGGATCGAGATCGCCGGTTTCATCCACATGCGATCGGTGATGCCGCCGTCGCCGATGAGCTTGGTGCCGGGGCGCATGCCGACCTGCTTGCGGAGCTCGGCCTCGGTGAGATCGAGCGGATCGGCCTTCCCACGCGCGATGCCAGCGACGGCGACCTCGCCACGATCGTCGTGTAACGTAGCGAGCGTCTTCGCGAGGACGGTGAGCGCATCAGGCACCGGACCGCCGAACTCGCCGCTATGCACGGCGTGATCGAGCGTCCGGACCTCGATGTCCGCGGCGACGATCCCGCGGAGGGACGTCGTCAGGCCAGGCTGTCCGGCGCGCCAGTTCCCCGAGTCGGCGAGGATGACGGCGTCGGCGCGAAGCTCGTCGCCGTAACGCTCGAGGAACTTTCCGAGGTTCGGCGACCCCCACTCCTCTTCGCCCTCGACGAAGAGGCGCACGCCGACCGGCGTTTGTCCGTCGAAGGCGCGGATCGCTCCGGCGTGGATGACGACGCCGCACTTGTCGTCAGACGTCCCGCGGCCGTAGAGCCGTCCGTTCTTCTCGATCGGCTCGAACGGCTCGGAATGCCAGAGCTCCCGCGCGCCGGTCGGCTGGACGTCGTGATGCGCGTAGAGCAGGACGGTCGGAGCGCCGGCCGGAGCCTCGATCCGGCCGAGGACCGCGGGCACGCCTTCGATCTCGACGATCTGCGTCTTGACGCCCGCGTCACGCAGGATTTTCTCGGTCGCCGCTGCCGATCGGCCGAGCTGCGACGGATCGTGGCCGGGGTGGCTGATCGAGGGAATGCGCACGAGCGTTTCGAGGTCTCCGCGAATGCGAGGCATGAGCGCGCGCACCCGCTCGCGCAACGTTACGGAGGGAGCCTCGGTCTTCATCGGAAGAGGCGAGCCTACTCCGTCGCCCGCCGCAGCGCGCACGAGCGCAACGCAGCAGGATCGATTTCGTTGCGGGATGCGCTTGATACCGCGAGAGCCTTGACGCGCTGCCTGCTTCCGAAATTGAATGCCCGCATATGAAGAACCCCTCATGGCCAAAGGTCTTCGCGTACATCGGTCTCGTCGTGTTCGGTTTCGTGCTCGCGTTCTACTCGACCGCGGTCGCGACCGCCGGCATCGCCGGGACCAGACTCGGCACCGACCGCAACGGCGACACGCTCACCATGGGCAGCGCGGTCCTCGTCGCGGGGATCGCCGTCGCCGCGGTGTTCGCGTTCCTCGCCTTCGTGAACGCTCGCCAGCTCATGCGCCGGGGCTAGGAATCTCAAGCGGCTCGGGCGCCGGAGAGCGGTAGGAGACGACCTCCGGCGCCCAGAGCTCGAGCCTCCCCAGCTACCGCGGCGGGCGGTCGATCAGGTCCGAGGTCCCCTTGAGGCGTCGGCGTCGCGCTGGTAGATCGCGCGCGCGATCGGCTTGCCGCCCCTGACCCCGACGATCTCGTGGACGGCCTCGACGGCGCGGCGCGTCGGGGCCTGCCACTTCCCGAATGAGCGGAGATACACGACCAGCGAGAGCTTCGCGGCGTCCGCGTCGGGTACGCCACAGCCGCCACAGATGATCTCGAACGCCTCGTCCGGATCGGCCGCGTGGAGTGCGACGGCCAGCGCGACCGTCTTACCAATGCCCGCGAACACTCTGCGTACCGGGGCGCCCCAGATGTAGCCGGGCGCGACCGGGTGCTGGCTGATTTCGGGTATGTCGATGTAGCCGTTCGCGCTTTGCGCCAGGAGCAGATCGATGTCGTCGCCGTCCTCGCCCACCGTGCGCACCGGCGCGCCCTTCGGGCGCTCCGCAAGCATCGCCGCCTTGACCGTGCTCTTTCCCGCCAGGCGCGGCACCGCCATGACGAGGAACGACCGGCGCGCCCGGGCGGCCTCGCGCAGCGTCGACGCGATTGGCCGAGGCATTGTGCCGTTCTCGACGAGGGCGTTGAGATCGATTGTTTCCGCGATGGCCGGATGGTACGGGGGCTGGCACACCGATTGCCTGAGTGCTGGGCCGTGAAGCTGCTCCTCCTTCCGGCCGTCCTCGCGCTCGCCGTGCTCACCGGCGCCAGCGGTCCGGGCCCTTTGAAGGACAACCTCGGGAGCATCTTCGCCAGCCGCGACGAGCTCGCCCGCGGCCGCGCGGAGATCGCCGACCTGCGTCAGGGCCGCGGCGCGGCAGCGCCGGCATGGCTCACCCAATACGCGAACGCGATCTGCTCGCACGATGCCGAGTACGTCGAGACGCACACCGACGCCGCGCTCGGGATGACCCTGGATGAGGTGACGACGCAGTTCGACACGATGCACGCGCGGGGTCAGGACTGCACCGCCGTCCGGTACCTCGGATCGGTGAACGAGAAGCAGTTCATCTACGTGCTGAAGCAGGGACCGAAAGAGGTCTGGTACGTCTTCACGCTGAGCGACGATGGCGCGAGCGTGGTGAACGTCGAGTAGCACGGCCGCACGGCGCGCTCTAGCCTCTCGGCGTGCCCCAAGCGATCGGACCGATCCCTCTGCCGCGCGCCGGCGAGCGAACGACCGGAACATTCACGTTCGCCGGTGATCCCGGCCTCGCGAAGTACGAGTGGCCGTACATCGCCATGGCGGGGCACATCGCGGGGCCGACGGTGCTCATCACGGCGGGGATCCACGCGGCCGAGTACACGGGCATCGAGGCCGCGATCCGGCTCGGTCGAACGATCACGCCCGGCGCGATTCGCGGAACGATCCTGATCATCCCGCTGCTCAACAGACCCGGCTTCTACGAGCGCAGCATCTACGTCAACCCGGAGGACGGCGACAACCTGAATCGGCTCTTCCCCGGGAAGCCCGACGGGACGTGGGGGGAGCGCTTCGCGCACCGACTGCTCACCGAGGTCATCGTCAAATGCGACCACGCGATCGACCTCCATGCGGGCGATCTCGTCGAGGACCTCGTCCCGTTCGTCATTTACCGCGAGACGGGAAATGGCGAGCTCGACGAGAAGATCACCCGGATGGCGAATGCGTATGGGGCCGAATGGGCGGTAAGGAGCGCGCCGACCGGGGAGCGGCCGGGCCAGCTCTTTGCGGTGGCTGCGCAGAGTGGGGTCGCGGCGATGCTCGCGGAATCGGGCGGCCGCGGTCTGCTTATCGAGGAGGACATCATCCGCCACGTGCGCGGCGTGACCAACATCCTGAAGGCGATCGGCGTGCTGAGCGGCGACGCCGCCGGCGCCCCGCCCACGGTTGTGAAGAGCTTCGATTGGGTGCGCTCGCCGGTCCAAGGCATGTTCCACTGCTCGGTGCGCGTCGGCCAGAAGGTGTCGGCGCGTCAGACCCTCGGCGAGATCACCGACCTCGTCGGCGAGCCGATCGCCGCGATCACCGCGTCCGTTGGCGGCGTCGTCCTCTTCACGGTGACCAGCCCGGCGATCAAGAAGGACGGGCTCCTGCTCGCGATCGGCGCGCTCTGACTATGCTCGCGAGATGATCCCGAAGGCGCCGTTCGGGAAGACCGGACACCAAAGCAGCCGGACGCTCTTCGGCGCCGCGGCGCTGGGCCGGGTGACCGATGCCGAGGCCGATCGCGCGCTCGAGCTCGTACTGCGCTACGACCTCAATCACATCGACACGGCGGCAAGCTACGGCGATTCGGAGCTGCGCGTCGCGCCATGGCTCGCGCGCGAGGGACGGGATCGCTTCTTTCTCGCGACGAAGACCGGGAAGCGGACCTACTCCGAGGCGAGTGCCCAGATCCGTGAGTCCCTCCGCAGGCTCGGCGTCGGCCACGTCGATCTCCTCCAGCTGCACAACCTCGTCGACCGCGACGAGTGGGAGATCGCGCTCGGACCCGATGGCGCGCTCCGCGCGGCCGTGGAAGCGCGGGACGCCGGTCTGGTCCGCTTCATCGGCGTAACGGGTCACGGCGTGCTCGCGCCCCGCCGTCACCGCGAGAGCCTCGAGCGCTTTCCCTTCGACAGCGTGCTCTTTCCCTACAACCCGGTGCAGCTCCGCGACCCCGCCTACGCCGCCGACGTCGAGGCGCTGATCGCTTTGTGCGTCGAGCGCGGTGTGGCGATCCAGACCATCAAGAGCATCACGCTTCGACCATGGTCGGAAGCGCGTCCTCCGCGCCCGACGACCTGGTACGAGCCGCTCACCGAGCAAAGCGACATCGACGTCGCGGTCCGCTTCGTGCTCGGCCGCGCGGGCCTTTTCCTCAACACCGCGAGCGACATCGAGCTGGTCGCGAAGGTCCTCGAAGCCGCCGATCGCGGCGGCCCGCCGCCGGCGCCCGCGGAGCTGGACGACCTCATCCGTCGCCGCGAGATGGCGCCGCTCTTCGTCTAGCTCGCGGTCGCTCGCTCGGCAGCGGAGCGAATCCGAGTGGCGCGCGCGCCGCCGGGCACGGGCGCGCAACCGCGCTAATGTAGGGACCCGCAGAGGAGGTGTGGCATGGTGCGCTCTCCGCGGTCGATATTCGTCGTCGCTCTCGCTGCTCTCCTGGCGGCGACGGCGTGCACGCAGCAACCCAGCGGGCAGCCTTCTTCGTCCGGATCCCCCGCCGCCGGCAGCACGATCAACGTCATGTCGCTCTGGGGCGGCAGCGAGCAGGACTCCTTCCAAAAAGTGCTCGACGCGTTCAAGGCGAAGACGGGGATCACCGCGAAGTACGAATCGGTCCGCTCGGACTACGCGACGACGCTCCAAACACGAATCTCCGGCGGCAATCCGCCGGACGTGGCGATCATTCCCGGCATCGGCTTCCTGCGCCAGTTCGCGCGTCAGGGGTCTCTCAAGAAGATCTCCGACGTCGGGATCGATCCGAACTCGCTGAAGTCGAACTATCCGCCTGGGATCCTCGAGATCGGCCAGGTCGACGGGACCCAGTACGCGATCATGGTGAAGTTCAACAGCAAGAGCACCATGTGGTACCGGCCGGACAAGTTCAAGACACTCGGCGTGCAGCCGGCCGCGGACTGGAACGCGTTCACCAAGCTGTTGGCCGACATCAAGGCGAAGGGCCAGGCGCCGCTCGGCCTCGGCGCAGGCGACTCGTGGACGCTCACGGACTGGTTCGAAAGCGTCTACGTGCGGCAGGCCGGGCCTGACAAATACGACCAGCTCTTCAGCGGCAAGCTGGCGTGGAGCGATGCCTCCGTCCAGGCGGCGGTCGACACGATGAAGCAGGCGCTCAAGGACGACTACGTCGCCGGTGGCATCACACCGGCGCTCGGACGCAACTTCACCGACGGGATCGGCCAGGCGTTCAGCGCGAATCCGCAGGCCGTTCTGTACTACGAAGGCGGCTTCGTCGGCGGCATCGCCACTGGCCAGACCAACACGGCGCTCAAGGTCGGCGACACGATCGACTGGTTCGACTTCCCGAGCATCAACGGCAACAAGGGCGTCACCATCGGCGGCGACGTGATTGCCGCGTTCACGACGAAGCCGGGAGTCAAAGAGTTCATCCAGTACATGACCACCGCCGACTCCGGCTCGGTCTGGGCCGGCACGGGAGCGGTCATCTCGCCGGTCAAGACCGTCCCGGCAAGCGCCTACCCGAACGACCTGGCGAAGCGCGAGGCGGCACAGGTCGCGAACGCCACCGCGGTCCGCTTCGACGGTTCGGACCTCTTGCCATCCGGTGGCGGCGACGACATGGGCGCCGCGCTCCAGGATGCGCTTCGCGGCAAGACCGTCGACTGGGCGAAGTTCGAAACATCGATACAGGCCAAGTGGAAGGCGGAGAAGTAACGAGGCGCCCAACCTGAGTCCACGGAGCGGGTGGGCAGACCGCCCTCCCGCTCCGCTACGAACGGAGACAGATGGGACTCGCGCCAACACCAGTCATCCCGGCCCGCGACCTGCCCGCACGGGCGGGTCTCACAGCCGCGCGCGCGCGCAGGCCAGAGGGTCCGAACTACGTCGCCGCGGTCCTTTTCCTGTTGCCTGCGACGGTCCTGCTCGCGGTTTTCCTGCTGTACCCCGCGCTCTACACGGTCCTGCTCAGCTTCAACCGGGGTCGAAACGGCGTCTTCACGGAGTGGGTCGGCCTCGATAACTACGTCCGCCTCTTCAGCGATCCCGATTTCCTGAACCTCACGTTCCCGCCCTCGGGAGCGCTCTGGAACAACGTTCTCTGGATCGTCTTCTACACGAGCATCGTCATCTTCCTGGGGCTGATCATCGCGGTCGTCGCCGCCCGCGTCCGATATGAATCGATCATCAAGGCGATCGTCTTCATTCCCATGGCGATCGCCGCGACGGCGCTCGCCGTGATCTGGAAGTTCGTCTACTCGCCGGACGCGAACATCGGACTGCTGAACGCCATCCTCGGCGCCGTCGGGGTGTCGCCGATCTCCTGGCTTGGCGACGAGCGAATCGTGAACTTCGCCTTGATCGCCGTCGGCATCTGGGGATCCGTCGGTTTCGCGACCGTCATCCTCTCGGCCGCGGTGAAGAGCATCCCTGCCGAGATCATCGAGTCGGCACGCGTCGAAGGCGCGAAAGAGCGGCAGATCTTCTTCCGGATCATCCTCCCGATGGTCAGTCTCCCCATGTCGGTCCTCGCGGTGACGCTCATCGTCAACGTCATCAAGCTCTTCGATCTCATCTACGTCATGACGGCTGGCGGACCGGGGAAAGCGAGTCGCGTGATCGCCTTCACCATGTATCAGCAGGCGATGCAGGCCGGGCAGTTCGGCTACGGATCCGCGGTCGCCGTCGTCATGCTCGTCGTGCTCATACCGATCATGGTCTTTAACGTGCGACGCTTCCGCACGAAGTCGGTCACGTGAGCGTCCTCGCCGAGTCGCTCGCCGGGTCGCGCCCCCGGACGCCCGCGGGACGCGCGGTCGCCGCCCTCAACCACGCCGTGATCCATATCGTGCTCGGCCTCATCGGACTCATCTGGCTGGTCCCGACCATCGGGTTGCTCGTCACCTCGTTCCGGCCGCGCTCGGACATCCAGGCCACGGGCTGGTGGGACATCTTCGAGCTGCACTTCACCCTCGACAACTACCGCCAGGTGCTCGAGGCCCAGGGCATGCTCCAGGCGTTCATGAACACCGTGTTCATCGCGGTCCCCTCGACGCTCCTTCCGCTCGGGATCGGGGCGCTCGCGGCGTACGCCTTCTCGTGGATCCGCTTCCCGTTCCGGGACACGCTCTTCCTGATCGTGACCGCGTTCCTCCTGGTGCCGGTCCAGGTCGCGTTCATCCCGCTGCTGACGATGTCACGCGATCTGCTGCCCGATCTTCAGCTCACGCGTGGCTTCGGCGCGATCTGGCTCGCCCACACCGCCTTCGCGCTGCCGTTCGGGATCTTCCTGCTTCGCAATTTCTTCATCACCCTGCCACCCGACATGATCGAGGCCGCCCGCATCGACGGCGCCTCGGACTTCCGCCTCTTCCGCACCATCGTCGTGCCGGTGTCCGTGCCGGCCATCGCGGCGTACGGCATCTTCCAGTTCCTCTGGGTGTGGAACGATCTGCTCATGGCTCTGGTCTTCGTGCAGGACTCGAGCAAGGTCCCGATGACTCGAGCGATCCAGAACCTGCTCAGCCAGTACGGCACGGAATGGCACCTGCTCGCGGCGGGCGCGTTCCTGTTGATGATCGTCCCGCTGCTCGTCTTCTTCAGCCTGCAGCGCTACTTCGTCCAGGGTCTTCTCGCCGGCTCGATCAAATAGCCCGCGACCGCGGGCCTCTCTAGAGGACCGGTCAGTTCTCGAAGACGAGGCTCCGGCGGATCTTGTAACCGCTGCGCAGGCAGTCGCGCTCGGAGCGAAGCGTGTTCGCCACATAGTCGCGAGGGACGATCACGTAGTTGAACTGCCAGATCGGGCTGTACTTCCTCATGCCGGGGACCGAGTCGTAGATGTTGAGCTGCCCTTTCACGCGCGGAGGTTCGCGACGGAGCTTGCCGCGCGTGGTCAGCGCGACCGAGTAGACGATCTGGTATTCCTGCGCGACCTTCACCTTCTTCGGGTCGACGTCGACCTCGCCCTGTTCGGTCGCGAACACGACGCGTCCGTCAAACCAGACGCGCTCGATGTTGTAGCCGTAGGGATTGTTGTAGTCGAGGTGTTCGACGCGGCCAAGCGCCGTCGGACGGCGCTTGCGGTGAACCTCGCCGTGCCGGATCTGCCAGAGGCCTTCGGTCGCGAGAGGCTTCACCACGGCGGCGGTGAGGATACCCGTCTCGGCGGTTAGCGCGTCTCGAGCGGAATCTTGCCGGTCGGCGCCGGGAACGACACGTCGAGCTCGTCGAGGTCGCGCCCCGAGAGCCTGAGTTCCACCGCGCCGCGGTTCTCGCGCACGTGCGCGAGCCGGCTCGCTTTGGGGATCGCGATCACGCCCGGATGCCGGATGATCCAGGCGATCGCGACCTGAGCGGCCGTCGCGCCGTGACGCGCGGCGATCTCGCCGAGAGTCGGATGCGCCGTGCACGAGAGCAATCCTTCCTCGACTGGCGAATAGGCGAGGACCGGCCGCCGCCGGCGCCGCGACCACGGCAGGAGATCCCATTCGGGACCGCGATGCTCGAGATTGAACAACACCTCGTTCGTGACGATCCGCTCGATGCCGTTCTTCAGGCGCGCGAGCTCGCCAAGATCGTCGACGTCGAAGTTGCTGACGCCGGCGTAGCGGATCTTCCCCTCGGCGAGGAGCTCGGCGAAGCCGTCGACCGTCTCGCCGAGCGGCACGTCGCCCCGCCAGTGCAGGAGATAGAGGTCGAGGCGGTCCGTCGCGAGACGTCGCAGGCTGCGCTCGCACGCCTTGCGCATCCGCTCGCGCGTCCCGTTCTGCGGATAGAACTTGCTCACCAGGAAGATCTCTTCGCGGCGGCCCGCAATCGCCTCGCCGACGATCCGTTCGGCGCCGCCGTCGGCGTACATCTCGGCGGTGTCGACGAGCGTCATGCCGAGATCGAACCCGGTCCGGAGCGCGGCGATCTCTCGCCGCCGGTGCGCGCGGTCCTCGCCCATGCGGTAGGTGCCCTGGCCGAGGACCGGCACGGCCTCGCCGCCCGGGAGCCTCGCCGTCGGTATCGCCTTCATCCGACAGAACGAGCGAGCAGGAGCGGTGCCGCCGCTACGCGATATCGGTGTGAATGAGGACACCGCCGGGCCTCAGCACACGACGCTCCTGGCGCGCGAGCTCGGCCTTGATGTGTGCGTGATCGCCGCGACTTGGGTACGCGGCGAGGAACTCCGGAGAGCCGAAGACCCGGCTGTCTTGAACGCCGTCGAACGACGCCGCCGGCAGAAAGTCGAGCGCTCCCGGCTTGCCCAGATCGACACGGTGGTGGATGAAGGTCTCGCCCGCGAGGTCGCCTGCATCCAAGGCGACCGGTTCGCCGCCGAGCTCGAGTACGAGACGAGAGAACCATGGCTCGAACTGAGCCGTCCGCTTCCCTGTGACCGGCGAGCGGCTCGAGTTCGATCCGGACCCGATGTCCAGGATGCGTTTGCCGCGGACGCGGGCGAGCGATCCGAACGCGCGCTGCAGCCGACCGATGAACTCCTCGAGTATCCCGGCGAGTTCCGGTTCGCGCGCGACTTTCGTCGCGAGCCCGTACCGCTCGGCGAGCGCGGCGATCGCGCTCCCGAGGAGGCGCCGCTCCTCGGGCGTCTTCGCCAGCGCGGAAAAGCCTCGTGCCGCGCTCACGCCGATCGCCTTGCGCTGCCGCGCGTGCGCGGCGTGCTCAGGTAGTGATGCCAGAGCACCCGTGCGGCGACGGCCCGCCACGGCCGCCACGCGCGGCTGATGGTGGCGAGCCGTTCCGGACCGGGCACTTTGCGGAGCCGCTTGACCTCGCGGACCGCGATGGCGAGAGCGAGGTCGCCGCCGGGCCATACGTCCGCGCGGCGCAGCGCCATCAACAGGTAGATGTCGGCGCTCCACCCGCCGATTCCCTTGAGCGTGAGCAGCGCGGACCGCGCGCGCTCGTCGTCGAGCGAGTCCAGCGCGTCGATCTCGAAGGCGCCGCTGACGATCGCCTGCGCGAGGGCGCGAACGTACGCGGCCTTCTGCCGACTGAATCCCACACGCTTCAGCTGATCGTCGGTGAGCACGAGGACCCGCTCGGGCAACGGCTCGCCGATGACCGCAAGCAAACGGAGATACGCCGCACGAGCCGAGGCAAGCGACACCTGCTGCTCGAGGATGATCTGGATGAGCGTTCCGAAGCCCGGGTCTCGTGCCCAGAGTGGCGGCGGCCCGAACCGCGCCACGACCGCGGCGAGGTCGCGATCGCGAGCCGAAAGCGCGACGACTCCCGTCGCAAGCGTCTCTTCGCTGAGCTCGGGGGCCCTCACCCCTACAGGATGCGGGAGAGCGCGCGAATTAGCTGTGCGCGAGCCGAAACTTCAGCTCGGCGAGGTCGACGTCGCTGACCGCTCGCCACTCATGCGGCGTAGCGCTCCCACTCGGGCAATACGCCCACAGGTCCTCATGCATGGTGAGCGAATCCTGCGGTCGAGCGGTCTGATGCTCGACGCGGACGCAGACATACGCGACACGACCGTCCATACATTTACTAACGTCCCGGCGCGCGACGTGCGCTCACTCCGGCAGGGGAGGAGTTTGGTCGCACCCGACGGAGACCGGTCTGCTGCGGGAACTCACCCGAACGGGCGAGAATTCTTTTCGATTAGTTGCGACGCGGGCTGAGGATGCGGATGGTGCGCACCAGCTCGTCGGCGTCATACGGTTTGGAAAGCGTCGCCGCCGCGTGCATCGACCTCGCGACCTCGTGGGCACGCGGCACTCCGCTCAGCACGATGACGCGCGCGGAGCGACCGGCGCGCCGCGCGTATTCGGCCGCGAACTGGTCGCCGCGCATTCCGGGTCCGAGATCGAGGTCGAGGACGACGACGTCGGCGTTGAAGCCGAGCTCGTCGGCCACCTGCAGGGCTTGCTCACCGTCGCGCGCGACCCACACGGCGAACTCGTCGCGGAGCGTTGCCGCGACCGCGGCGAGCGTGTCGGGATCGTCCTCGACCACGAGGACCCGCGTCATCGCACCCATCGGTCGTGAAGACTAAGGCCGGTCCGGTCGGCTTCCGGCCAAGCAAGCCCCGTTCAGTCCCGCAGGTTTGTCGTCTCGCCTGGAGCGAGCACCCGCACCTCCGTACCCGGCGCGACCCGGGCGACCTCTTTGGCGAACGCCTGTGGTGGGTGCCCGAGCGGGCGCGGCCAGAACCGCGCGAGCGCGAAGGGGTAGAACGTGCCCCAGTGGATGGGGATCGCGATCCGCGGCTGGATGCGCAGGACCGCCTCGGCCGCGCGGCGAGGATCGAGGTGGCCCGGGCCGAGGCTCGGTCCCCAGCCCCACACCGGAAGCAGCGCCACGTCCACGGTTCCCGCGAGCGCGTGCATCTCCGGAAAGAGGTCGGTGTCGCCGGCGAAGTACACGCGCGACGATCCACGCACCGTGAAACCGAGCGCCGCGCCGCGCGGGCCGAGCGGGCGTCGGCCGCCGTGGTGGAGCGCCGGAATCGCTTCGATGGTGAGCGAGCCGACCCGCAGCTGCTCACCCGCCGTCACTTCGACGACGTCGTGACCGCGTGGAGTCAACAAATGGCCGAGCCCCGATGGAACGACGATCCGCGGTCGCCCGCCGAGACGCCGGAGGGACGGGAGATGCAGATGATCGTGATGCGCGTGCGAGATGAGCACGACGTCGACGTCGGCCTCCTCGAGAAGGCTCTCGATCTCGCCGGCATGGCGATGCAACGGTCCGAGCCGGTCCACGAGGAGTGGATCGGTGAGAACGCGGACGCCGTCGAGCTCGAGCAAGACGGTCGAGTGACCCAGGAAACGGAGCATGGCCGACGGGACGCTCACCCATGAACAGCCTACGGAACGTCGCGCACTTTTACGCGACGCAGTTCCGCCTGCTGAGACGCTGGAGCGGAACGGACGTGGTCCTCGTCCGGCGCGCCCTCGCGACAGCCGCCGTGGCCGTCGCCGCGCTCCTGGCGACGATCTGGATCGTCCCGGGGATCACCGTTCGCGACGTCCCGTCGGCCGTCGCCGCCGCGATCCTCCTCGCCGGCGTCACGACCCTCGCGCGGCCACTCCTCATCGGCCTGCTCTCGGGGTTCTCCGTCGTCCTGGTCGGGATCGGGACGATCGTCGTGCAGATCCTCGCCTTCTGGCTCCTCTCGCGTTTGCCATCGGGCATCGCGATCGATGGGTTCGCGAGCGCGGTCCGCGGTGCGCTCGTCTACTCGATCGCGGACACGGTCCTCGCCTCGGGGCTTTCGGTGGGCGACGACAACTCGTTCTTCGGGACGCTCGTTCGGCAGCTCGTCGTGCGTCACCGGGGTGTCGAACGGACGAACCGCCCGGGCATCGTCTTCATCCAGATCGATGGGCTCGCCCATCCCGTCCTCGTGCGGCAGCTCGAAGCCGGGCGGATGCCGACTCTCGCGCGATGGATCCGCTCCGGAGCGATGACCCTCGATCCGTGGGAGCCGCTTCTGCCGACGCAGACCTCGGCGAGCCAGGCCGGGATCCTCCACGGAAACAACGATGGGATCCCCGCGTTCCGGTGGTGGGAGAAGGACGGCCAGCGGCTCCTCGTCTCGAACCGTCCGCCCGATGCGCGCGAGATCATGCGCCGCGTCTCCGACGGTCACGGCCTCCTCGCCGACGGTGGAGTCTCCGTCGGCAATCTCCTGTCGGGCGACGCGCCACGAAGCTTCCTCACGGCCGCGACCGTCGACGATCCGGGCCGTGAGTTGCGACGCAGTCACGTGCTCGACTGGTTCTTCATCAGCCCGTACAGCTATCTCCGCTGGGTTGCCCTGTCGATCGGGGAAGTCGTCAAAGAGCTGTTCCAGGCGCAGCGCGAGCGTTTCGCGCGCGTCGAGCCACACGGCGCGCGGGCGTTTCCGTATCCGCTCGCGCGAGCCGCGACGAACGTCTTGCTCCGACACCTTGCGACGGCCCTGGTGATCGAGGAGATGTACCGCGGCGCGCCCTCGATCTATGTCGACTTCGTCGACTACGACGAGATCGCGCACCACTCCGGGGTCGAGCGCGCCGAGGCGCTCGGTGCCCTCGGAGGACTGGACAAGATCATCGCGCTGATCGAGAAGGCCGCGGCTGACGCGCCCCGTCCGTATCGCTTCGTCGTCCTCTCCGACCACGGCCAGACCCCCGGGGCGATGTTCCGGCAGCGCCACACGAAGACGCTCGAGGCCGTGATCGGCGAGCTCGCCGGCGACGAGTCGGGCGTGCGCGCCGCGACCTCGCATGTCGAGCACTCCGGTCGCATGAACGCGCTCGCTTCGGAAGGCATGCGCGTGGGCGGGATCGTCGGAGGGCTTTCACGCGCGCCGTTCCGACGAGCCGACGCCGGCAAGGAAGGCGGCGACCAGCTCCCGACGGTCGTCGTCGCGGCATCCGGAAACCTCGCCCAGGTCTCATTCCCCAAGCGCCCGGGACGGTTCACCAAGGAGGCGATGGACGAGGCGTATCCGGGGCTGGTCGATGGGTTGAGGCGTCATCCCGGCATCGGCCTGGTGATGGTGCGCTCGCAGGGCGACGGGACGCTCGTGATGGGCGCCGGTGGGGTGCGCTACCTCGATCAGGGTCGCGTCGATGGTCTCGATCCGATCGCGCCTTTCGGCCCGCACGCCGCGCCCGGACTCGCGCGGCTCGACGCGATGGCGAACTGTGGCGACCTCGTGATCGTCAGCCAGTTCGATCGGGAATCCGGCGAGGTCGCCGCGTTCGAGGAGCAGATCGGCTCGCACGGCGGTCTCGGTGGCTGGCAGACGCGGGGCTTCGTGATTCATCCCGCGGACTGGCGTGTCGCGGAGCCGATCGTCGGCGCGACCGCGCTGCACGCCTATCTGCGCGCCTGGCTCGCCGACGCTGCTCGGTCGTCGTCGGCCTAGCGGCTGCTCCGCCGCTTCTTGGTCGTCGTGCCCTTGGAGCGGACGCGAGCCTTTTTCGGGGTCGAGGAGGCCGACTTTCGCGCCCCCTTTTTGGCGCCCTTGGCCTTGGGATGCGCGTATTCGGGAAGCTTCGCGCGGCCGGTCTCGCGATTCCACTCCTCGTACGTCTTGTCGGAGATCTTGCCGTTCATCAGGAGCTCCGCGAACTTACGCCGTTGTGCTCGACTCTTGAATGGCATCCTTGCTCCTCATCACATCCGTTCGACCCACCGCGATCGCCACTGCGGTGCTTCGAACTCCGATGCGAAGAAAGTCGTTTGCTTCAGGACCTTACCGTCGCGCAGCTCGACGATCGCGACGGCCTGGACGCGGTCGCCTCCACCGTAGGTGCCGGCACTGTGGATCATGTAGATGTCGCCCGTGCCGATGATCCGCAGGGCCGTGGAGCTCGGGGTGACGACCCAGCGGTCCTCGCTCCCGAGGATCCGGCGCGGCTTCAGCTTCGGCAGGCCGCCTGGGTAGTTCTCGTGGATCTTCTGATAGTTCGCGTGGCCGCGAATGCGCTCACCGGACTGCGGCCATTCTTCGACGAAGTCAGGATGCCGGAGGCTGGCCAGCGTCGCGAAGTCGCTCGGCAACGCGGCCGCATATCGCTCGACGACCGCGCGATTCCCTTGATCCGACACGTCGTCACCTCCCCGCACGGGTGCGCCGGCAGCATACGTGAGGCGAGCGATAGGCTCGCGTCGTGGAGCCGATGGGGTCGACACGCACGATCCGGCTCTTTCTGCTCGTCGAGGCCGCCAGCTACATGGCCGCCGCGTCGGTCCACTTCGGCATCGTGACGCAGGGATACGAGCACCGAGCGGCGGGCACCGGCGAGAGCGTGATCGCCGTGGCGCTCGTCGTCGGTCTCGCGCTCACCTGGACCGGCTGGGTCTCGGTGCGCGCGCTTGGACTCGCCGCGCAGGGTTTCGCGCTCTTCGTGACGTTGATCGGGCTGTTCACGATCGCGATCGGCGTCGGGCCGCGCACGCTGCCAGACCTCGTGTATCACCTGAGCATCGTGGGGGTGCTGATCGTGGGTCTGGTCGCCGCGGCGCGCGCGCCGGTGTCGGTGCGCTGATCAGACCTTGACGACGGCAGGAGCGCCCGCGAGGGCCGCGCCGGCCGCGCCTGCCCGCGATGGCAAGCCGAGCCGGCCCCGTGTCGCGACAGCGACCACGAGCGCGGCCACCGCTAGCGCGGCGTAGACCCAGAGCCCGTTGATGCCCGGATAGAAGGTCGCGAGCATGAACGCTCCCGCGGTCATGTCGATCGACTGGTGGAAGATCGCCGCGAGCGGCAGGCTCTTGTGCGTCGAGTTCCAGACCCAGGTCAACAGGATCCGCACCGGCACGGTCGCGACGACGAGCAGAAGCACCGCGTACTCGGGGAACGCGGAGAGGGGAAGCCGTCCGTCCGCGAGCCCACCCACGATGAAGAAGAGCGGGATGTGCAGGAGGCCGAAGAGCGGAGCGACCGCGAGGCTCGCGCGTAGGGGACCGATCCGCTCCTGCCAGCGGTCCGTCAGGAACGACAGCCAGGCCATCTCTTCGCAGATGTTGATGAGCACAGCGGCGATGATCAGCGGGAGCAGGTAGCCGCCGGGCAGCTCGGCCAGGTTCTGCGCGACGGGAGCAAGCGCGTCCGGGCCGCGCAGGATCACGGTGGCGACGAGGACCAGTACCGGGACGCCAAAGATCGCGAGGAGGTACCACTGCGGTCCGGCTCGCAGTGCGATCGCCCGCCGGGCGAATGCCTTTGCCGCCGCTCCGCCATCGGCGATCCACGTCACGAGGATCGATCCACCGCCCATGATCGCCAGGACCGCGAGAAGAAGGCCGGGCTCGCGGGGAATGTCGACGGCGAGGAGGCCGATGCCCGACTGACCGAGGAGCGCCGGAAGGAAGAGCAGCCACGCGCCGCCGAACAGCAACACGAGGTATGCGATCGTCGGATGTGCCCGGACGGCCATTCTCAAGCTGGTCATGCCTTCCCCCCGCTTCGCGCCCGCGGACCCCTTCGGCGCGACGAACCCAGTATCACACCATCCCAACGCAGAATGTGCCGGTGCAGCGCCACACGATCGCCGAGGTCCTCGCCGAAGCGCAGGCCAGGCTGCGGCGTCTCACACCCAAGGAGGCGGTCCTCGCGTCGCGCCAGGGCTGGACGCTCGTCGATGTCCGGGACAGCGGTGCGATCGCGCGCGACGGCGCGATACCCGGCGCCGTGGAGATCCCGCTGAGCGTGCTCGAGTGGCGGATCGATCCCGCGTCCGACACCCACCTCGCCGCACTCTCCGGTAAAGAGGAGCACCTCGTCCTCATCTGCCAGGACGGCTACTCATCGAGCCTCGCGGCGGTTCGACTTCATGAGATCGGTTTCAGGAATACGACCGACGTGATCGGCGGCTTTCGCGCCTGGATCGCCGCGGGCCTTCCCGTCGAATAACGCCCTCCGCGGGTCGGACCAGGTGGATCGAGGACGTCCTCACGTCTTCACCAGCCCCAGGTTGTCGTAGATCTCACGCGTCGCCTTCGAGAAATTGAGCGTGTAGAAGTGCAGCCCGGGGACACCCGCGTCCAGGAGCTCACGGCAGAGCTCGGTGGCGACCTCGATCCCGCGTTTGCGGATCTCGGCGCGGTCGTCGCCTCCGGCCTCGATGCGCCGGACGATGTCGTCGGGGACCGCGTACCCGGAGAGCTGCGCCATCCGTTGAACCGACACCAACGACGTGATCGGCATGATGCCGGCGATGATCGGCTTCCTGATGCCGAGCGCCGCCATCTCGTCGCGCAGTCGCTCGTACTCCTCCAGCTTGAAAAAGAACTGGGTGATCGCGAAGTCGGCCTCGTTCATCTTGAATGCGAGATGCTCGCGATCGGACTTGAGGTCGGGCGAGCGTGGATGACCGGCGGGATGCGCGGCGACGCCGATCGACTCGAAGCCGAGCCAGCGCCCCAGCTCCACGAGCTGCGAGGCGTATTCCAGCTCTTTGTAGGACTCCTCGGCGGGGAGTGGATCGCCGCCGAGCGCGAGCAGGTTCTCCAGTCCCGCCGCGCGGAAGCCGCCGATGATCTCGCCGAGCTCGAAGCGGGGATGTGCCACGCAGGTGAGGTGGGGCATCGGTGTGAGCTCGGTCGTTCGCAGGAGGTCGATCACGACGCGCGTCGTTCGCTCGCGTGACACCCGTCCGCCGCGGTAGGTGACGGAGACGAACGACGGTTTCAGCGGCTGCAGCTCGGAGATCGTGCGTGTGAGGACCGCCTGCTCCTCGCTGTCCTTGGGCGGAAAGAATTCGAACGAGAAGGTCCGCCCGGCAGCGAGGAGGTCGGTGATCCGGGCCATCGCGAACTAACTTAACGTCCGCACAGCCAGTCGACCCCCGCGACCGCTGACCGGACGATCGAGACGGAGCATGGTTGGCCGCACGGCCGCGACTCGGCGCAATCACTGACAAATACGCGTGATGGCCCCGCATCTGCAGGCCACCTTGCAAGCCGACACTGTGCCCAAGACGCCTACGCGCTCTCTCGCTGGCGCCCGGGAGAGTGAGCCTATGTGGCGCCGCAAGCTACGCACGCCCCGCCTGCGCACGCGCTCGACGATGGGGATCCCATGCTCGAATCGCTGACGGTGAACGAGCAGCTTCGCGCGCGACTCGAATCCGCGACACGCCTCGGAGCGCTCGGCGTCGACGCGCGCGACCTCCTCGAGCTGTTCCGGGCGCTGTACGACGAGACCACTCGGGTGCTGGACGCGACGGTCTTCCTCTTCGCCGTGTACGACGAAGCGAGCGAGACCGTCGAAGTCGTCCGGCAGGTCGACCGTGGCGTCGAGCACGAGGGCGGCTCGTTCCCGCTGGGCAAGGGCTTCACCAGCGAGGTCATTCGAACGAAGGCGCCGCGGCTCGTGCGTCGCTGGTCCACCGAGGGGCCGCCGGTCCGGCTGCTCTACGGCACCGAGACGGGCGAGCTCGTCACGCCCCAGTCGGGCGTCATCGTGCCGATCATGTCGGGCGATGCGGTGCTCGGGGTGCTCTCCGCGCAGAGCTATCGAGCCGAGGCATACGAAGACGCCGACGTCCTGAGTCTCAACGCGATCGCGGCGCAGGCGGGCATCGCGATCAAACGTCTTCGAGTCGCGGACCAGATGGCACAGGAGCATCAGAAGCACGCGCTGCAGCTCGAGGCCGTGCTCGCGAGCATGAATGATGCGCTGCTCATCGTCGACGCGAGAGGCGGGATCGTGCGCTTGAACCGGGCTGCGCGAGAGCTCCTCTGTCTTGATAGCGCGAGCTTGGTCCTCGGCCAGCCGCTCGAGCGTCAGCGACTCGAGAAATGGCCGAAAACAGCGCGCGAGATCGCGACCGCGCTCGTCCCCGCGATCGACGCCATTCGCCTCGGCACGAGCGTTGCTGACGTTGAGATCGAGCTGAAGGCGGGGCAACGGCGCGTCCTGAGCATGGCGGCATCCGCGTTGCGGGCGCCGAATGGCGTCCTGCAGGGCGGTGTCGTCGTGTTCCACGACATCACAGAGCAACGCGAGCTCGAGCGCCTGAGGGAAGACATCTTCGAGATGGCATGGCACGACATGGGGACGCCGATCACGGTGATCAGGGGACAGGCCGAGCTTCTTCTCAGTCGGCTGTCGTCGGGTGCCGGCGATCCCGGTGCATCGAAGGCCGCCGCCGCGTCGATCGTCAGGCATGTCGACCGTCTGTCGGAGCTTCTCACGACGCTCTTTGACGTGCACTGCCTGGAGGCGGGCCTTCTTTCGTTGTCGCCGTGGCCGACGGATCTGAGCGTGCTCGCCCGCGAGGTGACCGAGGGCATCCGCTCGAGCGTCCACCACGAGATCAGGCTCGTCGCCGACGAGAGCGTCGTCGGCGAATGGGACGAGCGACGGATCCGGCAGGTCCTCATGAATCTCATCTCGAACGCGCTGAAGTACTCGCCTGAGGGCTCGACCGTGACGGTCTCGATCTCCGGAGGCGAGCGGACCGCGACGGTCGCCGTGCAGGACGAGGGGATCGGACTCGACGGCACCGAGCTGGGACGGCTCTTCCGTCGCGGCTACCGGACGGAATCGGCCCGGCACGTGGCCGGGGCGGGACTGGGTCTCTACTTCGCGCAGGGGATCGTCGCCGCGCACGGCGGCCGCATGTGGGCCGAGTCGAAGGGCCATGGCCTAGGGAGCAAGTTCTGCTTCGCCCTGCCCATCGGCGCCAACCACACCGCCGACCGTCCGGTGGCCAAGACCGCATGAGACGACTTCGCCGGATCGGCATCGGCTGCGCACTTCTCGCGATCGCGCTCGTCCTCGTCCCGCCGGCTGCTCCGGCGCGCGCGGAATCGACCACTCCCGACAAGGTCGACCCAGCGCTGCGCGCGCTGATGAACGCCGATCCGCTGAGGCTGCTGCCGGTCATCGTCGAGATGCAGCCGCCGCAGCCTCCGTTCACGACGGGAAACGTCGACCGGGCCAACGAAGCTCTCGACCTTCTCCGGCTGAACGGCACCCCAGCCGCCGGGCTCGCGCTCATCAATGGCGCCGCGGGGTTCGCCAACGCGACCGGCATCAACGCGATGAGCCTCGTGCCGACCGTGGCCTACATCGACCACGACGCGACAGTGGGACCACGACTGGCCGGCGGTGCGTTGCTCGATCCGCCCCCGCTCCCGACACCGACACCTGTCCTTCCCACGCCCACACCGGCCCTGCCGACGCCGTCGTTGCCACCGGCGCCGACGCTGACGCCGACTCCGACTCCGACCCCCACGCCGACTCCGACACCCACACCGACTCCAACGCCGACACCCACACCAACTCCAACACCGACACCCACACCAACTCCGACGCCGACCGACCCGCCAAGCGCGACACCGGCGACGAGTCCGAGCCCCGCTCCGACCCCGACTCCCGCGGCTGCGCCGGCGGCTACCCCCGCGCCGACGCCTGCGCCGACCTCGACGGCGCCCGCGCAAATGGCGGCGCCGAGCGACTCGCCGACTCCGACGCCGGCGGCGCCCGCGACGGCCACCCCGACCCCGGCGCCTGCGGGCCCCTCATCGGCCTACCCACTCGCGGTGAACGCCGACAAGGTGTGGAGCAGCGGCACGACGGGGAGAGGAGTGACGGTCGCGGTCCTGGACTCGGGAGTCGCCGCCGATCCCGACCTCGTCCAGCCCGTGAACCGCATCCTCGCGTCGGTCAACTTCGCGGACCAGCGTCCGGTGAGCGATCCGGGCGGGCACGGGACGCACGTTGCCGGGATCATCGCCGGGAACGGCAACCGCTCCGCCGGGGAGTTCGTCGGCATCGCTCCGCAGGCGAACATCGTCGACGTCCGGGTGCTCGGCCGCACCGGCAGCGGTCGGATCTCGTCGGTCGTGGCGGGGATCCAGTGGGTCCTCGCGCACCGCGCCGACTACAACATCCGCGTCATCAACATGTCGTTTGGCGCGCCGGTCAACGTGTCCTATCGGACGGACCCGATGTCCGCTGCCGTGGAGATCGCGTGGCGCCGCGGGTTGATCGTCATCGCCGCGTCGGGAAACAGCGGACCCTCAGGCGGGACGGTCGTGTCGCCGGGCATCGATCCGTACGTGATCACCGTCGGCGCGACCGACGATCGTGGGACCGTCAGCGCTCGCGATGACACCCTCGCCCCCTTCTCCGCCTGGGGCACCGCGGATTCGAACGCGAAGCCGGACCTTGTCGCTCCCGGCAGACGGATCGTCTCACTCCGCGTGGTGGGGAGCGCCCTCGATCTGCTGTTCCCGGAGCGCGTCGTCACGGCGCGGAACGGCGCGACGTACTTCCGTCTCACGGGGACGTCGATGGCGACGCCTGTCGTCGCCGGAGCTGCC
The DNA here is from genome assembly GCA_005889275.1 of Chloroflexota bacterium. Lineage (GTDB taxonomy): Bacteria > Chloroflexota > Limnocylindria > P2-11E > P2-11E > 3-1-20CM-2-70-9. The sequence goes on along the minus strand of VBFI01000045.1, from coordinate 12,859 downwards.
GCGCTCTTGCTCGAGCGCCGGCCCAACCTCACTCCGGATCAGGTCAAAGCGCTGCTCGTCGGCACGACGCAGCCCTTCGGACAGGACAGCGGCAGTGCGCTCCCCGATCCGAAAGCCGGCGGCAGCGGGCTGCTTGACGTTCTCGCGGCGAGCACGACTTCGGCGCCCGGGTCGACCTCGAGCGGCGGCCTACTGACCGGCGCCACGCCCATCGGGGAAGTCCCGACCACGAACACTCTCGCCTCTGCGAACCGCGGGCTTCGTCCCGCGAACACCTTCGCGCGCGCGCTCTTCCCGGTCCTCTATCGGCTGCCGCTGCTTTGGAAGGACCCGACCCTCGGCGGCACCGCCTCGGTACCGCCTACCTGGGACAGCGTCGCGTGGGACAGCGTGGCCTGGGACAACTATGACTGGGAAAGCGTCGCCTGGGACAGCGTGGCCTGGGACAGCATCGCTTGGGACAGCGTCGCGTGGGACAGCATTGCCTTGGACAGCGTGGCCTGGGACAGCATCGCGTGGGATTCGTTCAGGTCCGACTGACCCGGGCGCTTCCGAGCTCGCTGACTACTCCTTGATCCACCCGACCGACAGGAGAACAGGTCCGTCCTGCGTCGGGTAGTAGACCTGCCAGCCGTGATAACCGCGGTACGCGGCTGGATCGGCCTTCATGGCCTCGGCGTAGAGCACCAGCGCGTTCACGTACGCCTGTGAATGGTTGTACGCGAAGAGTGCCCGCTGCATGTTCCCCGGCGCCCCGGCGGCGGTGAGGTAGCGGGCCGCGCCGAGGATCGCATCGTGGTCGTCGTTGATGTCGCCCTTTCCGTACATCGCCCACGTCGCCGGCATGAACTGCATCGGTCCCTGCGCGCCGGCGCTCGAGAGTCCGCGAATGCGGCCCATCCGAGTCTCGACGAGATGGATCGCGGCGAGGTAGTACCACGACACACCGAACTGGGCCTCGGCTTCCTTGTAGTAACGGAGCAGATCGTCGATGGACGCCGGCTCGACGATCTTCCAGTCGGGGAGCGTCTTCGGGATGGGACCGCTCAGCAGACGCAGCTGCTTGCCCGCTTCGAGGCTGCCGCTCACGGCGGTTCGTGTCGCCGGCGGCAGCGCGGCGAGCACGCTGTCCTTCCACTCGGGATAGTCCTGCAGCCGGGAGTACGCGAGCTGCTGGAGATGTCCGGTCCACGCGAGCTGCTCGCCGCTGACGTTCGGATCGCGGATCGCGGCCTCGACCATCACGAGCTGCTGAGCCAGGCCGGCGGCGTCGTTCGCCGCGACGGGCAGGACGTCCCACCGCGGCGCCGCCGTCGCGGTTGGTGCGGCGCTCGGCGTCGCCGTCGGCGCTTCGGTTGGTGCCTGGGTCGGCGCCGTGGACGGCGCGACGGAGCGCTGATCGGTCTCGGCGGTCGTCCCCGTGGTCGAGCACGCGACCATCGCCGCGGCGAACACGACACACAGGAGACGGAGGGGCACGCTCCGACGATAGTGGCCGACGGCGCCTCTGGAGCGATCAAAAAGGTCGCATGAGGTACATCGCTCGTTCGACCGGCGAGTGTGAGTCAGAGACAGCGATCACCTGACTCCGTCGACGTGAGCGCGCGCCGCTCCTGCGATTTGAGTAGGCTCGCGGCGCGCATGTATCGCTGGATCTTGTTCATTCACATCGCGAGCGTGCTAGGGCTCCTGCTTGTGCATCCGGTCACGATCGCCTTTCACCTGAAGGAGGAGCGCGTCGACGTGCGGATCCGCGAGCTACTCGAGGTGTCCGAAGCCGCGAGCGCGCTCCGGTGGATCTTCTTCGGCCTGGTCGTCGTGTCTGGCGTGGTGCTCGGTTTCCTCGGCTCGTGGTGGGGCAGCATCTGGATCTGGGCAGCACTCGTCATCTTCGGGCTGATTGCCCTGGTGATGAACCGTTATGGCGGTCGGACGATCGATCAGATCGCCGACACGAAAGACGACGCGCAGATGGAACGGCTGTTGGCCCGCTTCAACCCGTGGATCCTGGCGGTCACCGGAACCGGGGGCCTGCTTGTGGTCCTCTACCTGATGATGTTCAAGCCGTCGTTCTAGCTCGCTGTCGGTGGGAAACGTGCTGGGGAGGAAGGATTCGAACCTTCGATTGGCTGATCCAGAGTCAGCTGCCTTACCGCTTGGCCACTCCCCATCGCGGAGCTAGTCGATTATCCCAGAGCGGTGCCGGCGCGGCCACGCGATAGGGCGATCAGCACGAGCGTGAGCAGCAACATCGGACTCACGAACAGTGCGAAGAGGAAGCCACCACCCATGCTGATGATCGACATCGCGTCGATCGCGAACGCAAGGCTCGTCATCCCAAGCGCGAATGCCTTCGACCCCGATCGCGTTCCGATCACCGCGAGCGCCGGCGCGAGCGACCAGCCCGCGATCCAGAGGAGCGGCGCCGGGAAGAGCTGATCCCGCTGGACGGTGACAAGATTCGCGGTCTCACAGATCGACATCGTCGACACCTCGCCAGGCTGCACAGTGCCCGATCGACAGGTCACGTACGTCGGACCGAAGAGCGTCCAGAGGCCGAGGGTCAGGGCGAAGGCGAGCGCGAGGACCGGGACTAACCGAGCGGCGCGGCTCATGCGGCGACCCTAGACCCGGATCGCCGAGAAGCAAGTTCGCTAGGCGATGAGCGCCTGCGAGCGGTGGTCATCCTGGGGACGCCATGATCGGCCTTCTTTGCCACTGTGCCGGGTCGCCTTGAGCTCGACCCGGTACCAGGTGTCGTCGACGAGCGCCTCGAACTTGAAGCGACCCGCGTTCTTCCCCTCCAGCGTCGCAACGACGTCGTCCGGCGCCCGCAGGATCAGGAACGTCTGGTCGCCGTCCGCGATCGTGTCGAGCGAACGCGCGCTGATCGCGATGACGCTGTCGTGCTCGTTCAAGATGCGGACCTGCGACGGGAGGATCCCCGCGCTCTCGAAGCGCAGCCAGGTGAGGAGGTTCTCCTCATAGGTCTGCCACGTGAGCGGTACGAGGAGCTCCTCCGCGGTTGGGAGGACCGTCGGTTCGTCGATCCGCTGCTCCGCGCTGCCCAGCGCCTTCGAGAACTCGCCGATCTTGAGGCGTGCGTCGTAGAGCTGACGCTCGAGCATGTGAAGACGGCGGCGGACACGGTGCTCACTCGCTTCGGCCGTCGCGCGTCCATCCTGTGCGTGCTTCAACGCGTCGCGCAGGTTCGCGACGTCGTTCACCGCCCACTCGAATTGACGAATGACCATAGCCACGCGCTGGTCCGCTTCCGCCTTCAGCTCGTCAGTCGCGCCCGCGAGCGTGGCGGCGGCGAAGTGGGTATGGGTCTGCTGATTGAGCCAGGCGATCGCCGCACCGGCCGCGACGCCAAGGCAGAGTCCGAGCGCCACCCAGCGACCCGCGTCGCCGATGAACGGGACGATCACGGCACCGACGAGGAGCACACCGATCCACGGGAGCGCGCGCTCGCGGCGGGCCTGCGGTGCGGTCTTGTGCCGCGCCGCGGCCTTGGAGTGCGCCGCGCAGAGGGCGCAGTCTTTGCCGCCTTGGTGCTGTAGCGCGCCGTTCATTTGTTCCTCCAGCTCCCTGTCGCGAGAGGCTCGCGCCAGGCGCTGGGCGTTACATCCCGAGAACGGGTGACCGCCCTAAAGACCACCCGGGTGGGGGAGTACGAGTGGCGTAGGACCTCACCCGCTCTGGGTAGGCCGTTCACCTCTCTCGTCGTGAGGGCCGCATTTCCCTAGCGTTTTCGGCGCAGGCGGACGTGCCTGGTGGGAGGTCAAGGGAAATGAAGGCGCAGATGCGGGCGGCCCTGGTGGGGGCCCTCGCGATCGCAATCGCGGCGCTCGGTCCGGGCTCCGCGGCGCTCGCCGCGACGAGCGCGGCGCCCGGCTTCACGAGCATCACCTTCGATGTCTCGCCGGTGAACGAGGGTCAGCTCGTCACCGCGAACGGGACGTTCAGTTTCCCTGCGGATGTCTTTCCCTACGTCACCGTCGATTGGGGCACCGGTCAGACGAGCGAGACCGTGGGCCTCGCGATGAACGATCGGTCGTTCACGTTCTCGCACACCTATCGTGACGACGCGCCCAGCGGGACCCCGCAGGACACCTACGTCGTGACCTTCACGCTCGAGGACGGCGACGGCCTCGTCTCGATCGTCCAGACGGCGAACCTCGTCGTCCGCAACGTCGCGCCGACGGTCACGATGACGGCCTCGCCGGCGACGCTCATGGTCAGCGACAGCGTGACCGTCTCGGGTTCGTTCACGGATCCGGGGGTGCTCGATACCTTCAACGTCGTCCTTGACTGGGGCGACCACAGCGCCACCTGGACCAAGGCATACACGGCCTCGGCGGCGAAGACCTTCACGGCGACACACCCGTACGCCTCGGCCGGCTCCTACACGGTCACGGCGACCGTGACCGACGACGACACGGGCGTCGGCGTCGCGCAGGCGACGCTCCTCGTCCAGGCGCCGAATCACCCGCCGACGGATCTCGTCCTGACTCCGAGCGGAGCGGTCGAGAACGGCTCGGCCACGCTCGATGGCTCGTTCGCGGATCTCGACAAGTCCGATGCGCATACGGTCGCGTTGACGTGGAGCGACGGTTCGGCGTCAGAGTCGCTCGCGCTCGCGGCTGGCACGACGACCTTCTCGACGTCGCACCTCTTCACCGACCCCGGGTCGTTTACGGCGAACGTCACGGTGACGGACTCTCCCGGCGCCACGATCAGCGGCACCGCGACGTTCGCGGTCGCGAACGTCGCGCCGACGGTCGGCCTGGGACTTTCGGCCTCCTCGCTCGTGGAGGGGGACTCGGTCACGGCGAACGTGACCGTCGCCGACCCCGGAGTGCACGACACGTTCACGCTCACGCTCGACTTCGGCGACGGCAGCGCGCAGCTCGTGCAGCCGGTGAGCGCCGGGTCGTTCTCGACGTCGCACGCCTACCCGAGCGCGGGGTCGCGCACGCTGACCGCCTCGGTCACCGACCGCAGCGGCGGCGTTGGGACCGCGACCGCACCGCTCCTCGTCCAGCCGCGCAACCACGCCCCGTCGGACCTCGTCATTTCGGCGAACGCGATCGTCGAGGGCGGCACGGCGACGCTCGGTGGCGCGTTCGCCGACCTCGACGCCGGAGACACCCACACGGTGACCGTGAGCTGGCACGACGGCACGCTCGACACGACGCTCACGCTCGGAGCCGGAGTGACCGCGTTCTCCGCGACACACGTCTTCAACGCCGCGGGCAGCTACACCCTGGGCGCGACGGTCACCGACGCGGCAGGCGCGTCGGTCGCCGCGACCACGACACTCACGGTCAGCGCGAAGTCGAGCGGCGAGCTGGTCGACGGGCTCGTGGCGCTCCTCAAGTCGATGGACCTCGAGCAGGGCACCCAGACGAGCCTGCTCGCGAAGGTCGACAACGCCTGTGGCGCCCTGCGGACCCTGGGCAACGAGATCTCCGCGCAGAACGGTAAGAAGCTCTCCGTCGAGCAGACGCAGCTCCTCTCCGCCGAGATGGCGAAGATCAGCGTCGCGCTGTCGTGCCCCGCGGGCACGTTCAGCGTCACGAAGGCGAGCATCCCGACCGCGGCGCCGAGGATGTCGAGCCGCCACTAAGTCGTCCCACCTCCCCCAAGCAGCGCCGGGCCGCACGCGCGAAAGCGCGGGCGGCCTGCGCGTGTCAGGCTAGAGAGCGATGGCCGAACGAAAACTCCCCGCGCCACGCCCCGCGATCGCCGAGTTCCAGCCGTACCGCACCCAGATGCTGAAGGCCGACGTAAGGATCAACGCGAATGAGTGGCCCGAGCCCAATCCGGCCTCGCAGTACCTCACGCCGGCGGAGCTCGAGCGCATCGTTCTGAACCGCTATCCCGGCCGGGGAGAGGAGCTTCGGGAGGCCCTGCGCGAGCGATGGGGGACATCGCCGGACGAGCTCATCCTCGGCAACGGCAGCAACGAGCTCCTCCTGAACGCGTTCCTCGTGTTCGGCGGACACGGCCGCAAGACGCTGCTCTTCCACCCGACCTACTCGATGCACGGGCGGCTCAGCGTCATCGCCGGTGGGACCGTCGTCGAGGAAATGGTTGGACTGCCGTACGAGGTGACCACGGACCGCGCACTCGGCGCGATGGCCAGGGCGCGGCCCGAGATCGTCGTCTTCACGACGCCCAATAACCCGACCGGCAACACGATCGACGACGACGTCATCCTCTCGGTCGCCGAGCGCTACCCGGAGACGCTCGTGCTGGTCGACGAGGCCTACTCCGACTTCGCGGGGACCTCGCTCGTCGGCCGCCGCGCGGAGTTCCCGAACATGATCATCTCCAAGACCTTCTCGAAGGTGCTCGCGGCCGCCGGGCTCCGCGTCGGGGTGCTCATCGTGCAACCGCAGCTCATGGGCTTCTTCCAGGCGGCCGCGCTGCCGTACAACGTCAGCACGCTCACGCTCGCGGTCGCGGCACGGGTCGCCCGCGACGAAGCCTCGGTCAAGCATCGCCTCGCGCTCGCGGCGACGGAGCGCGCCCGCGTGTATGCCGCGCTCCAGAAGGTCCGATCGATCGAAGTCTTCCCGTCGGTGACGAACTTCATCCTCTTCCGCCTGCGCGAGGGGAAGCCCGCCGAGGTCCACGCCCGCATCCTCGCCGAGAGCGTGCTCATCCGCGACATCTCGATCTGGCCGGGCTGCGAGGGTTGTCTCCGCGCGTCGATCGGAACGCCTGAGGAGAACGATCGCTTCATCGCCGCGCTCGACAAGGTGTTCGCGGCAACGGCGGCCGCCCGATAGCAGGCGCGGCTCTCTTCGTCGACGCGGCGAGCCTCGCGTATCGCGCGTACCACGCCGTGCCCGAGTGGCGCGCGCCCGACGGCACGGAGGTGAACGCGGCGCTCGGCTTCCTCAACTTCCTCTCGCGGCTCGTTCCCGACCGACGACCGGCCCGGCTCTTCGTTGCGCTCGACGCGGACTGGCGTCCCGAGTTCCGCGTCGCCGCGCTGCCGTCGTACAAGTCGCACCGGGTCGCGGGCCCGGACGACCCGCCGGACCCGGTGGATCCGCAGATCCGCATCATCATCGAGCTGCTCGGACTGTTCGGGATCACCACGGTCGCCGCGGAGGGCTACGAGGCGGAGGACGTGATCGCGACGCTCGTGCAGCGGACGAGCGGCCCGGTCGAGATCGTCACCGGCGACCGCGACCTCTTCGCCATCGTGAAGGATCCGAACGTCCGTGTTCTCTACACCCTGCGCGGCGTGAGCGAGCTCGCAAGCGTCGACGAGTCGTACATCCACGCGAAGTACGGGATTCCGGGCGACCGCTACTTCGACTACGCGGTCCTCCGCGGCGATCCGTCAGACGGTCTCCCGGGGGTGCACGGGATCGGCGAGAAGACCGCGAGCCAGCTCGTCGCGAAGTACGGCTCGCTCGACGCCATTCTCGCCGCGCCGGACCTCTCGGCCACGATCCGCGCGAAGCTTCGCGCCTCGGCCGACTATCTCGCCGCGGCGCGCAAGGTCGTCTGGATGGCGCGCGACGCCCCGGTCACCGGCGGCGACGGAACCTTGCCGAAGGCCCCCTCCGACCCCGCGGCGCTCGACCGTGCGGCCAAGCGCTACGGGCTCCAGGCCGCGACGACGCGGCTCCTCGAGGCCCTTGCCGCGGCGAAGGCCTCCTAAGATTCGCGCGTGCGCCGCATCAACGTCCTCGCCGTGGTCGTGTCGTGGGTCGTCGACATCGGCGGATCGAATCTCGCCGGGCTCGCGTACCTCGCCTGGGCCGCGACCACGCAGCGGATCGATCAGCGTCTGCTGACCGACCAGCGTGCGTTGCTGGCCGATCGTGAGGTGTCCCAGGCGCTCCTCGTTCTCGGCCTCATCGTGTCGGTCATCGCGGGGTTCGTCGGCGCGCGCATCGCCGGGCGGTCGCATCTGCTGTACGGGTTCCTCTCATCGGTGGCCGCGCTCGCCTTCGTGCCGTTCTCGCTTCCGGACGCCCTCAGAACCCAGCCCCTCGGGCTGGTCGTGGTCGGCCTTGTCGGTGGACCGGTCGCCGGCATCGTCGGCGGCCTCATCGCCTCGCGCATGTCGGCGGGCGCGACCGCGGCGGACGCGCTCGCGTGATCGTCTATCCGGCGATCGACATCTACCAGGGCCGTGCGGTCCGGATGACCCGCGGCGACTTCGCCACCGTGGAGGAGGTCGCGGCCTCGCCGCTGGAGGCGGCGAAGAGACTCGTCGCCGAAGGCGCCGAGTGGCTCCACATCGTCGACCTCGACGGCTCGCGGACCGGTAAACCCGAGAACCTCGACGCGATCCGCACCATCGCGAACCGCTTCACGGTGCGTATCCAGGCCGGCGGCGGGATCCGCGACTTCGACACCGCGGAGGCCTTCGCCGAAGCGGGCGCCTCGCGGATCGTCGTCGGCACCGCCGCGATCCAGGATCCCGAGCTCATCGGCCGCCTCGTCGACCGGCACGCGGACGGGCTCGCCGTCTCGGTCGATGCCCGCAGCGGCATGGTGACGACAACGGGCTGGACCGAGACCACGGGCGTGCGCGCCGTCGACCTCATGCAGCGGCTCGCCGTGACGGGCGTGCCGACGGTGATCTATACGAACGTTTCGATCGACGGGACGCTGCAGGGTCTCGACCTGGCGTCGACGGAGGCGGTCGCACGCGCGTTCGGCGGCGACGTCATCTATTCAGGTGGCGTCGGCTCGCTCGAGGACATCGCGCGCCTCGCGAAGCTGCGCCATCGGGGGCTGCGCGGGGTCATCGTCGGCCGCGCCCTCTACCTCGGCCGCTTCACTCTCCGCGACGCGATCCGCGTCGCGAAGGACGGGACCGTGACCCCTTAGAGAAAGTCCAAGAGCAGGCGGTTCACGAGGTCGGGCCGCTCCTCGTTGACCCAGTGGCTCGCGCCGGGCACGTATTCGATCCGGAAGCCGTCCGCGAAGAGTCCCTCCATCCCGTACGTCAGCTCTTTTCCGAGCGCGAAGTCGTCCTCGCCCCAGATGAGCAGCGTCGGCGCGGCGATCGGTCGGGATGACGGCGCGCCGCGCAGGCCCGAGCGGAAGGCGGCGCGGTAGTAGTTCAAGGCGGCGGTCGCCGCGCCGGGCCGCGCGAACGCACGTTCGTACTCGGCGAGGTCCGCGTCGGTGAACGTATCCGGGGTCCGCGCCGAGCCGCGGAGGGCGCCGCCGATCGCCCGCGCGCCGTCGCGGAGGAGAAGGCGCTCGGGAAGCCAGGGGACCTGGGCCGCGAGGATGTACCAGCTCCGGCGTATCTGACGCCAGTTCGAGCGGAGGGCCTTCCACATGACCGCGGGGTGGGGGCAGTTGAGGACCGCGAGCTTGTCGAGGACGGCGGGACTTCGCTGGGCAAGGGCCCAGGCAACGCCGCCGCCCCAGTCATGACCGACGACATGGGCACGCTCCGCGCCGAGCTCGCCGATCAGCGCCGCGATGTCGTCGGCGACGGCTTCGACGCGGTAGTCAGAGATCCGCGGCGGCTTGTCGCTCTCGCCGTACCCGCGCAGGTCGGGTGCGACCACGCGGAAGCGGGCCGCCAGCGCCGGGATCTGCTTCCGCCATGTGTGATGCGTCTCGGGGAAGCCGTGGAGAAGGAGCACGAGGTCGCCTGCTCCCTCGGTCACGTAGTGGAGACGCAGGCCGTTTACCTGGAGGTCGCCGGGCTCCACCTGACCATGCTGGCACGCCCGATGCCTGCAGGTCGGGCGTGTCCAGCGACCTCGCGTTCAGCGTCGGTCTCCTCTCGGGCTGGCTCGCGCTCGTCGTCTGGCTCGTCTGGCCAGACCCGCACTGCAAGTGTTGCCCAGAGCGCAGGAAGCACGTGGAGGCGCGCGACCGCCGGATCTAGACCGGGCGAGGCTCCTCGGTCGGCGCGATCAGGAAGATCCAGATGTCCCATGCGACGTGGCTCACGACGAGCGCGCCCAGCGGGACGCCGGCCGCGCGCAGGAGCCCCCAGTACGCCCCCGCGATCGTCGCGGCGCCGATGAGCGTCGCGTTCTCGGTGACCACGTGCGCACCGCCGTAGAGGGCCGTCGTCGTGAGGTACCCGGCACGACGCTGCACGAACCCGCGCCAGAAGAGCTCCTCCGCCGGGCCGATGACCAGACCGAGCCGCGTGGCCAGCTCGCCCTTCGGCCGGAGTGAGCGCAGCGCGTAGATGTTCCCGATCTCCTCGGAGCCTTTCGGCATGACCTGGCGCGCAAGGGCGTCGCCGAGCCGGAAGATGCCGTAGAGGCCGGCCGCGCTTGCCAGACCGAGCGCGACCGCGGCGGGCCCGATCCGCACCCGGCGCGCGTCGCGGTCCGTCGCGAGCGCGAGCCCACCCAGGGTGACCCCGGTCGCGGTCATGCGATCCCAGAAACGCTCGCGCGGGCCGCGGAAGGTGAGGCCGAAAGCGGCGTACGCGGCCGCGACGCCGAGGGCGAGGAGCCTCACCGCTCAGCGCGCGAGAAGCGCCGCGACGACGAGGCCCGCGACGAGCAGGTAACCGAACGCGGCGTGGAGCTGCGCCGTCTCGAGATCGATCATCGCGATGGCCCGCTGCTGACCGGTCGCGCCGAGCTCTGACGAGCGGATCTGCCGTACGAGCAGGGGCAGCGAGAGCATCGCGAGGAGCGTCCAGGTCGGCAGAAGCCCGACGACGACACCTGCCGAGAGCGCGAGATACGCCCCAACGACGAGAGCGACGTACAGCCAGTGCGCGGCCGATCGACCAGCCTGGACCGAGAACGTCTTCGCGCCGGCGCGCGCGTCCTCGCTGATATCGCGCCACTCGTTGCCGTGGAGGATCGCGGCGACGAGTAGTCCGACCGGGATGCTCACCGCCACGGCCCGCGCGTCGAAGGATCCGCTCACCGCGTAGAACGTGCCGATCACCATGAGCGGACCCATCAACAGGAACACGAGGGGGATGCCGATCGGACCGAACTTGTACTGGAACGGCGGAGCGGTGTACGTGTACCCGCCGACGATGCCCGCGATGCCGAGTGCCACGATCGGCCAGCCACGCGCGCTCGTGAGGATCAGGCCCATGAGGAAGGCGACCCCGAAAGCGGCGATCGCGAAGCGATACGCCGCTCGGTCGGTGATCCGGCCCTTCACGATCGCGTGGCTCGCGCGCGGCGAGACGATCGTGTCGACGCCCTTGCGAACGTCATAGATCTCGTTCGTGACATTCGTGCCGACGTGCAGCGCGACGGCGCCGACGAGCGATGCGAGGAAGAGCCCCGGATCGAACGCGCCGGCGAGCGCGGCGAGCGCGCCGCCCGCCGCGACGGGGACGGTCGATGCGGTGAACGAGAACGGTCGCGCGATCTCCCACATGCCGCCGAGGCGGTCGCGCACATCCTCGGTGAATGACTTTCGCTGAGCGGCGAGCGCGACCCGCGTCGCCGAGCCGACCTCCGCCGTCCCGTACAGCACCGCGGCCTCGAGGAGCGCGGCGACCTGGGCCTCCTCCTGCACGACCGGCTGCAGGAGCGGAAGGTCCATGCCCGCCTCGTGATAGGCATGCGCCCGCTCGGCGACCTCGCGACGGGTGCCGCAGAGGATGTAGGCGTCGAGAAGGTCGTCGGCGATGAGCGCGGCCGCTCCGGTGTAGTCCTCGGCGCGCCACTTCGCCGAGATCCGGTCGCGCATCTCCGGATCGAACCCGGCGCGCTTCAGCGTCACGTCGGACAGGATGGACATCATGTAGATCACGAAGGGGTCGCGCTTCGCGCGGCTCAGCGCATCGCGGCGCGTCTCGTCGACGAACGTGAGGAGGTACCCGGCGACGTCGATGGCGTCGGGGTCGCGTTCCGCCGCCCTCGCTGCGCGGTCCATCACCCGAAGCAGCTTGCGCAGCCCAGGGATCGACTCGGCCGGCCGGGCGATGTAGCCGTCGCCCTTCTCGCCGGCGACGACCATCATCGGCGAGCGGTACCCGGCGACATAGATAGGTACGCGGTGCACGGGCGCGAACATGGGCTGCAACGGCGGCAGGCCGGGCTTGCCCGGGGGCACGCGTTCCCCCTTCCAGAGGGTTCGGAGAGTCTCGATGGTGCTCACCGTGCGCGTCGCGGCGTCGTCGGGCGCGTACGGGATGCCCATCTGGCCGAGCCGGAGCGGGAGCGCCGAGCCCAGGCCGAGGCGGATCCGGCCGGGCGCCATCTCGTCGAGGGCGCTCACGGTCATCGCGATGAGCACGGGGTGACGCGTGAACGGGTTGAGCGCGCCGAGGCCGACGCCCAGCTCGGGGACCTGCGACGCGACCGCGCTCGCGTAGGTGACGGCATCGCGCTCGAAGTAGCTGTCGTGGAACCAGACCGAGTCGAGACCGGCGGCGCGGGCGCGCTCCGCCCAGGCGACGCAGTCGGAGACCTTGCCCCGCGACGCGAGCCCCAGACCCACGCGGCGAACGAGCGTCGGCATCAGTCGTTCGCCTCGGCGAGGATGTCCTGCGCGTGCTCGACGCGCGCGAGCGTCTTCTCCTTACCGAGCAGCTCGAGCGACTCGTACAGGGGCGGGCCGACCTTGCGGCCGGTGACCGCGATCCGCACGGTCATCGTGAGATCGCGGATCTTCCAGTCGAGGTCGGCCGCGAGCGCCTCGAACGCCGGCTTGAGAGCCGCGGCGGTGAACGGCTCGGCGAAACGCAGGATCACGGTCGTCCGTGCGAGCGCCTCGATCGTCGCCGCTCGATCCATCTTGTTCGGCACGAGGAGCGCAGCGTCGTAGGCGAGCTCGTCCACGAAGAGGAAGGCTATTTGCTCCTCGGCCTCGCGGAGCGTCTTCATCCGCTCCTGGATGAGTGGCGCGACCTTGCGGAGCATCG
>VBFI01000182.1 GCA_005889275.1 Chloroflexota bacterium | reverse complement strand
ATGCCGCGACGTCGTCCTCACTCAGCCGAGGCAGAGTGACGTCCTCAACTACGCGAGTCCTGCTCAGCTCCGTGAGCATGGGCCGGAGCGGATGCCGCCGGTGCAGCTCATCAGTGCGATAGGTCCCCACAAGCAACAACGCCACGTTGCGGAGCTTCCGCGCCAAATGAGGAAAGAGCTCGAGTGATGCTTCATCCGCCCATTGCAGGTCCTCGATGACGACCACGGTGGGCCGGTCTCGCGCCAGGTCGCCGAGCAGAGTGGTGAAGGCGGAGTAGAGCCGGTATCGATCCGTCTCGGCCGTTGCGTTGTCTGCCGTCGGCAGCGACGCGACCCGATTCGCGGCTCGCGCGATGTCGATGAACGGACCGAGTGGGCGACGCGCATCAATCTCAGTGCACTCGCCCCAGAAAACTCGTACGCCTTTCGCGTGTGCTTGTTGGGCGAAGTCGCGGAGCACAGCCGTCTTGCCTATGCCGGCCTCGCCGGACACGAGGGCGGTCCGGCCCCGGCCGCCTAGGGACTCGCGCAGAAGGCCGGTGAGCCGGCCCATCTCATGAGCGCGGCCGATCAGGACGGGGCAAAGGATCCGCCGCTCCGCGCCAGACGGAGGCGCTGTGGCCATCACGATGACGCTCGGGTCGGGTCGCCCCCTGCGTGCCAGGATGCGATTTGGCTTCTCGAACGGAGTTCGAGCTTCCCCAAGATGTGCTCGACGTGGCCCTCGGCCGTTCGCTCGCTGATCACGAGCTTCTCGGCAATCTCCTTGTTCGACAGGCCCGTAGCGACAAGTGCGGCGACCTCACGCTCTCGTGCCGTCAGCTGCGCACGCGCGCTGCGCGTCGCCGGGGTTCTCGCCTCGGACACCTCAAGAGGAAAGACGAGCCCGAGACCAGCCGCCCAGCGTTCGAGCTGACCCAAGTACCACGTCGCCTTCGCCTTGCGCCAGTACGGGAGGATGGCCGCGAGCTCCTCCTGGGCGGCCTCGCGATCGCCGACGCCGTTCCGCCGGAGAAGGAGCTCGATACGCCGGCGCCGCGCAAGCGTTTCTCCGAATGGCAGGAACGACTGCCGAAGGAGCTCGGCGCTCTCCGCCAGCAATGAGATCGCGGGGTCGAGATGCCCGTCATTAAGAGCGCGCTCGGCCTGAGCAAAGGCGCGCCTGGCACGCGCCGTGACGCGTCGAGCACTGGCCTCGTCCGCGAGGGCGACCTCGATCCACCGATCGCGGGCGACGCTGTCTTCCAGCGTGATGGCCGCGGCGATGGTAAGCACCGGGGCCTCGTCGATCTCCGGAGCCGGAAAGAGACCCGCTCCGACGCCGGCCGCGAGACCGTCGAGATGGTCGAGCGTCGCGCGAGGGTCGCCGGCCAGGAGCGTGACTCGACCGAGGGTGCTGGCTAGGAAGAGCTTGTGACTTGCGCTCACATCACGCAGAACGCGCCGCGGCACCTCGAGGAGCGGTAGCGACCGCGCCGGGCCCTCGCGGCCCGCCAGGATGAATGCCTCCGCGACCTGAAGCTGAGCGGTCCAGACCGTTTCGCCGCGTGTTTCCTGTGCGAGCCTGAGCACCGCGTCCCAGTCGCCACCGGCGAACAGGTAGCCCGCCTCATCGGCGAGGAGTGTCTCCGTGCGGTAACCGTGGCGGCGGGCGTAGGCGAACATCTCCTCGTACATGGGGCGCACCTCCGCCCCGGAGGATCCGGTCGCACTCAGCGATATCCAGAGGTTGTGGTAACCCCGCATCGCGACCCCGACCAAGTCATGCGCCGACGCCAGGGCGATGCCCTCGCGCGTTCGCGCGACGCCCTGGATACGACCCAGCTGCCCATCGGCGGAGCCGAGCGTGATGAGAGAGTCCGCCTCGGTGCTCAGCGCCCCTTGTTCCCGCGCCATGTCAACGGCGGGCTGACCCCATTCAGCCGCCGTAGAGAAGTCGAGATCCAGGTAGGCAAGCTTCGCGACTTGCGCGTACGCGCCGGCGAGCTCCTGACTCTTTCCGAGGGGCTTGAGGAGCCGCACCGCATCCTCGGCGGCAGATCTGGCAACGCGCGTTTCTCCGAGGAACCACCGGTAGTTGGCTACTCGGGTGAGCGCAAGGCCCGCGCCTCGGGTATCGCCCGCTTCCTCGAACCACCTCCGGGCCTCTTCGGCCGCGCGGAGCGCGCGGCGCGGCATCGCGCCGAGGTCGGCGGCGTAGGCAAGGCGCAGCTGGAGGTCGCCGAGCGCGGGTTCATCGTTTCCGGCCAGCTCGACGGCGCGCTCGAGGTGCCCAGCCGCGCGCGCGAAGGCGAACAGACCGTACGACTCGCGCGCCGCGAGATCGTGATAACGGAAGGCACGTTCGCGATCACCCGCCTCATCGAAGTGGTACGCGAGCTCCTCGGCATGTGTCGCGACGCTCGTCCCGGCACGCGACTCGATCGCCTGGCCGACGATGGCGTGCACGCGCCGGCGCTCGTGCTTGAGGAGGTCGAGCAAGACGCTCTCGCGTGTCAGCGCGTGGCGGAAGGAATAGCGGTCGGCACCTTCTTCATCCGCGATCTCGACGAGGAGCTGCGCGTTGATCGACGCTCGCAAAGCGCCGACGAGGTCCGCATCTTCGGAGCCGGTCACGCGGAGCAGGAGATCGAAGTCGAAGTCCTGGCCGATGACCGCGGCATACCGGAGCACGTTCTGGGTCTCTTCCGGCAACGTTGTGAAGCGTTCCAGGATCGCATCGCGCAGGGTGTCGGGGATGACGATGTCGGCGACCTCCTTGGTCCGGCGCCACGAACCGTCGCGGTACTCGACATCGCCGCGCTCGGCGAGCGCGCGCAGCACCTCCTCGATGAAGAGCGGATTGCCCTCACAGGTCTCGAAGATCGCGCGCCGAAACTCGGGCGTCGGGGCTCGGTCAAGGCGCATCGCTTCGCGAAGGAAGTCGGCCACCTCGTCCTCGGTGAGCCGGCGGAGGGGGATATTCACCGCCAGACGGCCTCGCCCCAGCTCCGCCAGGACGGGCCGGAGCGGATGACGCCGGTGAAGCTCGTCGCTGCGGTATGTGCCAACGAGCAGCAGCGCTGCCCCGCGGAGCTTGCGGGCCAGATGCGGAAAGAGCTCCAGCGAAGCCTCATCCGCCCAATGCAGGTCCTCGATCACGATGATGATCGGGCGCTCGCTCGATAGGTCGGCGAGGAGACTGGTGAAGAATGAGTGGAGGCGGTAGCGGTCGGCGCCGGCGGCGGCCGCATCGGGCGGCGCGACTGGGAGCGACGACAGGCGGTTCGCGGCGCGGGCGATGTCCATGAAGGGACCGAACGGGCGACGTGCGTCGATTTCCGTGCATTCGCCGGTGAATGCACGAACGCCAAGCCCGCGCGCTCGTTGAACGAAGTCACGGATCGCTGCGCTCTTTCCCACGCCGGCCTCGCCGGACACCAGCGCGGTCCGGCCCCGTCCGCCTAGGCACTCCCGCACAAGGGACTCGAGCTGTCCCAGTTCGGCGTTGCGTCCGATGAGGACGGGACAAAGGATCCGCCGGTCCGCCTTGAG
>VBFI01000020.1 GCA_005889275.1 Chloroflexota bacterium | reverse complement strand
GCTCCGTCGCCGCGGTCGACGGGCGGTCGCGGGCCCAATGCGCGAGAGCGACTCGCGCCTCCCGACCATCAGGAGCGCGCGCGCGATGCAGGACCGAAGAGCCCCGCAGCCAAGCGAGCAGGCGATGGTCAAGCGGTAGCGCCCCGAGAGGCCGCACCACGCGAGGGGTTCCCGGTTACCGCCAGGCCGGGCGTGGCACCCGCGCCGCCGGATCTGACGCCGATGCCGGCGCGCACCCGGTCCGCCGGCTTTTCCCACCGCCTTGGCATCCATTCGCGGTTGGGGTCGGGTCCGTGATCCGGTCATCCGTTCGCGATCACCGCGCGAGGCGACGCGAGTCTTTGTGACGATCACGTCGTCGAGCCGAGCGCGGCGCTTCAGTGCGATCGCCGATGCGCATCCTCCGCCGGTCATCGCGACGAGTCGTCGAATGGTCCAGGCGCGCCGTGTGCGACGACGGCCCCGGACCGGTCGGTGGCTGGCGATGAGCGAAGCCACGATCGCGGCACCCCGTTCGCGCCGGCCGCATAGATAAGGAGTGCATGGCCGGCGTACCGCGGGTCGCGGACCGTGAGACGAGTGTCCGAAGACGCGACACCGTCATGAACGGTGTCGATCGCGTTTCGCCGCCGGATGAACGTGAAAACGGCGAATCGCCCCGAGATCCCACACGTCCTAGTCCGATCGCCGACGCTCGTAGTACGGCCGACTGCACCGGTTGCCCCCTCCTCATGCATCTCGCGGTCTTCGCCTACTTCGTTTTGCTTATGAGATGAGGACCGGGAAGGCACCGAGATGAAGCGCGCGATCGCCATCTTGGCGTTCGTGCTGGTCATCCCGCTCGCCTCCGTGACGGTCGCGACATGGGTGCCGCTCCCGCCTGAAGCCACGGCCCTCACCTTCCACAGCCTTCTCGCGGACCAGGGACCCGCGCCCACGCTCCTGCCCGGCGCGACGGCGACCTACACCGTGCGCTTCCGCAACATCGGAGTGAGCCCGTGGCAGCGCGGCGGCCGCACTCAGGTCAACCTCGGCGTCCGCGGCGACTCGCTGAAGTTCGCGGAGCTCGGCATGAATGTCGGTTGGCTCTCGGCGAACCGCGTCGCGACGACGGTCGAGGAGTTGGTGCCCCCGGGCGGGATCGGCACGTTCACGTTCACCGTCCGCGCTCCGGCGACCCCGGGCATCTACCAGATCCCGTTGCGCCCGGTGGCCGATGTCATCACCTGGCTCGAGGACGGCGCGACACTCTCCGTGACGAGCGACCTGGGGTTCCACAGCGCCGTCGTCGATCAGTCCAGCCATCCGACCCTGCGGCCCGGCGAGATGAGCCAGCCGCTGATGGTCCGCATCCGCAACACCGGCGCGCGTCCGTGGACCCGCGGTATCGTCGGTCAGCAGGTCAACCTCGGTGTCGCCGGGGACGACCGTACGATGAGCGCGCTTGGCGTCGGCTGGCCTTCGGCCGACCGCGTCGCGATCCAGGGAGAGCCGCTCGTCGGCCCTGGCGGCCTCGCGACCTTCACCTTCCGGGTGCGCGCTCCGACGACCCTCGGGACATATGTGCTGCGTCTTCGGCCCGTCGTCGACGGGATCACCTGGCTCGAGGACGACGGGGTCATGAGCCTCATCACCGTGGCGACGGACAAGCTGACCCCCCGCGTGCCCGCCGCCCCGGCCGCCCCCGCCGAAACGTCGACCAAGCTCGGCCCTTCCGTGGCGTCGCTCACGCTGAGCGCGACGGTCGAACAGGCGTCTGTCGCGATCGGCGGTACGCAGAAGATCAACGCGAGCTTCGCGTCCGCGACCGCGACGAGCGGGCTCTTTCTGGGCATCGAGGTGTTCGGGCCGGGCGGGACCGTCATCGCGTACCAGAAATGGTTCCAGAACGAGTCGTTTGCCGCTGGCGAGCAGCGGACCTATTCGGTGAGCTGGCAGATCCCGCGCGGTGTCGCGACCGGCGGATACACCGTCGCGACGAGCGCGTACTCGTCGGGCTGGCGGAACTCGCTCGGCAGTGAGCCGACCGCGGCGACTTTCAACGTGACCCCCGCGGACGGCTCCGCGGGCGGGCCGCCGGTTCCGCCGGCCACCGTGTCGCCGACACCCGCGCCCGGCACGCCGGCGCCGACGAGCTCACCCGCGCCGACGAGCCCACCCGCCCCGTCGGGAACCGCACCCGGCACGGCCGCGCCGACGCCGACGGTTCCGCCGACGAGCTCGGCGTCCGCGGTCCCGACACCGACGATCGCGCCGACCGGCAGCCCGAGCGCGACGGTCACGCCAGCTCCCACTCCGGCGACGCCGTCACCGACTCCCGCGCCCCCGTCGCCGACGCAAACCCCGTCCCCGGCGCCGACCCCAGCGCCAACGCCGACGCCCACCTTTGTGCAAAACGTCTCGGTCGGCGCGGCGAGCGTCGCCCCTGGGGGATCCCTCAGCCTGACCGACTTCGTCACGAGCGCGACGGCGACGACTGCGCTCGTCGATATCGAGATCTATCCGCCTGGCGCGGCGATCTCGACCTATCAGGTGTGGTTCGAGAACCAGACGTTCGCGGCCGGGCAGCAGCGCGCGTATCCCGCGACCTGGCAGGTTCCCACGAGCGCGGTACAGGGGACCTATAAGGTGAAGGTCGGGGTGTTCGCGCCCGGCTGGGTCACCCTGTACAGCTGGCGGGACACGGCGGCGACCTTCGTGGTGACCGCTCCTGCGCCGACCCCCACGCCGTCGCCGGCTCCGACACCGACCCCGACGGGCGGGCCGACCGCAACGCCGATCCCCACGGGGACGCCGGTCCCCACCGCGACGCCCGCACCCACCGCGACGCCCGCACCCACCGCGACGCCGACACCGACGCCGGCACCCACTCTGCCGGCCGGCGGCCTGAGGCCGCTGCACGTCGCCGGCAACCTGCTCCTCGATTCCGCGGGCCAGCCCGTCCAGATCCGCGGCGTCAACTACGCCGGGGCCGCGTTCGCGTGCATCCAGGGCTGGGGCATCTTCGGCGGCCCGACGGATCTGGCCATGGTGCAGGCGATCACCAGCTGGCACGCGAACGCCGTCCGCCTCCCGCTGAACGAGGATTGCTGGCTCGCCATCAACGGCTCTCCCGCGGCCTATTCGGGCGCCGTCTACCGGCAGGCGGTCATCAACTACGTGAACCTGCTCAACCAGAACGGGGTGTACGCGATCCTTGACCTGCACTGGAACGCGCCGGGCACGCTGCAAGCGACGGGACAGCAGCCTATGCCCGATCTCGATCACGCACCGACCTTCTGGAGCCAGGTGGCCGCGACGTTCAAGGGGAACGACCGCGTGATCTTCGAGCCCTACAACGAGCCCTACCCCGACGGCAACCGAGACACGGTCGCCGCGTGGACCTGCTGGCGCGACGGCGGTACGTGCTCGGGCGTGTCGTTCCAGGCCGCGGGGATGCAAACCCTGGTGGACACGATTCGCGGGACCGGCGCGACGAACGTGATCGCCCTCGGTGGCATCGAATACTCGAACGCTCTCGGACGATGGCTCGCGTACAAGCCGACCGATCCGCTCAATGGCCTGGTCGCCGCGTGGCATGTGTACAACTTCAACCTTTGCAGCAACGTCGCGTGCTACGACAGCACGGTCGGCGTCGTCGCGGCGCAGGTGCCGGTGATCGCCACGGAGATCGGCGTGAACAACTGCGACGCGACCCAGCTCAATACGGTCATGAACTGGCTCGACGCGCACCGCGCCGGCTACGCCGCTTGGGCTTGGGACACCTGGGGCGCGGCGTGCAGCAGCATCGCGCTGGTCCTCGACTACGCCGGCACGCCGACGACCTACGGGCAGGTCTACAAGACGCACCTCGCGCAGTTCCCGTAGCGGCGCCCGGCGCGGGAGGCACCCGCGCCTTTTGCTAGATTTGGCGGGCCGTAGGTGGGAGGTCCGAAGTGTCGCTTCCCGAGCGTTACGCTCGCTGGCGCGAGGCGTTCGACGTCGCGGCTCGCTCGTCGCTTCGCCCGGACATGGCGATCCTCGATGTCGGCGCGGGTCGACATCCGACGATCCCCATCGCTGCTCGTCCGGCGCGCTGCGCCTACGTCGGCCTCGACCTCTCCGCGGCGGAGCTCGCCGACGCGCCTCGAGGCTCGTACGACGAAGGCGTCGTCTCCGACGTCGTAGCGTTTCGGCCGGAGCTCGCCGACCGTTTCGATCTCGCGCTCAGCATGATGGTCTTCGAGCACGTCCGGCCGCTGCCGGCGGCACTCGACAACATCCACGCGTACCTCCGGCCGGGCGGGGCGCTGGTGG
This sequence comes from Chloroflexota bacterium, assembly GCA_005889275.1. Classification (GTDB taxonomy): domain Bacteria; phylum Chloroflexota; class Limnocylindria; order P2-11E; family P2-11E; genus 3-1-20CM-2-70-9. The sequence continues at coordinate 15,636 of VBFI01000020.1, read as the reverse complement.
CGCTCACCTCGGGGACCTTCGCGCCGTTCGCGCTCGCGAATCGACTCCTTCCGGCGGGGCTGAGCAGGGCCATCCAGAAAACGCTCCTCGGAAAGAATCCCGCGACGATCTTCCCCGCGCACTACGACCGCTGCTGGGACAGCGCCTTGCGCAAGGCGCTGGCGAATTGGGGCGAGGTGCAGGTGATCCCGCTCTATCTCGGTGCGACGTACCTCAACTTCGCTCCGCCGCTGCGAAGCGTCTACCTGCTCTACGAGGAATGGACCAGGCGAGGCGATCATCGAAACCTCGCGTCGCACTATGTCCTCCACGCGAAGAAGGCCGGATCAGTGCGTGCGGAGACGGAGCCTGGGATCGCGTCCGAATCACGGAAAGCTGGCGAGGTGTGAGCGGTAGATCTCGCCGTAGGGCGTCGCGGTCCCGGCGTAGTCGCTGACGAGCGCGCCCGCCGCGCAGTCAGTGCCCCAGGTGTTCCAGGTCCACGCGAGATAGCCGCTGTGCCGGGCGTCGAGCCAGCCCATGAGCGCGTTCAAGAAAGCGGCGTCGCATGTGTTCGTCCCGATTTCCGTCGCGAGGACCGGCACGCGCGCCGCGATCGGCGCGACCGAACTGTCATAGCAGGCGACGTCGCTACAGGTGTTGAAGTTGTACACGTGCCACGACGCGACAAGATTGTTCTGCGGATCGGACGGGGCGTAGGCGAGCCACTGCGAGAGGAAGTTGCTCCAGCGAACGCCGCCGAGAGCGATGACGTTCGTGGCGCCGGTCGCGCGGACGGTGTTGACGAGCGTCTGCATCCCCGCGACCGGAAATGAGACTCCCGGGCACGTCCCGCCATCGCGCCAGCACGCCCATGCCTCCGGGGTATCGCGGGCTTCGTCCGGATACGGCTCGTTGAAGAGCTCGAGGATGACCGCGTTGTTGTCACGGAATGCCGATGCCACGCCCGTCCAGAACGCCGGCGCGTGGTCGGTATCGGGCATCGGCTGCTGACCGCTGGACAGCTGGTCTCCGGGTGCGTTCCAGTGGAGATCGAGGATCGCGTAAAGCCCGTTCTGGTTGAGCAGATTCACGTAATCGGTCACGGCCTGCCGATAGACCGGTCCGGATGACTGCGGCGGGGCTCCGTTGATCCCGAGCCAGCAGTCCTCGTTCAGCGGGACGCGGACCGCATTTGTCCGCCAGGTCTTGATCGCATCGATCGAAGCCTGATCGCTGGGCGGGCTCAGGACGGCCCAGCCCTGGATGCACGCCGATACCGCGAGCGATCGGCTTACCCCGCGGAGCTGCACCGTGTCGCCGGCGGTGTTGACCAGCAGGTTGCCTTGCACACGCAGGCCCGGAGGAGCGACCCCGTCCGCCGGCACGGCGGCCGAGGACGTCGCCGCGAGGGCGCCCAGGCCGATCGCGAGGACGAACCCGGCGGCGACGATCAAACGGACGACGGCGTTGCGGTCAGCGAGGTACGGCGGTCCGGCGCGCATGACGGCCTCATGGAGCCGGGGCGCGATTGAGTTGCGGTGCGCCGTCTCGTTGCCGCCGACGAGCCGGGGCGCATTCGCGGGCCTTGCCTCAATGTCGCCGACAGAAAGCCTCAATCCCGCTCACGCCGCGTCGACCTCCCTCGGCAGCTTGGCGCCCGCGTCCTCACCGTCCGCGGACGACGCGACGGCGCGGCGGCTCACGACACCACGCACCCAGGCGGTCAGCTCGGCCGGAAGGAGACCGAACCCTTGTGCCGCGGCGAGGTACATCGCGCCGCCGACCGCCAACGCGACGACCCACGGGATCCCCACGGTGCGGCCGGCGAAGAGCACGGCGGCGAAGCCGATCCCGAGCGCCGCGGCGCGGAGCGCGACGCGCGCCGACTCGAGACCGAGGATGCCGGAGGGCATCGCCCGGAGGGCGCAGACCAGGATGAAGACCTCGGTGATGAGCGTGGCGATCGCCGCGCCGATCGCGCCGTTGGCGGAGCTCAGGTCGAACGCTGGGATGAGGACGAAGTTCAGCGCTGGATTCAGAACGCAGGCGGCGCCGAGGATGGCGAGCCACACGCGTTCGCGTCCGGCGGCCATCAGCACGCAGGTCAGCAGGTAGTCGACGAAGATCAGCCCGATCGAGAAGGCCTGCACGCGAAGGATCGGGACCGCGGGCGCGTACGAGCGGAGGGTGAAGAAGAAACCGATGATCTCCTGCGACAAGACGAAGAGCGTGACCGTGACCGGCACCGTGAGGATGAGGAGGAAGTGCAGCGTCTTGCGGACCGTGATCTGGAATTCGCTCGGCGACTGCACCCACAGCCTCGAGAGCACCGGGAACATCGCGATGAGCAGCACCACCGGCACGAAGTTGCTGGCCTCCATCAGCCGCGACGACGCCGCGTACCACCCGACGGCCGCCTCTCCGGAGAGCCGGCCGAGGATCGGGACGTCGACCTTCGCGACGAACAGCCCGAGCGTCTGCGCCGCCAGGAACGGGAGGCCACCCCGAAGCAGAACGTCGACTGTTCCCCGCCAGTCGCGTGAGGGCTGGGATCAGCATCCGCTCGTGCGCCTGGAACACCGCGCCGAGGATCTGCGAAAACCCCTCGGCGATCATCAGCAAGCCGAGGATCCCCACGAGCGACTGGACCTCGGCGGTGAAACCCAGGACCTTGATCGCGCCGAGGAGCAGCAGGTAGAGCGAGGTTCCCGCAGCCGCTACGACGAGCGCGGCCCGACGGAGATAGGGGCGCGCGAGGCCATGTTCGCGCGCGATCGCGCGGATCATGACCTGGCTCAGGCCGAGGTCGACGGCGACGCCGACGAGGGTCGTGAGGGTCAACGCGAGGAAGAGGCGTCCGAACTCGACGTCGCCGAGACGGCGCGAGATGAACACCATGAAGACGAGGGCGATCGCGCTCGACGCGACCTGGGCACATGCGAGCAGCGACCAGTTGCGGACGATGCTGACGAGCGGGTTCATCGCTGTGGCGGCGCCCTATCCGGCCGCGAGGGCCGTCGGATCGAGGTCCGTCGCGGCCGACGGCGCGAAGGCGTCGCGCTCGTCGACCCCGATGAACCGAAGCCACGCGAGCGCGGCCGCGATCCCGTCGGCGAATGACATCGGATTGGCGTCGCCGAACGTCGCTCGGAACTTGTCGGTCGGAAGCCGCTCGCGCGTCGTCTGCATCTCCCATTGCAGGCGCTTCACGAGCGGCCTTGGGATCTCCGTGGCCGCGGACCCGGCGGGCCCTCCGAGCGCGCCGCGAAGGCGGGCCTTGAGCGCCGCCCTTGTCTCCACCGAGAAGCGGTCCTTGAGCAGCTTGTAGAGGCGCAGGCCCTGGATCGCCTCTCGGCGGTCATGGAACCCACCGCGGTAGCGATCCGCCGCGACGGGATGGATCGTGGCGGGATCGACGCCGAGCCCGTGCGCGAGCGCCTCGTAGTAGGCGCGCCAGGTCGTGGTCTCGTCGTCGGCGACGTTGAAGAAGCCCGAAACGGGCGACGGGTGCGCGAGGACCGCGTCGATGCTGCTCACCAGGTTGTCCACGTGGAGCAAGGCGCAGACGCCGGCGCCGTCGCCGACCAGGTATGCGGTGCGTGTCATGAGCTCGGTCGCCGGCGCGAGCAACCATGGCGACCCGGGCCCCCAGACGAGGCTCGGCCGGAGCACCACCACGCGAAGGTCCGCGTCGCCCAGCTTCCCGCGCAAGAACATTTCAGCCCGTCCCTTTTCGCGCGCGTACGGCATCCAGTGGTCGACGCGCGGTGGCGCATCGTCGGGGAGATCGGCCCGCTCGATACCCGCGTAGACGAGCGCCGAGCTGATGTGCACGAGGAGACGGGCGCGCGCCGCCTTCGCGGCCGCATGGACCCCGATGGCGCTGGCGACGATCTCGGCCGGATCGCCGGTCGTCAGATTGACGACCGCATCGCATCCGGCGATCGCGTCGGCGAGTGCCTCCGGCCGCGTTCCGTCGCCCAGCCGGTGAGGCCGACCGAGATGCGCGTTGCGGGCCATGCTCCGGAGCGAGCGGACGACCGGCAGGACATCGTCCCTGCCCGCCAGGGTCGCCTTCTCCACGAACCGGGCGCCGACGAATCCGCCGGCGCCGATGATCGCTACGCGGCCCATCGCCGTCGCTTCCAGTGGCGCTCTCGCGCCTGCGCCTGCTCGGCCGCGCTGAGCCAGGGGAGGTCGAGGGGCGTCGCTCGCCGGTAGCAGCCCTCGATCGTGCGGACGACGAGGAGTCCGTCCTCGCCGGTGACCGCCGCCGGCTCGCCGTAGCGCACCGCGCGAAGTGTCCGGATGAGCTGGTGGTACATGCACTCGAAATACGTGGTGGGTTTGCCGATCGCGGGCGGGGCGCCAAGATCGATGGGCGAGGACGCGACCCCGACGAGCGTCTGCCACGACCCGCCGCGTCGGCGCCAGCGCACCGCTTCGAGGACGCCCGGTTCGAGGCGTAGCTCTCCGGCGGAGCCGACGACCTGCAGTCCGGTCACCAGGGGCTGACTCCATGAGAGCTGCACGGTGCCGCCGGCACGGCGAAACCCCAGATCGAAGCGGCAGTTCGTCTCGACCCCGTCGGCCTGGGCATCGTCCGCGTACCCCGCCACCGTCGGCGCGCCGAAGATCGCGGCGAGGAAATCGAGCACATGAGACCCGACGTCGGTGAGAACGCCTCCGCCCGCCGTCGCGCGCCGGAACGCCGCGTCGGTGCTGACGGGCCACCCGTAGACGCTGCCCTCGCGGTACACGAAGCGAAGGTCATCGCCGAGCGCGCCGCCCTCCACAAGCTCCTTCGCGAGGGCCAGAGACGGGAACATGCGCCTGACCATGCCGACCGCGAGGACCCGGCCCGCCTCGCGCGCCGCTGCCACCATGCGCTCGGCGTCCTCGACGTTGGTCGTCATCGGCTTCTCGCAGAGCACGTGGCTGCCGGCCCCGAGCGCCTGGACCGCGTGCTCGGCGTGATGACCGGGCGGGCTGGCGACGATCGTCAGGTCCGGCGCGACGCCTTCGAGCGCTTCCGCCGGCGTCTTGAACGCGATCGCTCCGCGGAAGAGTCGCTGCAGCGCCGCGGTTCGCGAGGGATTCGGATCGACGAGACCGGCGACTTCCGCCATCCCACGCGACTCGAGTTTTCTGAGCGCGCCGGCATAGAGCCCTTCGGCCACGGCACCGCACCCAATGAGCAGCAGACGCTGTTTCACGCGAACAGCGCGCTGAGGCCGTTCTGGACCCTGCGGGCCGCGATGCGGAGATGACGAATGGCGCGACGCGACCGCGGCGTCCGCGTTCCCGCGAGGTCGACCATGCTCTCGCCCAGGTCGTGACAACCCTCTTGTGCCGGAGGGACCGTTCCGCTCTCGATCATCGTGACGATCCGCGGCAGCGCCTCGTAGAAGGCATCGGAGCGAATGTCGGGATGGATCGACCACATACCGGGCGCCGATCCCAGGAACTCCACACGGAGCAGACCCTCTTCGCGCATCCGGTCGGAGATGAGCTGCTCCAGGGACTCGACCGGAGGGACGCCGTCGAGCCACGCGGTGATCCGACGCCGGAGATCGGGTCGTGTGAGCGCGATCGGCGCGATGCGCTCGCGAAGCGTCCGCCGGTCGAGGAGGAAATGGCGCGTGCTCATCTTGAAGGCGCGGTAGGCGTTGGGCAGCGAGGGCTCACGTTGGAGGACCTGGGACCGGAGCGATCCGTCGGGGGTCGGCGGCCCAGGGAGCGGGCTCACCGTGAGGATGTCGTCGCGGCTCGCGAGCAAGCGGCAGCCTTCGTCGATCCACGAACGGCTCGCGCCGCCGTACATCATGTCGCCGTTCACCTCGAAGACAAGATCGTGCGCCGCCTCTTCCACGCCGAACAGGTAGGCGTGGATCGGCGCTCCGAAGCAGTTCTTCGGCGGGATGCGGGCTCCGCCGCAGTACGTCGCCGAGAGATGCTCGACGACACGTTCCGAGTAATCGACCTCGACCCCGCGCGCGTGGCCGTAACGCCGGCAGGCGTCGTCGATGAGCGCTCGGATCCCGGGCAACCGTTCCTGCCAGGCGTCGCCGTAGCGCCCCGGGCTCCGATGAAGGTCGAGGACGAAGAGAATCTCGTCCACCTGGTCGGCCCACACGCGGAGCTGGTGCGGCACCGTGTGCCTTGCGGTCGGCAGGTCGGTCGGTGCCAGGCTGATCTGCATGGTGACCTGTGGGGAGACGTCGCTCACCGCTCGGCCGCCCGTGGAGCGGGCTGCTTGCACGCTCGCCGCTCGAGCCTCGGCCTGCATCAGCTCGCGACGTTAGGGGTGCTCGATTGAGGGGGTGTCGGACGGGGTCTTGATTCGGCTGGGCGCGGGGCCGCGATGGGCCCCTTTTGGGGCCATGTCTCAATGCGATGGGGCAGGCTTGCTCAATGCCCTCCCGGGTTTACTTGGTGCCGAAACGTTTACCTCCACGAGAGAGTGAGCGATGAAGGTCTCGGCGTCCCGACAGAGCGCGGCGACTGGTCGAGAGGGCGGGCGGTTCCCGCCCGGTGTCCGCGTGGGTGCGGGCGCCTTGATCGACGACGACGTCCGCATCGGAGGCGAGCCTTTTCCAAGGAAGGGAGTCGACATCGGCCGGGGTGCCCGGATCCGCGCGGGATCGGCGGTCGAAGACGACGTCCACATCGGCGATCGGCTCGAGACCGGCCGCAACATCGTCATCTGCGAGGACACCTCGATGGGCGACGACTGCCACCTGGGGAACAACACGATCGTCGGGTCCGGCAGTCGCATCGGTGATCGGGTGCACATCGGCGCGAACTGCTACATCGCGCAGCTCACGACCATCGAGGACGACGTCACGATCGCCCCTGGGGTGTGCTTCGCGAACGACCCGCATCCGGGCAGCGCGACCCAGCTCTGCATGCGCGGACCGACCATCGAGCGTGCGGCTCAGATCGGTATGAACGCCACGATCCTTCCCTTCGTCACGATCGGCGAGCGTTCGTTGGTCGGCGCCGGAAGCGTGGTCACCCGCAGTGTGCCCACCGGGCTCGTGGTCGCCGGCAACCCCGCGCGAATCCTCAAGTCGGTCGCGGCGGTCAGCTGTCCGCTCGACCTCGCCGCGGGCGAGTATCTGGCGGCTCCGCGCGAGGACCCCGACGGCGGCGAGCCGCGGCGGCTCCCCGCGCGCGACGCGCGGGTCTGATCAGACCCTTCGCGCGACGACCAGCACGAAGAACGCGCCCCACGGCTGTTTGGCGATCCGGCCGCGGAGTCGGCGCGTCTCGCCGAAGTAGCTGAACCGCTGGGCGTCCCACCCCGCTCGCCGGAGCTCCCGCACGATCTCCCACCGCCAGTACGCCCATCGCGGCACCATCTCGAAATAGCGGTCGGGTCGGCCACGCAGCGCGTGCGCGATCCGCGAGACGCTGAAGGCGTTCGGAAGGCTGAACACCAGATGCCCGCCGGTGCGCACGACCCGGCCCAGCTCCGTGAGCGCGAGCCCGATGTCCGCCACGTACTCGAGCACGCTCGACGAGTAGGCACCGTCGAACTGGGCATCGTCGTACGGGAGGCGCTCGACGGGCGCGCGGACGAGATGCTCGCCGTCGTATCGCCGTGCGTCCGCGACGAGCGGAAGATCGGTGACGCGCTGCGCCTCGTCGAGGAGCTGCGCCGCCATGTCGATGCCCCAGACCCGCAGACCGGCGGCCCGAAAGTGCCGCACCATGACCCCGATCCCGCAACCCGCATCGAGCCACCGGCCACGCGCGCCGATCGACGCGAGCGCGGCATCGAAGACGCGGAGTCGGTCCGCCCCATTCGGATCGTGCGCGTAGAAGTCCTGCCAGAAGTCGGCCCCCGGATCGAAGACCCGGCCGATCCGCTCCGATTGCTCGAGCGCTTGGGTGAGTTCGCTCACGTTGTTCCTCCACGCTTCGACGCGGACGTCGTGTCTCGTCGTGTCGAGCTCACGCGGCATACCGGTAGAAGAGCTCGCCCATGGCGCGGCAGACCCACGGACTCGAGTTCCGGATCAGGACGGCGAGCGCCGCTTCGAATGGCCGCGACCCGCCCGGACGTGGCGCGTTCCCGATCCAGGTGTACGCGAGCGGCTCCTCGCGCGCTCCCCAGCCGCTCTTGAATCGCCGCAGCTCCGGCTGCCCGAGCGCCGAGCGGCCGAGGTCGACGGTGTGACAACCGTTTTCGGCCGCCCACCGGATGGCGCTCCACATCAGCAGGTGGTTCGCGCCGAGCCTGGCCCAGCGGTCGTCGCGGGCGCCGTATTTGAAGACCAGCGTGCCGTTCCACGCACTGAAGACGGCCGACGCGACCGCGACATCGCCGCTATATGCGGATACCACGAAGGCGAGGCCGGTCCCGAGCAGCCGTTCGCGGAGCAGCCGGAAGAAGCGGCGCGGCTGGATCGGCACTCCCAGACGGCGGCGGGTCAGCATGCAGAGCCGATAGAACTCTTCGAGGTCGGCCGCGGAGCTGCCGCGAACGATGCGGACCCCGGCGCGCTCGGCCGCGCGTAGGTTCCGGCGATGATTCGTCGAGAGGCCCGACCCGCCGGTCGCGCTCTCCGGCCCCAGGGCCATCGCGTGGCGAACGAAGACGGTCTCGCTTCGCACGGACGGACCCTCGGGAAGAGGCGCGCGCAGCTCGACGCTCGGGATCCCATGCGACCTCGCGATGTCCGCGAGCTCCTCCACAAGAACGGAGCGATCCCCACCGGCGAGCGCCGGGCACCAATCGGTGAACGGCAGTGACACCCAGCGCCGTCCGCGGATCGGGCGCCGCACTTCGATGACCGGCAGCCCCGCCGCGATCGCGCCGCCGTCCGTGAGCGTCACGGCCATCGCGCGGTACCCGTAGGTGTCGGCGAGGAGCCCGGCCCAGGCCGGATGGTGGAAGATCGTGGCGTCACGGCGGCCCTCGACGAACTCGAGCCATCGCCGATCGTCCACACCGAGCAGGCTCATCGGGACCGAGCCTCGGACGGCGAAACGACCGCGGGCGAGACGCTCGCCTCGGTCTGCCCGCGCCGCACCCACGCGAGGTGGAGGGCCGACGGAAGCTCGACGATCGCCGGGAGAGGGTCGTCGCGGGCCAGCACCGCGTACTCGATCGGGCCACGAAGCGACGAGAGGTACGCCGGGAAGCTGAGCTCGCCCGCGCGCAGGGCGCCGAGGACCGTGGGGACGTCGGTGAGCGCGCGGACCCAGCGCACGCCGGGACGGCCGCGCGCGGGGGAAACGGGCGCGCCGTTCAGCATCCGCCACAGCAGATACGGAAAGTCGACGCCGGCGCGGCGGCCGAGCGTGTGCCAGCCCCAGATCCGCGGATTGACGTCCAAAAGCTTCAGCCGGCCGTCCCGCCGGTCACGTTTGAACTCGACCTCGACGAGGCCGTCGAAGTGGAGCGCCGCGAGCAACCGCCCTGCCGTCGCCTCGACCTCCGGATCGTCGATCGTCTCGACATACGTGCTCGCTCGTCCGAAGTCGGCCGGCCACTGCCGCAGGCGTCGCGCGACGAGCGACACGACGGGCTCACCGTCGTCGCAGAGCGCCGCGTACGAGAGCTGATCCCGGCCGTCGCCCGGGATCACCTCTTGGATCATCACGAGGCTGCGCTCGACGAGCGTGCACGCCTCGTCATATCGCGCCACGAGGGTCGCGAGGTCGTCGGCGGGCCAGGCCTTCGCCGTCGTGAAGCGATTGGGCTCCGCGCGCGTCGCCGGCTTGAGGATCGCGGGGAAACCGCCGTCGTAGGCGAGGACGTCCTCTCTCCCACCCGGGTAGCGCGTCCGGGGGTGGTCGACGCCGACCTCCGCGGCGAGGCGATAGGTGAGGCGCTTGTCGTACGCGGAGCGCAGCCGCGCCCAGGGGGTCAGCACGCTGACGCGGTAGGTCTCGCCGAGGCGATCGCTGTTGCGTGCGAGCAGCGCGGCGGTCTCGTCGTCACCCGGAAAGAGCACCCAGCCGTCGAGCGCGTACCTCCGCGCGAGCGTGAGCAGGTAGCTCACCTGCTCCCCCTCTCCCGAGGCGGGCCACGGAAGGCTGCGCTCCGCGTAGCGAGACCACGTGGCGAGCGCGTGATCGTCGCGCAGCACCCATACCCGGATCCCCTGACGACCCAGGCTGCGGACGACGCCCAGGCGCTTGTAGGCGCTCCCGATCACGAGTGCTCCGGGTTCGCCGGTCTTTCGCGGACGGCTCACCGCGCGCCCTGGTCGGGGGCGCCGACGGCGAACCCCTGCTCGCGAGCCTGCCGCGCGACCGCGCGGCGCCTCCCCGCACGCACCGTTCGCGCGAGCGCACCCGCGGCGAAGCGGGTCCCGGAAACGAACCGGACGAGCGGACCGAACGAGTGGACACCCGGTGCGCCGAGGAAATGCAGGCCGGGCACGGTCGATTCGAGTCCGTCATCGAGCATCGGGGAGCCTTCCGCGCACCGGACGTGCGCGAGCAGGCTCGGCGTGAGGAACCGATAGCGGTGGACGTCTACCCGGTACCCCGTCGCGAGCAGAACGTGGTCGACCTCGCGTGTCGCACCGTCGTCGAGGGTGAGCGCGAGATGACCGTTCGAACGAGATGCCTGCGTCACCCGCCGGCCGGCTGTGATCCGAAGGTCCGCGGCGCGCGGTCGGAGCCACGGCGACGCACCCGCGGCGAGTGAGCGTCGCGCCACCTCGAGCTGCAGCTGCGGCGGCAGCCGCCGCACGAGAGTCGGTCGCGCGACGAGATGGCTGACGAGCGCGGGACCTACATCGGTCGAATCGAAAAGGAGCCTGCCGAGGAGTCCTTCGCGAGTCGCGCGTCCCACCCAGCGGACCCCGGCCGCGCGGATGATGACCTCGACGTCGGCGCCGGCCTCGTGCAGCAGGACCGCGGACTCGACCGCGCTCTGACCCGCTCCGATGACCGCCACGCGGCGGCCGGCGAAGCGCCCGAGATCGGCGTGCTCGCTGGAGTGGCTTGCGAGCTCAGGAGGAAGGCCGTCGAACTCCGCGGGCCGCCACGCGAATTCGGCGATCCCCGCGGCGACGACGACGCGGTCGCTCTCGATCGGCTCATCGTCTTCAAGGACGACGCGGAAACCGGGTTCATCCCGCGTCACCGATACCACCTGGCGCGGGTCGATCTCCGGGACGGCGTGCGCCTGGAACCACTCGCCGTACGCGACGAAGTCCGCGAGAGGGATCGGCCGGCTGATCCGCCTTCCGCGGACCCGCTCGAACTCCTCGAGCGTGTACGCGCGCGCCGGATCCGCGATGCGCGACGCGCTCCAGCTGCTCTTGAGGCACATCCCCCTGGGCATGTGCCGCTTCCAAAACGACATGGTCCTGCCAAAGACGCGGACCTCGGCGCCGGCGGCGCGGAGGTGCGACGCGGCCGCCAGCCCGTACGGGCCCGCTCCGATGACCACGGCATCCACCGCGGACCGACTCATGGGTGTCTCTCCTTCTGCGGTTTGCGCCGCGTCTCCCACGAGCGCAGCGCGAAGTCCAGCAGGGTGATCGCGTCGATGTCGCCCGTCGCCGCGAGCGCGCTGCGCGCTCCCGCGGGCCAGCGGCCGATCCGCACGAGCGGTCCCCCCGACGCGTCGATCGCCTCGAGCAGCTCGGCTTCCCGCCACGTCGTCGACGCGACGTCGACGTAGGCGCCGTAGACCCGGCGGTCATCGGAGATCTCGAACGGCAGGCCCTCCTCCGCGAGGAAGCGCGCCACCGCCGGCGGCGAGCGCCGAGAGATCCCCACGACGGGCATGCGGTCGGACGCGACCTCGAATTCGAACCGGTCGCTGATCGCGTCGTCGCGATGCCACGGACGTCGCGGGACATCGAGCCCGCGGACGAGGAGCGTCGCATCGTCGTCCGCCCGAAGACGGACCTGGTATCGGTCGCCGTCAGTTCGCGTTACCGACAACGCGAACCCGCTCCTCCGGGTCCACCACGAAGCGAGCTCGTCGAGCCGCGCGATGAAGACCGAGGGGCGGCGGCGGCGCGCCTCGGCGAGCGTCGCGTGGAGCGCGGGGCCGAGCTCCCCGATGCGCTCGGGGTGGAGCTGAAGGGTGAAGAGATCGCCGCGCGCGTATGTCCAATCGAGGACCCGGAGCCAGGTGGCCGTGCGTTCGGGCTCCTCGAGCCCGAGGCGCTCGATGAGGATCTCGTCGTCGGGTATCGCGACGGGGATGTCCACGAGCCCGTCCGCGAGCCGCGGAATGACCGCGACGCGTCGGGCGTCTCGCGCGGAGTACAGCTCGATGGCAAGCTGATAGCCGGCCGCCGCGGAGGCGTCGAGCGGTCCATCGACCACCGGGAACAGGACGGCCTGACTGCTGTGATAGCGGAAGCCGAGCTCGCGAAGCACCTCGATCGTCGCCGCGTTGTAGCGAAGGTACGGGCCGCGGAAGCCCGTGGCCTCGATGCCGGCGTGAGCGAAGATCTCCAGCGCGCGCGCGATCGCGTCGCGCTGCTCAGCCCGCTCGAGCATGGCGTGGTCGCCGTGTACGAGTCCGTGCACGGCGAGCTCGGCACCGCGGTCGACGTATCTCCTGAGCAGCTCCGGATTCCGCGCGAGCACGCACGCGGTCGTCGGCCACGTCGGACGGACACCGAGCTCCGCGGCGATCGCGTCGTAGCGGTCGAGGCGCTGCGCCATCGCGGATGAGGTGGCGCCGAAGCGCGAGAGCACCTTCGCGGCTCGGGCCGCGGAGCCAGCTGGACCTCTCGACCGAAGGCTCATCGCGAGGCTCATCGGTCCGCCGCCCTCTCCGCCGCCAAGGCGTAACGGCGGTCAGGCGCCCCGGGGCCCGCGACCAGACGCGCGACGACCGCGAGGTACCCCTTCTTCTGGTACGGCCAGCGGTACGGCTCGCTCACCTCGCTCGCGCGCGCGACCAAGCGCGTGCACAGGTCCGGGTCCGCGTAGAGCTCGCGGATCGCCTGCGCGAGGTCCGCGACGTTCTCGGACTCGAACATCCGGAAGCAGCCGTCGGCGAAATAGGCCTCGACCGCGCGCGTCCGCGAGATGATCACGGGCTTCCGCAGCGCGATCAGGTCGTACATCTTGTTGCAGTGGGTGAGGTCGCGGAACGCGTCGCGGCGCACGGCCACCACGCCCGCGTCGGCCGCCGCGATCGCGGGCAGAAGCTCCTCGACGGGAAGAAAGCCACGGCTGAACCACACGCGATCCCCAAGCCCGAGCGCCGCCGTGAGCTCTTCGAGCGCGAGACGCTGCGTGCCCTCGCCGTAGACCCGCAGCCTGAGCCCAGGGATCTCGTCCCTGAGGGACGCGACCGCGCGGATCACGATGTCGATGCCGAAGTTCTCGTCCACCGTTCCGTGGCAGACGAGCGTGAAGTCCTCACCGCGCGAGCGGGGGGACGCGTACCGCGCTGGGTCGAACCGGTCCTCGTCGAAGGAGTTCAGGACGACCGAGATCTTCTCGGCCGGGGCACCGCGTTCGACGAACCGCTCGCGCATCTGATCCGTGCACGTGATCACCGCGCTGGCGAAGCGGATGCTCGCCTGCTCGAGGAAGCTCATGAGCCGGACGGACCAGGCGCGTTCCGGTCGCTTGTATCTGGTGGTGAGGTACTCCGGCATGCACTCGTGCAGATCGAGGAGCACTCGAGCACCGAGCAGGCGCGGAACGATGGCCGCGAACGCCAGCCAGTCGGGGAGCGAGTGCACCTGGACGAGCGCGTAGCGGCGACGCAGGTGGAGGAGTCCCGCGAGGGCCGTCGCGGCGAGCTGGAACAGCACGTTCTCGGCGAGGTAGCGCGCAAGGCCGCTTCGGCGCCGCGTGATCGGGATGCGAAAGATCCGCAGGCCGCCGCTCTGCTCGAACCGGGGCTGACCCGGCCGCGTCGCGCAGATGAGGTCCACCTCGTGACCGGCACGCACGAGCGCCTCGACCTCGCGGCTCACCCGGGTGTCGTCGGGGAAGTACCACTCCCGGATCACGCAGATGTTCGCCATCACGCGGCCTTCGGCGCGAGCTCGCGCGCGCTGGCTTCGACGAGGAACGAAAAGAGGCCGAGCGCGACGCCCAGCACGATCATGTTGCGGCTGTAGGTCAGTCCGAGCTCCACCGAGGAGAAGATGACCTGGATGAAGATGAGCGCGACCGGGACGACCGCGATCGACCGCAGCACGGGGTCGCGCAGGCGGAGGTACAGCGCCGACCCGAGCAGGAGCACCCGCGCGACGAGGAACCAGAGCACGAACGCGCCGATCGGTCCGGCCTTCAGCCAGAGCCACATGAGCGCGTTGTGGGTGATGTAGCGCCAGTAGACGAACGTGACCGGCACCTGCTGTTCGTGGAAGAGATGCGCCTGACCGACGCCGACGCCGGTGAGCGGGAGCTGGCGCATGGTGAACGCGATATTCCGGTTCTCGATGACCCGCCATTGGTCGGAAAGCTGATCGCGGACGCTGAGCGAAGAGTCGTTCATCGCACTTCGCAGGGCGCGGATCGGTTCGCCGAGCGGTCCGGCGACATCCCAGAACGCGACGAGATAAGCCCCAGCGAGCAGCGCACCGACCCCCGCGATGACGAGACCGCGCCGCGGGTTCTCCGCGAAGATCAGGATCGTGATGGCCACGGCGACCGCGCCGAGCGCGATGAATCCGACCCGCCGCTCCGTCAGCAGCTCGGCGCCCGCGATGAGCGGCAGCAGCGCGAGCAGGACGTAGCCGAGACGCGTGCGGAGACCAAGCAGCCCGATCACCAGGAGCAGCACGATCGTGAGATCGAAGAAGACCACGTCTTCGTGGCCCGTCACCGCCGAGAGGTCCGCCTGTGCGGCCGCGGCCTCCTGGTAGTTCAGGATGCCCTGCAGGCCCTTCACCCCGACGAGGACCACGAGCTCCCAGACGAGGACCATGACCTGCTGCCGATCGCGGATCAGGTTCGCGGTCAGGAAGTACAGGAGGCACATCTGGAAGGGGGCCCGCGCCTCCGCCAGCGCGGCGTCGGTGTTCCACCCTCCTCGCGCGACGCCGATCACCGTGCCGAGCACGAAGACCCCGCCGTACGCGGCAACGGCCCAGCCGAGGGGGCCCATACGGAACGGCTGGTGCCTGCCGACAAGGCGCCGCGCGGCCCAGCTCGTGAGCGTCAGGACCATGAGGAGGTCGGCGAGGCTGAGGCGCAGCGGGATGGGCGTGTAGGTCGAGATGTTCTGGAAGACGCGCGTCTGAGCCGTGATCGGCTCGAGACCCGGGATCGCCCACTGCTCGAACAGGATCGCGACCGCGAAGAGCAGGTAAACGCCGACGTGGGGATGCGCGAGGATCGCGAGGCCGACCAGGGCCGCCACGAGCGGCACGAGCAGGAGCATCTGTCCGTCGGTTTTCACGATGGCCGCCGTGTACGCGAGAGCCAGAACGAGCGCGAGGCCGCCGATGACGATGGGGACTCGCGCGGCCCTGACCGCGTACTCGTCGCTCGTGCGCCATTCGCCGATGGCGGTCGCGGGCGTCGCGGTCATCGTGCTGTGAGAAGGGCGAACTGTGTGACGATCATCGCGACCGCGAGCACCGCGGCGACCCACGGTCGCGCCATGCGCGGTCCACCGCGGGAGCCAAGCGCGACGCAGCCGAGCATGAAGACGATCGCGAGCGCCGTGTAGGTCATGCCCGGACCGTCCGGAGC
>VBFI01000019.1 GCA_005889275.1 Chloroflexota bacterium | reverse complement strand
AGGAGGCCGAACAGAAAGATCCCAGCGAGCGAGATGTCGATGGTGGCGTCCTTCACGATCGTGCCATCGGGCAGCACGTTGATCGTGCGCACGAACCGGCCGCGGTCCGCATCCCAGAGATGGACGAGGGCCGCGTCGCGTATCTCCTGCGCAGCCACGGCGTAGCGCTTCGCGAGCTCGTGCTGGCCGAACGCCACCGCGAAATTTCGCGCGGCGGTGAGCCCCGCCCAGACGGCCGCGGTCGTGAACGCGTGGATCCCACGGCGCTCCTCCCACAGGTCGAACGACGGAGCGGGGAGCTTGGTGCGGGGCTCGCGGTAGGTCGCCATGAAATCGGCGCCGGTGCGGACGAGCTTGCGGTAGAGCGGGCGGATGAACTCGATGTCGCGATCGCGGTCGTAGTGCTGCCACAGCGCCCAGATCGGCAGGCCGGTCTCGTCCTCTTGGATCGGCAGCTCGAGACGGCCGTCGGCCGTGGACCACGCGTGCCATGACGACCCGAGCGAGCCGTCGGGGTTGTATTTGTGCAGGAGATAGCCCTCTCGCGTGATGAGGTTGCTGCACAGCTCGAAGAAGCGGCGGGTCACCTCGCCGTATCCCGCGAGATCGAGCGCGTCGGCCACGAGCGCGCCGTCGCGCGGCCAGAGGTAGGAATAGGTGTCGCGGTTGAACCGGAGGACGTCGGAGTCGTTCGCCGCGATGATCGCCCCGCGATTGTCGACCTGCGTGCGGATGACGAGCGTCGAGCGCTTGTACAGATCGCAGATCCGATCGGGCAGATGGTCGGCGATCGACTCGTCCTTGTTCGCCCAGAGCCGCCAGTAGTCCTTGGTCCGCGCGAGGAACGCTGACGGCGTCCGCTCCCGGACGAGCTTGTCGAGCTCCCGCACGTCGTCGTAGGCCTGACCGGCGCCGATCCAGAAGACGGCGCTCGCGGTCCCCTTCGCCGGGACGGTGATGGCCACCATACCGACGCTATCGATCGAGCCTTGCGCGACCGGGTTGCGCGACAGCTCGCCGTCCTCGGCGTCCCGCCAGGTCCCTTCCTTTCCCGGAGCGTCCTTCTGCCCGATCGCGAAGGACCCCAGACCGTAGGCGTTCCCGCCGCTCGAACCGGAGAGCAGGAAGTAGCGGCGGCCCTTGTAGTGGACGATCGCCTGCGACCGCGGGTCGTAGTACGCGGAGTCGCCGACGTCGTTGCCGTACAGATGCGCGTCGAAGTGCTGGAAGAGCCGCACCTCCCGGTCCCGCCCGGTCGTGTCCTCGACGGTCACTTCCTTGAAGTACAGGTTGCGGTCGAAGTCGACCGCGTCCCGGCACTGCAGGACGAGGCCGAGCTTCGGATGAGTGAGGGTCGTCGCGCCCACGAGGGTCTCGTGCTCGTAGGAGATGTGCCGCTGCCAGCCGTCGTCGCCGGACCAGGCGAACACACCGTCGGCCCAGACGCCGAAGCGCGACGGCTCGCCGACCGTATGGTTCTCCTGCCCGACGTTGGGATAGAAGATGTCGCGAAGCTGGTACCGCGAATCGAAGGTGACAAGGAAATCGCCGTTGCCGAGTGGGAGGTCACGCGGCATGAGCTCAGTCTCGCTCGGCTTCCATGCGCTGAACTAGTTCGTGGCGGGGCGCCGGGTGGCGGCGAGATAGCGCTCCGCGTTCGCGATGACGCTCGCGACGCCGCCACGCTCGATCAGGTCGGTCCGGATGAGGGGACCACCCACGCCGAAGCCGACGACGCCCGCGCGGAAGTAGTCGGGGATCTCCTCGAGCTCGATGTTGCCGGTGGCGACGAGTGGGAGGTGGATGAGCGCCCGGCGCACGTTGTTGATGAAGTCGGGACCGCCGATCGCCGACACCGGGAAGACCTTGACGAAATCGGCCCCGAGCTCCGCCGCGCGGACCATCTCGGTCGGGGTCATCGTCCCGGGCATGCTCATCGCGTCGCGCGCCCGGGCCGCTTCGATCATCTCCGGCACGAGGATCGCCGAGACGAGGAAGCGCGCGCCCGCCAGGAGCGACTCCTCGGCCTGCACGCCGTTCAGCACCGTGCCGGCTCCGACGATCGACCCGCGGGACGCGAACGTCTCGTCCGCCGCGAGCTCCTCGATCACCGCGAACGCGTCGGGCACGGTGAGCGTGATCTCGATGAGGCGTATGCCGCCCTCGCTCATCGCCCTCGCGGCCTGGCGCGCGAGCTCCGCCGTGGGCGTGCGGATCACGGCGACGAGCCGATCCTCGCCGAAGATGCGGATGAGGTCGCGGCGTGTGACGAGCGGCCGCTGCGTGATGGCCATCAGCCGATGGTACGTGAGCGGACCCGTGGAGTCAGCGTTCGATCAGGAACACTCTTGCCGGCGCGCCGTCGCCGTGCTCGATCTTGAGGGGAGCGCACACGAGGTCGTAGACGCCCGGACCGACGCCACGGAGGTCGAGCCCCTCGACGATCACGACGCCCGCTCCGAGCAGCGTCTTGTGGACCGGATATCCGGCTTTCTCGGGGCCCTGCGGCTCGATCGAGAGGTAGTCGACCCCGACGAGCTTGACCCGATGCGCGACGCACCACGCCGCCGCGCTCGCGTTGATCGTGGTGAAGTCGCGGGTGAACGGCCCCGTTGGGTCGGCCCAGCGGGCGCTGTTGCGTGTCTTGAAGAGCAGCCGCTCGGTCCGCGCCGGGATGCCCGCCGAGCTCAGCCCCTCGTCCGAGACGTGGCCCTGCTCGGTGAACTCGAGGACGCGGCATGGTCCGACGAGGGCGTCGAGGGGAAGCCGGTCCGCGGTGTTCCCGCCCTCGATGAAGTGGAGCGGCGGGTCGACGTGTGTCCCGGCGTGGTCGCTGAAGGACACGACCGAGACGTTCGCGGTGTCGCCCTTGCTGATGCGCCGCAGCGGCTCGAGCCTCAGCCCGGGCTCGCCGGGCCAGGTCACCATGTCCGGCCGCAGCACCAGCGAGACGTCGTGGATCTTCATCTCGGCGATGGGGCGCGCATCCGGGCAGAATAGTCGTGCATGAAGACACGAACGCCGCTCGACGTCGAGGCCATCTTTCGCGATGCGGGCGCGCTGCGCGAGGGACACTTCGTTCTCGCGTCGGGGCGGCATTCGGCGCGGTATCTCGAGAAGTTCCACGTGCTGCAGTACCCCCGCGAGACGGAGCGCCTCGCGGCGGCGATCGCCGACTGGGCCCGGACCCTGGGCGTCGCCACGGTCGCCGGGCCGACGACCGGCGGGATCATCCTGGCGCATGAGGTCGCGCGCCAGCTCGACGCTCGCGCGGTCTACGCCGAGCGCGTGGAGCACGGGAGCGCGAGGGAGTTGCGCCGCGGGATCGCTCTCGCCCCCGGCGAGCGCGTCGTCGTCGTCGACGACGTCCTGACCACCGGCGGTTCGGTTCACGAGACGATGGCGGCGGTTCGCGCCGCCGGCGGTACGGTCGCGGGCGCCGCCGTTCTCGTCGACCGCTCGGGCGGCGCCGCACGCCTTGACGTTCCCCTGCACGCACTCTGGATCCTCGACATCCCCAGCCACGCGCCGGCGGACTGCCCGCTCTGCGCGGCCGGCGTGCCCGTGAGCCATCCCGGCACCACTCCTGCTCCGGTGCCCGCCCGATGAAGGATCTGTGGAGCATGGTCCGGACGCTCATCTGGGTCACGTTCTTCGCCGCCATCTATCAGGAGCTCCGCAAGCCGGACGCCGAGCGGACGTGGCACGGGAAGGTCGCGGGCGTGGTGCCCTACGACTTCCGGGTCCCGACTCTCGACCGGCTGCGCGCCGCGTACTGGGATCCCGACACCGACCAGGTCTTCACCGATCGCGTCTTTGGTGTCGGCTGGGCCGTGAATCTCCCGGTGGCCGCACGAAAGCTGGCGGCGCTGGTGGACCAGTACGCGACCGCGAGCCGGCCCGCGCTGCGCCGGTCTTCCTCGCGCGAATCTGAATAAAGGCGGGGAGCTCCCGCTCGAGCGCGTCGTCGGATCCCGCCGGTCCACCCGCGTAGCTCGGCGACCACTCCCAGAGCCCATCGACGACGAGGCCGTGCGCGACGCACGCGTTCACGAGGTCGGCGGTGCGATGCGCGTACTCGTACGTCGGGGCATGGACCTTCACGTCGTCGAACTCCCAGGTCGGCTGCAGGACCGGCACCGGCTTGTCCGAGAAGTACGTCTTCTTCGGGCGCCAGCCCTTGCCCGTCCACGACTCGTAGAAGAGGAACGTCACCGGATGCATCGTCGAGAAGACATAGGTCCCCCCGATGGCGAGCACTCGTGTGACCTCGGCGATGACCCGCGCGGCGTCGGGCACGAACACGAGCGAGTGCTGGTGGAACACGATGTCGAACTCACTGCTCCCGAGCACGCCGAGATCGCGCATGTCGGCGCGCACGAAGGCGAGCTTCGTGCCGCGGCGCGCCGCGAGGCGTCGCACCGTCGCCAGCTGGGTCGAGCTGATGTCCACGAGGGTGGTGTCGGCGCCGAGCTCGGCGAAGAGGATCGCGTCCCAGCCGCCGCCGCCCGCGAGTGAGAGGACCCGCCTGCCCTCGAACGGCACGCCCGCGAGAGTTCCCTGGGTGATCCGGTCGAGGAAGCGGCGCTTACCGGAGCGCGACTTCGGCGGCGTGCCCTGCGGTCGGGTGTAGGGGATGCCGGCTCTCGCGAGACGGTCCCACATCCGCTCGTTGTGCGCGCCGATCTCATCGACCGCGACGCGTGTTCGCATCACGCGATTCTCGCCGAGGCGGGGCGAGTCGGCGCCGGCGGCCGCGACCTATGCTTCCCGCGCCCCGTGAAGATCGTCGTGACGCGACCCGTTGCGGAGGACGCGCTCGCGCTCCTGCGGCCGCGCGGTGAGGTCCGGGTCGGCCCCGCCGAGCCGCCGATCCCCAGCGCCGACGAGGTCGCGCGCATGATCGCGGACGCCGACGTGGTCTACACGCTCCCGGCGAACCCCCTGACCGGAGACGCGATCCGCGGCGCGACCAAGCTCCGCATGATCGCGACGATGGGGACCGGCTACGACAACATCGACGTTGGAGCCGCCCGGGCGCGGGGAATCCCGGTGACTTTCGCGCCGGGGATCCTCGACGAGACGACGGCCGACGGAGCCTTCGCGCTCCTCCTCGCGGCTGCACGCCGCCTCGGCGAGGCCGAGCGGTTCCTGCGCGCGGGCAAGTACCGCGGCTGGACGCCGTTCATGTTCACCGGCCAGGACGTGAACCACGCGGCGCTCGGGATCGTCGGCATGGGGCGCATCGGCAGGGCGGTGGCCCGCCGTGCGAAGGGGTTCGCCATGACGATCCTCTACCACGACGCGCGTCGCAACGAGGACGCCGAGCGCGAGCTGGACGCCACGTTCGTCGCCGGTCTCGACGATCTTCTCGCGCGGAGCGACTTCGTCTCGCTGCACGTTCCGCTGCTCCCCGAGACGCGCCATCTCATGAACGCCGAGCGGCTTCGGAAGATGAAGCGCACCGCGGTGCTCATCAACACCTCGCGCGGGCCGGTCGTCGACGAGCAGGCGCTCGCCGACGCGCTTCGCGAAGGCGTGATCGCCGGCGCGGGGCTCGACGTGTACGAGCGCGAGCCCGCCGTCGAGCCGGCCCTCCTCGCGCTCGAGAACGTCGTGCTGCTGCCGCACATCGCATCGGCCTCCGAGCGGACGCGGACGCGGATGGCGGTCCGCGCGGCCGAGAACATCGTCGCGTTCCTCGACCACAAGCCACTCCTGGACCCGGTGCCGTGAGCGCGCTGACGTTCCAGAGCGACGGCGAGACGATCCACGCGGACCTGTACGGCACGCTCCCCGCGAAGCGGGCCGCGGTGCTCGTCCACGGCCAGAACTGGGACGCCGCCGGTTGGCACGAGGTCGGGCCGCGTTTCGCGGATCGAGGAGTCCCCGCGGTGGCGGTGAACCTTCGCGGCTATGGCGCCTCGACCGGAAAGACGAACCGCTATCGACCGCCCACGCCGTGGACGCCGGTCGCCGATCTGAAGAGCGCGAAGGGCATGCTCCGCGAACGCGGCGTGGCCGAGATCGCCCTCGTCGGCGCGTCCATGGGCGGGAGCGCGGTGCTCGCGTCAAGCTTCGAGCACGACGTCGAGTGCGTCGTCGCGATCTCGGCGCCCGTCGTGGCGGTGCCCGAGGAGCTCGCGAAGAAGATCGGCGGGCGGAAGCTCTTCGTGTGCGCGGATCGGGACTCGCTCCGCGCCGCGCCTAACGTCCTGCGGTGCTTCGGCGATGCGACCGATCCGAAGACGCTCATCCTGTTCGGCGGGAGGCAGCACTCGCGAGCGATGTTCAGCGCGCCGTACGGTGACGAAGCGCTCGGCGCCATCGTGGAGTTCGTATGCCTGCGCGCGTGAACCCGGATGTCCCGGGTGAGGCTCGACTCCAGCGGAAAGTGGGAAAGCGCATCCGCGCGCTTCGCGAGAAGAAGGGCTTCACCATGGCCGAGCTCGGCGCGAACGCGAAGGGCGTCGTCTATTTCCAGCGACAGTACGTGTGGAAGATGGAGACCGGCCGCGTCGCCCCCTCGCTTTCGGCTCTCGCTCATTTCGCGCGGCGCCTCGACGTTCCGCTCGCTGACCTGTTGCGAGGGATATAGCCGCTCGCTTCCCCGTCCGTCGATTGACAGAAGTGGCGCCCTGGCGGATACCTATTCATACAGCGTGAAGCGGCGAGTCCTCGTCATCGAAGACGACCCCGTGGTGCGGCGGCTCATCGTCGAATCGCTCACTGAGAGCGGTATCGATGTGCTTGCCGCGGTCGATGGGACGCACGCGCTCCGGACGGCCCTCGCGGTCCCCCCTTCCGTCGTCGTACTGGATCTCGGTCTGCCGGAGATGGAGGGCGCCGACTTCGTGAAGGAATGGCGCGCCCGCAACCCGGCCGCGGAGGACGTGCCGATCGTCGTGGTCAGCGGCCGACCGGACGCCCGCCAGCTCGGCGCCGTCATCGGGGCCAAGAAGGTCTTCGGCAAGCCGTTCGTCGTCGAAGACCTCGTCAGCGAGGTGCGCGGCCGCCTCCACTGAGCGCCGCCAAGACGCGCTCTCCGTTTCAGGCGCGTCTCGGGTCAGCTGGGTCCGTTTCGCCGTGAGGAGAGCCGATCTCGGATTTCCTTGGCATCCCAGCCTTTTCGGCAGCCAAGCAACCGAGCGAGCCGGTCGCGACTATACATAAGTATATCTATCCGGCGGTCGCTTTACCGCCTATGAGCAGGCTCTGGCCGGGGACAAGAGCACGGTGGGTGGTCCGCGGCGCCGCGGCAGGGCGATCCTCCTCGTTGAGGACAACGCCGATGACGAGGCGCTGACCCTTCGCGCGTTCCGGAAGAACAACCTCACGAACGAGATCATCGTCAAGCGCGACGGCGCGGAGGCGCTCGCGTGGCTTTTCGACGAGGAACGCGAGGTCGACCCCCAGGTCGTGCTCCTCGACCTCAAGCTTCCGAAGGTCGACGGCCTCGAGGTCCTTCGTCGGATCCGCGCCGACTCCCGGACGAGCCTGCTCCCGGTCGTCATCCTCACCTCCTCGAGCGTGGAGTCCGATCTCGTCAGGGGCTACGAGCTCCGTGCGAACAGCTACATCCGGAAGCCCGTGGACTTTCAGCGCTTCATCGACGCCGCTCGCGAGATCGGCCTCTACTGGCTGGTCATGAACGAAACCCCTGGCGTACGCCCGCCGACGAAATGAGCGGTCGCGTCAAGCTCCGCGCGCTCTTCATCGAAGACTCTCCCGACGACGCTCTGCTGCTCGCGCGTCAGCTCGGCACAGCCGGCTACGACGTCACCTACGAGCGCGTCGACGACCGCGAGAGTCTCGATGCCGCACTCGCGTCGGCAGCCTGGGATGTCGTGTTTTCGGACCACACCATGCCGGGGTTCGGGTCGCAGGTCGCGCTTCGTTTGGTCCGCAGCCGCGATCCGGATGTGCCGTTCATCATCCTGTCCGGGACCATGGGCGAGGACGTCGCCGTCGAGGCGATGCACGCCGGAGCGAACGACTATCTCGTCAAAGGCAAGACGCGCCGCCTCGCCGTGATCCTCGACCGCGAGCTCCGCCAGGCGTCCGGCCGCGCCGCACGCCGGAGCCTCGAGCGCGCGTTCGCCGCCATGCGCGACGTCGCGAGCGCGGTCGGGCGACTGCCCGAGCCCGCCGCCGTCGCGGCGCTCGCGACGAAGCACGCGCGGGCGCTCCTCGACGCGGACGCGGCGCTGCTCCTCGCCTGGGACCCCGACGCCGGCGTGTTGCGCGTCCTTTCCGGCGCTGGACCGCCTGAGGTCATGAAGCCCTCGACCGTCCGTGCGGGCGAGGGCGCGAGCGGGCTCGCCTTCGAGCGCCGCGACGCGGTCAGCGTCGACGACTACGGCACCTGGAACCTCGCGGTGCCGGCCAACGCCGGGCTGGTGAAGAGCGCGCTCTCCGTCCCGCTTCTTGTCGGAGACCGCGCGATCGGGGCGCTCACCGCGGCCTCGCTCCGCCCGCGGGCGTTCACGCCGGAGCAGACGCAGCTCCTGCAGCTCCTCGCCTCCGAGATCGCTCCGACCCTCGAGGCCGGCCGGCTCTTCAATCAGGTCGAGCGCGAGCGGCTCGAGGCCGAAGCGCTCGCCGAGGCCGGCAAGCTCATCGCCGCCGGCACGGTCGCCCGTGACGCGCTCGGAGCGATCCTCGTCGCGCTGCAGCGGATCGCGGCGGTCGAGTCCGCCGCGCTCGTCGTCCCCGACGGCGAAGGCTTCAGGATCGCCGCGGCGGTCGGTCTTCCCGAGAGCGTGATCGGAACGCGCTTCCCGCGAAGCGATGCCGTCGTCGGCCGCGCTCTCGCCACAGGTCAGCTCCAGCTCGCCGGCCAGACCGAAGCGCCGAGCGCGCTCGAGGTCCGCACGGGAGTGCGGCTCGCGCTCGCCGTCCCCATCCGCAGGAACGACGTCGTGATCGGCGCGCTCGCGGTCGGCGGATCGTCCGACCGTCACTTCGCGAGCCGGGAGGTCCGGCTGCTCCAGCGTTTCGCCGACCACTTCGCGATGGCGCTCGAGAACGACCGGCTCATGGCCGAGGCGTCGGCCCGCGCGGCCGAGCTCGAGCGGCTCGCCCACTTCGACGTCGCGACCCAGCTCCCGAACCGTTTCCTCTTCCGCGAGCGGCTTCGCGACGCGTTCGCGAGCGCCGAACGGCGGGGAACCCCCCTCAGCGTGCTGCTCCTCGATCTCGACCACTTCAAAGACACCAACGACGCGTTCGGACACGAGGTCGGCGACGCCGTCCTCCGCGAGATCGGCCCGCGTATACGGCGCGGTGTGGAAGGGCTCGAGGAGATCTCCCGCGTCGGCGGCGACGAGTTCGCGATGATGCTCGTCGACGCCGGGCCCAGCGAGGCCCTCGCGATGGCGCGGCGCGTCCTCGAGGTGTTCGAGCGGCCGTTCTCCGCGTTCGGTCAGCTGCTGCTGGTTCGCGCGAGCGTCGGGACGGCCACCGCTCCTCGGGACGGGAACGATCCCGACGCGATCATCCGCTGCGCCGAGGTAGCGCTCGAGGCGGCGAAGCGCCGAGGCGTGGGGACCATGGCGTACGCGGTCGAGCACGACCAGTACGCGCCGTCGCGGCTCGCGCTCATGGCCCAGCTCCGTCAGGCCATCGACGAAGGTCAGCTGCTGCTCCACTATCAGCCGATCGTCGAGCTCGGCGCCCGACCGCGGGTCATGGAGGCGCTCGTACGCTGGCGACATCCCAAGCGAGGGATGGTCCAGCCGAACGAGTTCATCCCGCTGGCCGAGCGCGCCGGTCTCATGAAGCCCCTCACGAAGTGGGTGCTCGCCGAGGCCCTTCGGCAGTGCCGCGCGTGGCGCGACGCCGGGCATGAGCTCTCGGTCGCGGTCAACCTCTCGATGCGCACGCTCCATGACGCGGAGCTACCGCAGATCGTCCGGGACCTGCTCGCGGCGAGCCGCTGCGAGCCGGGATGGCTCGACCTCGAGATCACCGAGAGCGACGTCATGGCCGATCCGAAGGGCGCGATCGAGATACTCGCGAAGCTTCGGGCCCTCGGCGTACGGATGGCGATCGACGACTTCGGCACCGGATACTCGTCGCTCGCGTACCTCAACCGGCTCGACGTCGATGAGGTGAAGATCGATCGTTCGTTCATCGGCACGATGACCGTCGACGCCTCGAGCGCCGCGATCGTTCGCGCGACGATCGACCTCGGACACGGTCTCGGACTCCTCGTCGTCGCCGAGGGCGTCGAAGATGCCGCGATCCTCGAGGCGCTGCGCGCGCTTCGCTGCGACCTCGCGCAGGGCTTCCTCTTCGCGAAGCCCATGCCGGCCGCGCAGATCGAGGAGTGGCTCGTGGCGGCCCGATGAACGCGAGCGAGCTCGTCCAGTACACGACCGACGCGATCTTCGGGCTCATCTTCGTCGCGGTCCTGCAGCGCGCGATCCGTCAGCCTCGACGCTCGAATGTGGACGCGCTCCTTTTGTTTGGAGCGCTCGCCTTCATCGTGGCGAGCTCGCTCGTCAGTCGGGCGCTCGGACTCTCCGCCTCGCTGCTCTCCTTCGTCCTGCTTGGACTGCTTGTCGGCCTCCCCTTCCTGACGCTCCGTCTGGTCGACGACGTGATCCCGGTCCCACGTCGCGTGCTCCTCACCGCGTTCGCCGGTTGGATCGTGCTGGCGCTCGCGTTCGTGGTCCTGCCCCGCGAGCTCCTGCTACCGGTCTTCGGTGTGGTCGTCGTGTACTTCTTCCTGTACGAGACCTACGGCGCCGTCGTCGTGTTCGGGGCGGCGCGCCGGGCCTCCGGGGTAGCGCGGCCGCGACTTCTCGCGATCGCCGCGGGCACGCTCCTTCTCGGTGGCGCGATCCTCGTGGCGGGCCTGGGGATCTTCCTCCCGCCGGTCGCCATCGCGACGAACGTCCTCGGCCTCGGCTGCGCGCTCGCGTACTACGCGGGCTTCTCGACGCCGCGGTACCTGCGCCGCGCGTGGCAAGAGCCCTGGCTCCGGGAGTTCATGACCGAGGCGCTGCGCCTCGCGGTCATCGCGGAGGTCGAGCCGGTCGCTCGCGGTCTCTCAAAATCGGTCGCCCGGGTCATCGGCGCGGAGACCGCGGCCGTGGCGCTCTGGGACGACGCAAAGCAAACCCTTCGCTTCTACGTCGGGGATCAGGAGATGGTCGAGACCGGGCTCGACGGTGCGGTCATGGCTCCGGTCTTCACCGAGCAGCGACCCATGATCAAGCTCGCGTCCGCCGAAACGGTGCGTCTCTCCACGCTGACGCGCGAGGCGGGGCTCGTGTCGGCCATCGGCGCGCCGATCACCTGGGGTGGAGCGCGGTACGGCGTGCTCGCGATCTACGCGGCGCGGCCGCCGCTCTTCGCCGAGGACGATCTCGAGATCGTGGACCTCCTCGCCAGGCAGATCGCGCTCGTCTTGCGCAGCCACGATCTCTTCACCGAGGTCCGGACGCTGAATGGGGAGCTCGAGCACCGCGTTGCCGAGGTGAACGCGGCGAACGAGGAGCTCGGCTCGTTCGCGTACGCGGTCTCGCACGATCTGCGGGCACCGCTTCGCGCGATCGACGGATTCAGCGAGATCCTTGTCCAGGAGAAGAGCGATGTCCTCGGGGAGGAAGGCAGCGATCACCTCCGTCGAGTGCGCAAGGCGGCGCAGACGATGGGCCAGCTGATCGACGACCTCCTCCAGCTTTCGCGCACCGGCCGCGCCGAGCTGCATTTCGCGCCCGTCGATCTCACGGCCCTGGGCCGGCAGATCGCGGCCGAGCACGCCGAGCGCGGCCCCGACCGGCAGGTCACCTTCCGTGCCGCCGAAGGCCTCCGCGCCGCCGGCGACGAGAGCCTCCTACGCATCGTGCTCGACAACCTCATCGGCAATGCCTGGAAGTTCACACGACCGGTCAAGGACCCGGTGGTCGAGCTCGGCGTGACGAACGGCACCGGGCCGCGCGCGTTCTACGTCCGCGACAACGGCGTCGGCTTCGACGAGACCTACAAGGCCAAGCTCTTCGTGCCCTTCCAACGGCTGCACTCGCCGCGCGAATTCGAGGGCACCGGGATCGGCCTCGCCACCGTGCGTCGCGTCGTTCGTCGTCACGGTGGCGACGTGTGGGCGGAGTCGCGCCCCGACGCGGGAGCGACCTTCTACTTCACCCTGCCGGACGCCGCCGACCCAGCGCGGACCTGACCGGCGAGTCGCCACGGCGACGCCCGTCTTTGGGAGCCAGACGCTCGTGTCAGTGCCGGCAGGCTTCTCGGCCGCCTAGTCGCCGTATCGGCCAGCGCCCGCGCGGGCAGGCGCTTTGCCCGGGTGTTACGGTCGGTCATGACGGACTGGGGTTCTTCCACGGACCCCATTCATCTGTGGCCTGACTACGCCAGCCATCGCCATGAATGCCCCATCGCGTGGACGCGACAGGGAGAAGATCCATGGCCCGAGACGGCCTCGCAACCATGCCCCGGGTCCTTCTCACCATGGACGGCCCGCTCGCCAAGGTCATCGAACTGGTACTCAATCACGGCCGCTACGAGAGCCGCGTCGCGACCGACCGAGCCACGTTTGAGGCGCTGCTGGGCGACTGGGCTCCGCAGGTCGTCCTGATCGATTGGGACGCATACCCGGAGTTTCTGAAGCTCAGCCAGACCACCGCGTCCCCTGAAGTTCCTACGCTCGTGTTCACGCGCAGGCGAGAGACGGCGCTGAAGCTGCGCGCGTTCGAAGAGGGCGCGGACGACGTCCTGCGGATCCCGTTTCTGCTGAGCGAGATCGTCGCACGGCTGTACGCCGTCATGCGCCGTACCCGCGGCGTGGAGCTGGCGCTTCCACCCAGGCTGCGCCTCGACTCGGTGGAGATCGATCTTGCCGAGGACCGTCTGCTCCTC
>VBFI01000018.1 GCA_005889275.1 Chloroflexota bacterium | reverse complement strand
GCTTCGGGGCCGCGCTCGCGGCCGTCCGACTCGTCGCGATCATCGTGAGCATCCCGGTGTGGACCGCGACCGGGCTCGTCGGCGCGCGCTGATCAGCCGTTCGCCGCGACGGCGGCCTTCAGCCAACGGGTGATCGTCGCGGCGTCGACGTCAGCGGCGGTGCGGACCTTGTACATCCGATTGGTCTTGCCCGCGCCCTCGAGTCTCCGCTTGGGGTCGACGAGGACGTCGGGCGGCGCGAAGATGTTGATGCCGACGTACTCCTTGAACGAGGCGAGCGCGCAGATGTTCTTTCCGTTTCGCTGATAGAAGGGCACACCCCATTTGATCGACGTCGTCGCGTCCGGCACAGCCTTGTCCACGAGCGCGCGAAGTCTCTCGAGGAGCGCGCGCTTGTCCGGTGTCTGCTCGGCGATGTACGTCTCCACCGGGTCCTTGCCCTTCTTCGTAGCGGTCTTTTTCGCGGTCATTCGCTTTTCCTCCCTTGTGGTGCTTCGCCTTCGTAGACCCCGTTTGGCACAAAACTCATCGGTGCGGGCGCGAGATCGCGGAAAGCACGGCCGGCACGGCGCCGCGGTTGCGGAGGAGCCGAAGCGGCAGTCCGCACAGGAAGAGGACCGCCCCGCTCGCGAAGCTGATCCGGCTCCCGTGGAGCCCCTCCAGCTCGATCTCGCCGCGTTCGACGACCACGATCGCGTCTCGCCACTCGGCGCCTTCGTACGCGCGCTCGGACCCGGGCGCGAACCGGATCTCGCGTCGCTCGAACGCGCGCCCGAGCGCGCCCACTAGAGCGTCTGCGGGACGCCGAGACGCTCGAGCAGCTGCGTCCCGAACGAGGTGATCCCGGTGATCAGCCCGCCGTCGGTTTCGAGGACGTTGAGTCCCAGGAGGCGGTACTCGCTGTCACCCGCGCGCTTGAGGTACGTGGCCACCGCGGGCTGTCGGTTCGCCGCTGTGGCCACGAAGCGGAGCGCGCCCGGGTAGTGCATCGACGTCGGGCGGATGTAGTTCGCGAACAGCGCGAGCATCGCCTCGCGCCCGTCGTACCACAGCAGGTGCGGCGGCATCGTCTGGCGCGCGTCCTCACGCAGGAGCGCGCTCAACCCGGCGACATCCGCCCGGTTGTGGGCGTCGACGAATCGCTCGAGCAGCGAACGTTCCTCGTCCGTGAGCGTGTTGCCGGAGACCCACTCGGTCCGTCGCGCGGGCAGCCGCTCCCGCAGGGTCGAACGCGCGCGCTGCAGCGCGCTGTTCACGGAGGCGATGCTCTGCTCGAGGAGCGAGCCGGTCTCGCTCGCCGACCACCCGAGCACGTCGCGCAGGATCAGGACGGCGCGCTGACGCGGCGGCAGGTACTGGATCGCCGCGAGATACGCGAGCTGGATCGTCTCGCGAGAAACGACCACCGCGTCGGGCTCCGACTCGCTCGGCGCGGCCTGGTCGAGCAGCTCGTCGGGATAGGGCTGGAGCCAGGCGACCTCGGCCGGTCGCGCTCCGAGATGCGGCAGCGCTTCGGGCGTGAGCTCCTTGCGAGGATCGGTCGCCGCGACGTCGGCGACGAGGACACGGCGAGGACCGCGCTCGAGCGCACTCAGGCAGGCGTTCGTCGCGATCCGGTAGAGCCATGTGCGGAAGAGCGAGCGGCCTTCGAAGGTCGCGCGCGCCCGCCATGCCCGCAGGAGCGTCTCCTGGACGAGGTCTTCGGCGTCATCGAACGAGCCGAGCATCCGGTAGCAGTGCACGTGCAGCTGCCGGCGATAGCCCTCGACGAGGTCGCCAAAGGCCGCCTCGTCGCTCGCCTGGATCGCGGCCACGACCGCCGCGTTATCCGCCGCGGCGGTCGTGCCCTGCTCCCTGTTCACGTACGCGCGAGGACCTGCCCCGACGTCGCCGCCGGTGTCCCTTGGAGGAACTCGATGAGGACCGGAGCGATCGCCTTCGGCGCGACGTTGTGCGTCTGGCCTTCGATGGTGCGGACGCGCGCGCCCTTGATCCCGCCGGCGACGGTCCGCGCCGCGTACTGCATGTACGCCGGGCTCTTCCCGCCGAACATCGCGAGCGTCTCGGCCGTGACCGACCCCATCGCGCGCGCGAGCTCCGGCGGCAGCGGCTTCTCGGCGCCGGTGTCGCCGAGCTGCGCGAAGTCGTACGGCAGGGTGTGCGCCACCGCGGTGAGCTTCGACCAGACGCCGCCCGGCATGATCCGCATGAGCGGGATCATGAAGGCGGGTACGCCGACCGTGCGCATGAAGAGCTTCACCGCATCGCCACGGCGGTCCGCCGCGACGAGCGCGCGGATCGCCGCCGTGTTGTCCGGCGGGCGCGGCGCGGGCGCCTCCCGGATGACGAGTGGCGGCTCGTAGAGGGCGAGCTTGGGGATCGCGAGCCCGCTCGCCGCGGCGCGCAGCGCGAGGACCGCGCCCGACGAGAGGCCGACGAGCGAGGCCGAGCCGCCCACCGCGTCGACGAGCGCACCGATGTCCTCGATCTCGCGCTGGACCGCGTAGGGCTGGGTGTCACCGCTCTCGCCGCGCCCGCGGCGGTCGTAGGTGACGACGGTGAAGTGCGGCGCAAGCAGAGCCGCGAGCTTGGGCATGGGGCCGAAGCCCCGATAGCAGAAGGCGCCGTCCACGAGGATGACCGGCTGGCCCTCCCCGATCCGCTCGTAGCCGATGGGGGTGCCGTCCTTCGAAATCACCTTTGACATGACTTGTGGCTCCATTCCTTTCTTGACGAGCGTGATCATGCTTCCGCCGAGACGAGCCCGCCCGCCAGGCGCGCCGCGACAGCCGAGATCCAGGTCCAGCCGAGCACGATGGCGATGGCGAAGGCCACGGCGAGCGAGGGGCTGCCCGCCCCGACGGCGTTCCCGACGAAGGCGGCGAAGAAGAAGATTCCGGTCGCCACCGAGTACGCCGCCCAGCCGGACCTGCGCTCCGAGGCGAAGCGACGGGCGAAGACGAAGCACGCGGCGATGAGCGCGAAGAACGCGATCGCGGCGCTGACGAAGTGCAGGAGCGCGTGCCAGCTGATCGTGGCGGGCATGCCCGCGGGCGTTCCGGGGGGAAAACCGTTCATCGGGTCGGCGGAGAAGAACGCCGCCGCGACAAGGCCGAGGCCGTACACGCCGACGAGGAGCGGGCCCCAGGTCCGCCCCCGGCCGGTCGCGATCGCGCGCCTCATCCCGGCCGCGCCGGCGATGACGAGCGAGCCGGTCACGAGGAAGTTGGCGATCTGGATCCATCCGAGGTCACCGAGGCTCATCAGGCTGAGGGGGTGCCGGGTGATGTCGAACCCAGGCCGGATCGCGATCTCGATGAGGCCGACGACGACGTACAGGGGGCCGGCGAGGATGCCGCAGATGAGCAGTGTCCGGGTTCGCCCGTTCATGGGATCTCCTCCGTTCAATCGCGAGTCTCAGCAACAAAGACCCGGATCCGCGGAAAACTCATCGGTCGCGGAGGCGACTGCAGAGCCCCGAATCCGCTAGGTTTTCGGTACGCCCCCAGAACGCGCGATCGAGGTCCTGGCCGCCGAGCGCTTCGGCGCGGCGGTACCCGAGCTCGCGGAGCTGCTCGTCGACGCCGTGGACACCGGTGCGTCGGTCGGGTTCCTTCCGCCGTTCACCGCGGTCGACGCCGAGCGCTGGTGGCGGACGCTCACGGCTGATGTTTCGGCGGGACGGGTGCTCGTCCTGCTTCTCCGTGTCGAGGGCCGGGCGGTCGGGACCGCGCAGCTCCGTCTCGCGCAGCTCCCCAACGCGCGCCATCGGGCGGAGGTGGCGAAGGTCCTCGTCCACAGCTCCGCGAGGCGTCAGGGTTACGGGCGAGCCCTGATGGACGCGGTGGAGACCGCCGCGCGGAACGCCGGCCGGCATCTGCTTCTACTCGACACGCTGAGCGGAAGCGATGCCGAGCGGCTCTACGCGCGCCTCGGCTGGACCCGGGCCGCCGAGATCCCTGGATACGCGGCAGTCCCGAACGGCCGCCTTGCGGCGACGACCATCTACTACAAGGACCTCGGATCGGACTCACTCCGACGGAAGGCCTAGATTGGCCCCGAAATGGCTGGTTCTGAGCGCTTCGAGCCGCGCATGCCGCTGCTCTTCTTCGCCGACGGCTACCGCTTCCCAGACGTTTTCCACACGACCAAGCTCCTGACGCCCGATCCGATCATCGCGCTCGAGGACGTCGAGGAGCTCGTCATCGTGGCGAGCTCGCTCGAGGAAGGGCGCGCGCGGAAAGAGTCGCGCGCGACCAAGGTGCACAACACCAATGAGTTCGGAGCCGCGGAGCTCGCGAGCAAAGGTGTCACCGGGACCGAGCTGAACGCGACGATCATGAAGCGCTTCCTCGATGACCGAGGGCTGACGCGCGTCGCGGTGCCGCCGTACTTCCCGGTCGCCGAGGCCGACCGGCTGCGCGAGATGGGCGTCACGCTCGTCGTCGCGAAGGACCTGCGCGAGCGGCGACGCGCGAAGCGCCCCGACGAGATCGCCGCGATCGAAGCCGCGCAGCGCGCGACCGAAGAGGCCTGGCGCGACGGAGTCGATGCGATCCGGAGGTCCAAGATCCGGAGCGACCGGACGCTCGAGCTCGACGGCGCGGTCTTCACCGCGGAGCGACTCCGCGCGACCGTCGAGCGGGCGCTCCTCGAGCGCGGCTACGCGTCCGACGGCGCGATCTGCGCCCCCGGTCCCCAGGCGGCGAACCCGCACGAGAGCGGGACCGGCGCGCTCCACGCGAACGAGGCGATCGTCATGGACATCTTCCCGCAGCACAAGACGACCCGGTACTGGGCGGACATGACGCGCACCGTATCGAAAGGCGAACCTCCGGCCGAGATTCGGAAGATGTACGAGGTCGTGATGCGCGCTCAGGACGCCGGCATTCGCGCGCTCCGGCCCGGAGTGACCGGCCGCGAGGTAAACGCGATCGTCGAGGACATCATCTGGAGCGCCGGCTACGACACCCTCCGGCCGGGGCAGAAGAAGGATCCGAATGACCGCACGCCGCGCGGCTTCATCCACGGGACGGGCCATGGCGTGGGCCTCGAGATCCACGAAATGCCCGAGATCTCACAGCGCGGCATCAAGCCGCTGGTCGCCGGGGACGTCGTGACCGTCGAACCGGGGATCTATGACCCCGCGATCGGCGGCGTCCGTCTCGAGGACATGCTCGTGATCACCGCCGACGGCAGTCGCGATCTCACGAACGCGCCGCGCGAGCTCGTCGTCTAGCAAGCATCTGGAAGCGCTCCTTTTCGGCGTCGGCGCCGCGGTCGTCTGGGGCTTCGCCGACTACGCGGCCGGGCTCTGCGCGCGGTCGGTCGGCGCGATCCGCACCGCATTCGGCATGCAGTCGACGGGCCTCCTTTCGTTCGCGGTCGCGCTCGCGCTCTTCGGCAGGTGGCCGGCGTTCCAGGCGGGCGAGGTGCCGTACGCGGTCGCGCTCGGCGCCCTCGGCGTGGTCTCGGTCGCCGCGCTGTACCGTGCACTCGCGCTCGGCCCCATCGCGGTCGTCGCACCGGTCGTCGCGTCGTATGTCGCCATCACCGTCGCGATCGTCGTCACGGTCCTCGGCGAGCGCCTCTCCGGAGCGCAGGTGGCGGCGGCGGCGATCGTGTTCTGCGGCGTCGTCGCGACGTCGACCGACGGCCGCGAGCTTCGCGCGACGTGGGGCCGGCCGGTGCCCGGCGTCCGTGTCGGCCTCATCGCGACGCTCGGCTTCGGGGTCTGGGGGGCGCTCTTCGCGATCGCCACGCGCGCGTACTCGTGGGACGTGATGATCCTGCTGCTCCGGGCCACGAGCTTCGTGATCATCGGCGCGTACGTCCTCGTTCGCGGGATCGACCTCCGGGTCTTCCGTGACGGCCGCGCGGCGGCGCTCGCGACGACCGTCGGGATCCTCGATACCCTGGCGAACGTGCTGTTCGGTCTTGGCGTCCAGACCGGATTCGCGTCGATCGCCGCGACCGGGACCGGGATGTATCCGGTCGTCCCCGCGATCCTCGGCGTCGTCGCCCTGCGTGAGCGGCTCGCGCCGAATCAGTACGCGGGGATCGGAATACTGGTGCTCGGGCTCCTCGCGCTCGGTGCGGTGAGCTAAGCGGCGAGGGGGAGCGCGTCGGTCGCGCTCGAGCGCGCGATCTTCGCCTTCAGGTACGCCACCGCCGCGTTCAGCTGCGCGTCGGTCGGCGCGCCGGTCGGCTGGTCGACCACCTGGTCGGGCACGATCCCGCGTCCTGGCCCATTCAGGTCGGCGCCGGTCTTCGCGTCCTGGATCTTGGTGATGGTGACGAGAAGGAGCCCGCCGTCAGGGAGGTCGCGGGGCTGTCCGGTCCCGACACAGCCGGCGGTCTGGCTGCCGATGACGACGCCAACGTCGTTCGCGCGGATGCCCGCGGCGATGATCTCCGCTCCGGATGCGGAGTTCTTGTTCACGAGGACGACGAGCGGCTTCGGGCTGTTGATGTAGAAGCGGCGATTCACGTCGAGCGGAGTGCGGTTGCCATCGCGGCCTGTCTGGTACACGAGGGTGCCCTGTCGCACGAAGATGCTCGCGATGTCCACCGCGGCGGAGAGGTCTCCACCCGGGTCGCCGCGGAGGTCGAGGATCAGCGCGTTCGCGCCGGCCGCGTCGAGGCGCTTCACCGCGTTGGAGACTTCGTCGGCGACCGGCCCGACCAGCTGCGGCACCTCGATCCGGCCGATGTTCCCGTCGAGCATCGTGTCGCGTTCGAGCGGCACCGCGAACCGCGCGCGGCTCAACGTGAACGTGAGGCTCGTAGAGCCACGCAGCACGCCGATCATGACCTGCGTTCCCTCCTGGCCGCGAACGCGGTTGGCGACCTCGTCGGTCTGGAGGTTCGTCACGTCGGTACCGTCGACCGTGACGATCTTGTCGCCCACCTTGATGCCGGCCTTCTCGGCTGGCGTCCCCGGGATGATCCCGACGACCTCGATCGGATCGGTCGTCGAGGGCTTGTTGATGGTCACGCCGATCCCCGACACCGGCGGCTGCGGCTGGTTGAAGCCCTTCGCGCGGTTCGGGTCGAGGTAGTAGGTGTGGCATTCGTTCATCGCCTTCGCCATGCCGTCCACGGCGGCACGCTCGACGAGCGTCTTGTCGGCCTTCGGGACCGCCGTGAGGACCGCAGTGACGCGGTCCGAGAACTTCGCGAAGTCCGACCAGGTGCTGCCGGTGAAGTCGACCGAGCCGCTCGGAAAGGTCGCGTCCGGCGCCTCTTTTTGCACCTCTGTCTGCACGCTGACGAGCGCACCACCCAGGAGCAGCTGCGAGGTGGGCTTGTCGACGTGGCGCTCGATGAGCACCTGGTACGCGGCCTCCGCGGTCTTGTACGGGCTGTTCGACGGCAGGAGCTCTCGCTGCAGCTCGGCGGGGACAAGCGAGCATGCGGCGAACAGCAGGGCGACCATGGGGATGAGCGTCCGGAGGCGGATCACGCTTTTCCTATTCAGGCAGTCTAGGGGCCGCGAAGGTCAGCGGGTCAGGCGACCTCGGCCGTTAAGAGCTTTCTTAGACGACCAAGCGCTCGGAACTGCAGCGCGCGGATCGCGCCCTCGTTCTTGCCGAGGACCTTCGCCACCTGACGGCTCGACATGTTCTCGACGAAGCGCAGCACGATCACCTCTTGCTGCTCCACGGTGAGATGTTTCACCGCGCCACGAAGCGCATCGACCGCCTCGCCGTGCACGGCGCGCTCGTGCGCGGTCGGGCCTTCCTCGGCGACGCCGTACGCGTTGTCGAGGTCGACGGTCGGGCGGTCGCGCCGCCGCCGGTCGGTGACCGCGTTCCGCGCGATCGTGTAGAGCCACGCGAGGAATGACTTTCCCTGCCAGCGATAGCGGTGGATGTTCGCGAACGCGCGAGTGAAGACCTCGCTCGCGAGGTCCTCCGCATCCGAGGGCTCGCGCACGCGGTAGAGGAGATAGCGATACACCGAGTCCACGTGCCGGTCGTACAGCTCGGCGAACGCCGAGCGGTCGCCTGCCTTTGCTCGAGCGATGACGTCGGGCACCGGCCCGATGACCTCGAGCGGAAGCGCAGTGACTTTCGCGATACCCATCCTCAAGTGGTCGACACCTTCCTCACCGACGCGTGCGCAGGACCATACCGAGCGCGCATGGTATTCGCCAATGGGTCCTTGGTACCAAATGGGTCACAGGGAACGTATTCCGTCCGGTGTCCGGACGGTCCCGGACGAACGTACTACAGACCGGCTGGCGACCGAACAGGCGTCCGGTCGTGCCGGGTTTGCCGGTCAGATTCAGATCTTCTGCTTCAAGATCTCGACGGCTTTGTCGACCGCGGTCGCGTCGTCCGCGGCCACGTCGGGCACGATGCCGTTGTTGTTGTACTTCGTGCCCGTGAGCGCTCCGGTGAATTCCTGCACGGTCACCGAGATCTCCGCGCCGTCGTTCATGTGCGTCGGGCTCGTCGCGCCGAGACAGCCGATGCTCGTCTTGCCCACGATCGTCGCCCGCTTGCCTTCCTTGAGCGAGGCGCTCAGGACCTCGGGCGCCGATCCCCCGCGGTCGTTGAGGATGATCGCGATCGGCAGCTGATAGGCCGCGCCGAGGCGAAGGTCCTTGTTCGCCGTGGCGGTACCGGCGTTGCCTGTCTTCACGACGACCGAGAGGGTCTGCTCGCCGTTCAGGAACCAGCTCGCCATGAGGTCCGCGCCGTTGCCGCCGACGTTCGCGCGCAGATCGAAGAGCCACGCCTTCGCGCCCTGCGCGAGCGCCTTGTCGAGCATCGCCTTCACCGCGTCGGTGATCTTGTATGTGCCGGTCACCGCGAACTCGTGCCAGGTGAGGTACGCGATCCCGCCCGGAAGCATCTTGCCGGTGAGCCCGGCCTGATCGGGCCCACCGAGGCTCGTGCCCGCCGACGGGACCATCGCGCCGCTGCCGGTACCCGTCTTTCCGGACGAGTTGCGCAGCTTGCCGGTGCTATCGAGGTAATAGGTATGGCAGTCGGGGCTCGCCTTGATCATTCCGCCGATCGCCGCATCGGCGATGCGATCCGCGGAGACCTGCGTGTTCTGGACGACGAGCTGGCTGACGACCTGCGCGAATTTGTTGAAGTCCGCGGTCTGCGGATTGTCCGTGTCCTGGAAGTCGGGCATCGCTGCGCCGGCCTTGCCCCCGGCGCTCGTGATCTCCGCCTGGACCGCGTCGAGCGCGGCCTCGAGGGCCTTCTTGCTCGTGACGTGATGCACGTCCTGGTCGACGAATGCGCTGTACGCGATATCGAGCTTCGCCCGCTTGATGTCCGCCGTCTTGGCGGGGGTTGGCGAGGCGACGGCACCGTTCCCGGTGGTGCACGCGGCGGCCACCAAGCCGGCGACAACGACCATGAGGACCGCGCGGCGCATCCGACTAAGGATAGGGGCGCTAGTGGGCGGGGGCGCTCACCTTGGCGGAGGGTGCGTTCTGCGCGCGCCACTCCGACGGAGAAGCGCAGAAGCCTTCGTAATCGATGTAATCGGTGATCGTCGGATGCTCGCCGCAGACCGGGCAGTCCGGGTCGCGGCGAAGCCGTACCTCGCGGAACGATCCATCCAGTGCGTCGTAGAGGAGGTACCGGCCGACGAGTGCGTCGCCGATCCCGAGAAGAAGCTTGATCGCTTCGGTCGCCTGCAGCGTCCCGATCACGCCGGGAAGCACGCCAAGCACGCCCGCCTCCGCGCACGAAGGCGCGAGCTCGGGCGGCGGCGGCTCGGGGAAGAGGCAGCGATAGCACGGTCCTTCGAACGGCTTGAAGACGGTGACCTGCCCTTCGAACCGGTAGATCGATCCGTGGACCACCGGTATCCGGTGCTTGATCGACGCGTCGTTCAGGAGATACCGCGTCGGGAAGTTGTCGGCGCCGTCGATCACGACGTCGTACTCCGCGATGATGCGGTCGATGTTCGCCGACGTGAGCCGCTCGCGATAGCCGACGATCCGGACGTCGGGGTTGAGCGCCTCGAGCGTCGCCTTTGCCGAGTCGACCTTCGACTCGCCGATGCGCTCGGTCGTGTGGAGGATCTGCCGCTGGAGGTTCGTCAGGTCGACGACGTCGGAGTCGACGATGCCGAGCGTGCCCACGCCCGCCGACGCGAGGTAGTACGCCGCGGGCGATCCGAGCCCGCCCGCGCCGATCAGGAGGACCTTGCTCTGGAGCAGCTTGTGCTGGCCGGCCTCGCCGACCTCGGGGATCAGGAGGTGCCGTGAGTAGCGCTGCGCTTGATCGGCGGTGAAGCTCGCCGGCTTCGTCCACGGCTTTCCCGTGTCCTTCCAGCGATTGAAGCCGCCCTGCATCGAGATGACCTTCGTGTACCCGAGCTTCGCGAGCGTGTCCGCGGCCATCGCCGAACGGACGCCGCCGGCGCAATAGAGCACGGTGGTCTTCGCTTTGTCGGGGAGCCGGTCCTCGGCCCACTGCTCGAGGTAGCTCTTGGGAAGGTGGACCGCGCCGGGGAGATGGCCTTCGTCCCACTCATTCTTCTCGCGGACATCGCCGAGCTGGACGTCGCCCGAGCGCAGGAGGTCCTGGACCTGCTCGGGTGTCGCCTCGGTGATCCGCTTCTTCAGGTCGGCGAAGTAATCGCGATACGTCGGCATTCGGTGCTCTCCCAGGCAAATGGTAAACCGACTCGTCCGGTCGGAAATTCCGCCTATGCTCGTTCCTCTCCCGTGGAGACGCTCTACTTCGACCTGCTCCAGTTCCTCTACCACTTCGCCTTGGTCATCCTCGTCGGTGGCGCTCTGGTACTCGGTGCGGCTGTCGCGCCGGCGCTCTTCGCGACGGCGCGGTCGCGTGCCGAGGCGGGGACGACCTTCGGCGGCGTGCTCGCGCGCTTCGATGCCCTCGCCATCTTCGCCGTCGTGCTCCTCGTCGTGACGAGCGCGCTCAAGGTCGGCTTCGAGGTGACCGGGGTGCCCGAGCCGCGCCTCGTCGCCCGGTGGGGTCTCCTCCTCGTCCTCGCCCTCGCGACGCTGTACTCGAGCGGTTGGGCGAATCCCGTCGCCCGAACCATCCGCCGCGAGACCGCCGGCTTCGACGACCTCCCGCAGGGCTCGCCCGCGCGCGTCGAGTTCGCGCGCCTGCACGAACGATCGCGTCGCGCGATGAGCCTCGCGGTCATTGTCGGCCTTCTCGCCCTGTTCCTTTCGTGACGGCGGTCCGCGCTGCTTCCCGCGCGAGGCACATCGACGTGAAGCTCGTGCGCCATCGCGAGCGCGTCGCCGCGCGCCATCGCGTGAAGACCGACGCGGCGCTCGTGCGCATGGTGGACGACCTCGGCTTTTGCTTCGCGTTCACGGCCGAGTCCGCGTACCCGGTCCCCGCCGCGTTCGATCATCTCGACACGCGCAGCGAGCACCGCAAGTGGGACTGGATGTGGGGCTGGAAGGACGAGCTCGCCGAGGCGAAGCGCGTCTACTACGGCAAGCTGCTCGTGCGCAAGCCGACGTTCGTCTCGATGAAGATGCTCCCGACCTTCTACGCGACCTTCGGTCGGGCGGGCGAGCCGGACGATCATCTCGACGATGTCCGTGCGGGCAGGCTTTCGGACATCGCGCGCCGGATCATCGATTTCCTGGCGCAGAACGGCGAGACCCAGACGAAGCGCATGCGCGCGGCGCTCGGCATCAGCTCGCCGGAAGGCAAGGCCGACTACGCGAAGGCGATCGAGGAATTGCAGCGGCTCATGTACGTGGCGCGCGTGCGCGCGGTCGGCGAGGGTCGCGAGGACTACAACTACACGTACGACCTCTTCGTACATCGTTACCCCGAGGTCGTCCGCGCGGCGGAGCGCATGACCTCAGCGGACGCGATGAGCGCCCTGCTCGCGCGCCTCCTCGTGCTTGCCGGCGGCGTCACCGAACGTCAGGTGGGGAAGCTGTTCGACTGGACGGATGATCGCGTCACGCACCTGGTGACGCGTCTCGAAACACAAAATGCGCTCGTTCGCATCGAGGGTGCGCTCGTGCTGCCGACGCTAGGATAGGCCGGCCCCGTGGATATCCATCAGCTGCGCTCGTGGATCTTCGAGCTCTACGAGCCGCTCGAGAACGAGCGTCAATACATCGTCTACGACGGCGAGCGCGGCAACCTCCTCATCGACGCACCGCCCTTCAGCGAGCGGGCGCTTCGGCTCGTCCGCGGAGCGGGTGCCGCTTCGCTGCTCGTGGCGACGAACGCCGCGCGCGCCGCTGACGCGGATCGCTACCGCCAGGCGCTCGGCGTGCAGGTCGCGGTCCATCGCGATGACGCCGCGGGCGTTCCCGGCGGGGCCGATCTCCTGCTCGGCGACGACGAGCTCATCCGCCCCGATGCGCGCGCGATCCGTCTTCGCGCGGGACCGGAGGGGGCGACGGTCGTGCTCCTCCGCAAGACCGGCGGCGTGCTCGTGTGTGGCGACTTCGATCTGCAGAGCGATGCGGCGCGCGCGCTCCTCGCCCAGAGCTTCAGCGTCGTCCTCTCGGCGCGGCGTCCGCCGATCTGGAACGCCGGGAAGGAGACGCTGATGCAGCTCCAGGACGAGCTCCCCAAGCCGACGAAGCGCTTCGGCATCCTCCTGCAGGCTCCCTGGGACCGCGCCTATCGCGGGCGTTTGCAAGACAAGCTCACGCCGCACGACCCCATCGTCCCGCGGGAGACCACGGCGCCGCGCGAGGCCGCGATGGGACCGGCGACGCTCGTCGTCGCGAACGCCGCGCGCGATCTCGTCGAGCGGCCGCGTCGGCCGACGAGCGCCG
>VBFI01000032.1 GCA_005889275.1 Chloroflexota bacterium | reverse complement strand
TTTCCGGGCATCGGCGTGACCATGGGTGTGCAGCCCGGCGGCGGCAGGGCGTTTTGGTTGGTGCAGATGCTCGCCGGGACGCCCACCGTGGTCGCGATCCTGAACGCGGTTCTCATCGGCGCGATCTTGGCGATCGGTGCGGTTCGCTTGCGAGCGTCGCCCGCGACAGTGCTTCTTGTCGGCGGCGCAGGGTTCGTTGTCGCGGTCGTCCTTGAGCGCTGGTACGTCCAGAGGGGAATCGACAAGCTCCGGGCAGGGCTCCATCCGCTGTTCCCCACCCCTGAAAAGGGGTAGGACGCTCTACTGAGCCGACCCGGGGCTCGAACCCGGAACTCTCTTGAACTCACTTCTAGAAGACATGTCCCAGGATTGTCCAGTCGACATCGATGTTCGTGTAGGTCGTGCAGCCGCACGCGCAAGGCCGCTCCGACCACGCAAAGGCAAGCCTGCTGTTAGCACTGAGACCTCTCCGCTCTCGGCGTATTCAAGCGACCCAGGAGACGATGCCGTCACTCTGCGGGCTTGCGCGGATGCCACTGCCAGTCCTCGCTCTGTTCTATGCGGGCTGCGGCCTTCGGATCAAGCTTCCGTAAGGTCTCGAGGAAATGAGCCCTATACACAGTGAAAGCCTGATCGAATTCCTCCTGCGTTACGGACCAGCTGGCTCCGTGCGCACCACACGGAATCCTCTTCAACCGTTTCTCTGCAATCGCGATCGGGTGACTACCACCTTGTCGCGCTTCGTAATTACGCCACACGGTCTCCCACATCTCGCGCCCGGTCTCGGTCAGCGCAAACGAGTCGCTTGACACGGTGATCAGCCCAGCGTTTAGCAGGTCGCGAATACCGTGCTCGAGTTCCTCCTTCGAGATCACTGCGCGGTTGAAGTAGTCAGCTCCTTCGACAACCTCGGGCAGCGAGAGACGCTCGCCGTGCTCGGGTTTCGTGCCGCCGATTGCCGTGAAGACCCACGCATTGAGATAAGCCGTGTGACCGGACACAGAGCACATGCTCCGCCCTCACTGCGCTGGCGTCGTAACACCTTGGTTCACATCGTTCGGCGAACGAGCCTCAGATGCCCGCGATCGCGTGTTGATCTGCGCCACGAGAGCCTGTGGTTTATGGGTGTTGAACGCGCGGTTGGCTAGTCCGCGATCAATGACTTTGTTCGAAAACCGGACTGAGCCGACCCCGGGGCTCGAACCCGGAACCGGTGGTTTACAAAACCACTGCTCTACCGTTGAGCTAGGTCGGCGCGCGTTTCCCTAAATGATTCTGCCATCTCGCGAACTGTTGAACGAGAGTGCATCTGGTGTGGCGTTACTTCCGGCGAATGACGACCCAGGTACTAAGCACGCCCGCGAACGTCAGGACGACGAGCCCTGCGGCGTACCAAAGGGCCGCGTCGTGCAGGCCGATCCGCGTCGCGAGGAAACCCGCGATGACCGCGGGCAGCGCAAGAGCCAGATACGCAACGACGAAGACCGCAGCCAACAGCGCGGCCCGTGCCGTCGGCGCGGCGAGACCGACAAGGGTCCGCAGCACGCCGAGCCAGGCGGGGCCGAATCCCACTCCGGTGACGGCAGTGGCGGCGAAGAACAGGAGCGGCGAGCTGAGCGCGATCGCGGCCACCGCGACCACGAGACCCGCGCCGAGGATGACCCCACCGACCATCATCGCGCGGGCTGTGGCCCATGAACGGGTAAGCACGATCGCGACTGCGCCGATATCCGCGAGGAGGAAAATCGCAAGCCCGCCGAGTACTCGGTTGGACGAGGCGGCGAGCTGCGACGCAAGGCTGGGACCGAGGGAGAGGTAGAAGCCTGCGACGGCCCAGCCCGCGACGAGGATCGGCAACGTAGCGACGAACTCTCGTCGGACCGCCGGTTCCACGGATATCCGCGGCACCCACCGTACGCCGCTCCGCCGCGCGCCGGGCTCGGGCATCACGGCGACCGCAGCGAGCGCGGCGATGAAGGCGAGCAACGTGAGCCAATAGACGAGGTGAAGCGGATCGGGCGCGTATTGCACGAGGACGGCTGAGGCCAGCGCCCCAATACCGAGGCTCAGGATCGGCCCGGCGCTGTTGACCAGTGAAGCCAAGGCGGGGTTATCGGGAGGTTGGAGATCGACCAATGCGGCGCCGAGCGCTCCCGTAGCAACGCCGGTCGCGATGCCCTGCGCGATCCGCGCCGCGAAAAGCCACTCGATACCCGACGCGACCAGAAACAACACGAGGCTCGCCAGCTGAATGGCAAGCGCGACGAGGATGATCGGCCGCCGGCCGACGAAGTCCGATGACGATCCTGTGAACAGGAGCGCCACGAGCAATGCGATCGCGTAGACCGCGAAAACTTCCGTCAGCGCCCCGGCCGAGAACTGCCAGAGGCCGGCATACACCGCGTAGAGGGGTGACGGCGCCGCGGCCGCGAACAGAAAGAGCCCGAACGTCGTCGCCACGATCCAGAACGACGTTCGGCGTCCGAAGACCACACGCGCTCCGAGCGCGCGCGGCATCGGCTTATCCATGGATCGGCGGTTCGGACGGGAGAAGCAGATCGGCGAGACCGAAACGATCGGGAATACGGCTGGGCAACGTGGGGCGCCATGAGCGGTCGACGCTGCGGAACGATTCGGGATCTCCGTCGAGGATCGCAAGCAGCACCTCGCCCACGATCAAAGAACCGACCGGTCCCAAGCGCTCACCACCTTCGCGAACTTCCGCCTCCTTGAGCAGGTAGTACCAAAGCGGCGTCTCGCCGGACCAGTCGAACTCGCCGAGACCGACTTCGTCGCGCAGGAGCGGCTCTTCCCCTACGAGCGTCGCGACGGCTTCACCCGACGGCAGCCCGGTCGCTACGCCTCGCTGCAGATCTCTCACCGCAAGGGACTGGAAGTCCTGATCGTCGAGCTCCCCGGTGATGTCCACGGGCAGCTTGAGCAGAGGCTCGGCCAAGCATCCGTCGATCGGGCGTGAACGCGCGGCACGTGGTTCGCCCGGGACGTCGAAGAGCAGGCTCCAATCGATCACACGATCGGAGCTGACGGGGCGGAAGCCGATCAGATCCGGGAAGAGGGTCAGGTCATCGCCGCCGCGCTGCACGCGATACGCCTGTCGCATCTGGGAGTGTCCGAAACGGTACGCGGCGTCGGCAAACTCGAAGGGGATCGCGATCGTGCCGGTGGGCTGGAAGAACCGCGGTC
The DNA here is from genome assembly GCA_005889275.1 of Chloroflexota bacterium. Taxonomy (GTDB): domain Bacteria; phylum Chloroflexota; class Limnocylindria; order P2-11E; family P2-11E; genus 3-1-20CM-2-70-9. The sequence goes on along the minus strand of VBFI01000032.1, from coordinate 438 downwards.
CATCCTTCAGCAGTTTCCGAGTGCGTTCCTCGCCAATCGTCGCAGGCAGGAAGTCGAAGAGCATGGCCCACTGGTAATGCCAGGTCAGCGCGCGACGCGCCTCGGCCACAAGATCTGCCTCCGAGACGCCGTCCTCACGCAGTCTGTCGACGAGGCGGTTGTGCGCCTTGAGCATGGCCACATGCATCTGCGAGATCAGCAGGTGGACGTCCTGGCGCGGGTCGCCAACGAGCGCGATGCCTTCCTGGTTGCGCGGAAGGTCCTCCCCGTCGCCTCGATCGTTCAGACCGAGCAGCATCTTGGCTGGGTCTTTTCGGCTGAAGAGAAAAGGATTGCCGATCGGTCCGTCGCCGTACACGCACTCCAGATCAAGACGTGCGCTCCGGGCGTTCCGCAGGAACGCCTCATCGTCGTGATGCGTGACCGGCGACCGGTCAG
>VBFI01000017.1 GCA_005889275.1 Chloroflexota bacterium | reverse complement strand
TCTCCTCGACGATCCCGGTGAACATCTAGGGAAGCGCCCCTTCGACGGCGATGTCCGCGCCAAGCCGCCGCACGCGCACGTCCTGGAGCGCGGTCGCGTCCGCGACGCCGGCGAGCGCCGGCGCTCCCTCGCCGCCGGCCACCGGCGCGAGAAGGAAAAGGAGGCGGTCCGCGAGGCCGGCACGCACGAGCGCGCCCGCCACGCGGGGCCCGGCTTCCGAGAGGACCGTGTTCACGCCGTGCTCCCCGAGCCAGCGCAGCACGACGCCGAGGTCGAGCCCGCCCTCGCTTCGTGGGACCGTCACGAGCGACACCCCGGCATCGCGCAGCCGGTTCGTGCGCCGCACGTCGGCATCGCGCGCGACGAAGATGACGGTGCGCTGTGGATCCTTGGCTCGCACGACTTTGGAGTTCGTGGGTGTGCGCGCGTCCGCGTCGACGACGACGCGGAGCGGATCGCGACCCTTCACCTCGCGCACGGTGAGGGCGGGGTCGTCGGCGATGATCGTGCCGACGCCGACGAGGACCGCGTCGAAGCGGTCACGAAGCCGATGCACCTCTTTGAGCGCGGGCTTCCCCGAAAGGTAGCGCCGGCCGGCGACGGCGACCCGGCCATCCACGGTCGTCGCGAGCTTCACCAGGACGAACGGGCGTCCTCGGGTGAGCCGCGAGACGAAGCCGGCGTTCAGCCGAGCGGCCTCCGCGGCGAGGACGCCGTCGGTCACGGCGATCCCGGCATCGCGTAGCGCCCGGAAGCCCTTCCCGTTCGTCCGCGGGTCCGGATCGCGCATCGCGGCGACGACCCGCGCGACCCCGGCCTGCTTGATCGCGGTCACGCACGGCGGCGTGCGGCCCGTGTGCGCACACGGCTCGAGGTTGGTGTAGAGGGTGCCGCCCCGTGCCGCGGCCCCCGCCTTTTCGAGCGCGAGCACCTCGGCGTGAGGCTCGCCGGCGGCATGGTGGTAGCCCTCACCGACGACCTCGCCGTCGCGTACGACGATGGCGCCGACGAGCGGATTGGGACTCGTGCGGCCGGCCGCGCGCGCGGCGAGCCGGAGCGCCCGGCGCATGTGCGCGACGTCGGTGTCCTCGTTCATGGCTGGTAGTCTGCGGCCTCACCGATGACCGTCCTGCAGATGCCGGGCGCGAAGAGCCCCGGTCACGAGCTCCTCGATTCCGCGCTCTCGCAGCTCGCCCGCGCGGCGAAGGCACTCGACCTCGATCCCGGCCTCGCTCGTTATCTGAGCCAGTTCGAGCGCACGCTCATCGTCGCGCTTCCGGTCACCGGCGACGACGGCCGTCTCGACGTCTTCACCGGCTACCGCGTGCAGCACTCCACGGCGCGCGGCCCGGGCAAAGGCGGGATCCGCTTCCACCAGTCGGTGACCCTCGAAGAGGTGCAGGGCCTGGCGATGCTGATGACCTTCAAGTGCGCGGTCACCGATCTGCCGCTCGGCGGCGCGAAGGGTGGCGTCGCGGTCGATCCACGCAGCCTGTCGAAGAACGAGGTGCAGCGCCTGACGAAGCGCTACACCGCGGCGATCCTGCCGATCATCGGGCCCGAGCAGGACATCCCGGCGCCCGACGTCAACACCGACGAGCAGACGATGGCGTGGATCGTCGATACCGTGACGATGATGACCGGCAAGCACTCGCCTGAGGTCGTGACTGGCAAGCCCGTCGACCTCGGAGGCTCGCGTGGGCGGACCGAGGCGACGGGTCGCGGCGTTGCCTTCGTCACCCTCGAGGTGCTTCGCAGGCAGGGGAAGCGACCGGAGGAGACGCGCGTCGCCGTTCAGGGATTCGGAAACGTCGGGAGCGTGACCGCGAGGTCGCTCGCGGCCGCGGGCTGCAGGATCGTCGCGATCTCGGACGTCAGCGGCGGCTACGCCGTCCCCGCCGGTATCGACATCGACCGCGCGATCGAGCACGCGCGGCGCAATCCCGCGCGGACCCTCGAGGGCCTCGCCGGCGCGACCCGTATCTCGAACGCCGAGCTGCTCGCCTTGGATGTCGACGTGCTGGTGCCGGCGGCGCTCGAGGCGCAGATCACCGCGGACAACGTGGGCGAGGTGCGCGCGCCGATCATCGTCGAGGGCGCGAACGGTCCGGTCACCGCAGAGGCCGACCGCGCGCTCACAGAGCGCGGCGCGCTCGTCGTGCCGGACATCCTCGCGAACGCCGGGGGCGTGGTCGTGAGCTACTTCGAGTGGGTGCAGAGCCGCGCGCAGTTCTATTGGGAGCTGGACGAGGTCGAAAAGCGCCTGGAGATCTACATGCGTCGCGCGATGGAGCTCGTGCTCGCGAAGGCAAAGGCGTACGACTGCCCGCCGCGAGAGGCCGCGTTCATCGTCGCGGTCGAGCGGGTCGCCGGGGCGATCACCAAGCGGGGCATCTTCCCGTAGGTCTCCCGCGGGCCCTCGCGGTGCTCGCCGCGGTCAGCGCAGCTCTCGGGGGCATCGCGCTACTCGTGCCGCGGTCATACCTCCTCGAGCGCTGCTTTCACGTAGGCGGCGTCACGGGCTGCTCGTATTCGCGCGAATCGTTCTGGTCGGCGCTCGCGACCGCCCCGTTTCAGATCGCGGTGCCGCTCGTCGTCATCGCATTCCTCGTCACGGTCACGATCGTCACCGCGCTCGCGACCGACCCGCTCTCGCAGGGGAACGCGATCGAGCGGGCGATCGCGGCGTACGCGCTCACGATCCCTGGGATCTCCGTCGCGCTGGGGCCCTATCTCGTCGCGCCGCTCCTCTTCCTCCTGGCCGCGTACGGACTGGCCCTCGGGGTCTCCCCGGCCGGCATCGCCGGCGCGCTCGTCTCGCTCGCGGCATTCGTCCTCTCGACATTCGCGCTCATTCAAGCCGCCGCGGTGTTGTGGCAACGGCTGCTGCTCGGCTTCCCCGGTGGTGCGCTCGAGACGTATCTCATCATCGTCGCCGTCGCGACGGGCGTCGGCCTCCTATGGGGCGTCCGGATGGCCGGCGCGAGCGGGCGGTTCGAGATGGTCCTGCGCGGCACCGCGATCGCGTACGCCGTAGTCGGCGTCGCCACCGTCGTCGCGGCGGGCGCCGCCGCGACGCTGCTCTACCCGGACGGAACGTACGTGAAGTCGGCGGCCGGGCTCATGACCGTGGCGGCGATCTTCGTCGTCGCCGCCACCGTGGCCGCGGTCGCTGTCGCGCGATGGCGGGGGGCCCGCGGCAACGCGCTCGTGCTCGCGGCGATCGCCCCGCTCTTTTCGGTCGTCGCGGGCGTGGCGCTCGCGCTGGCGTCGCTCCTGCCGCTGTCGGCTGCCGCGGCGATCGGGCTCGTTGCATAATTATCCAGGTCGCCGCATAATCTCTCGTTGATGCCGACCAGGGTCGCGATCGTGGGGGTCACCGGCTACGCGGGCGGCGAGCTCGCGCGGCTGCTGCTGCGCCATCCCGAGGCGCGTCTGGTCGCCGCCGTCGCGCGCTCGCATCAGGGCGAGCCACTCCGGACGGCGCAGCCGCACCTGCACAGCGCGCCAGAGTCGCTCGTCATCGGCACCGATGTCCAGGACGCGGAGGCGGTCTTCACCACGCTCCCGGCGGGCGAGGCGGCGAAGCTGGCCGAGGGGTGGCTCGACGAGGGGCGCACGGTCATCGACGTCGGCAGCGACTTCCGGCTGCGCGACCCGAAGCTGTACGAGCGGTGGTACGGCTACACCCACCCCGCGCCGCGTCTTTTGAGCACAGCGGTGTACGGGCTCACCGAGCTGGCCCGCGAAAAGGTCCGCGGCGCGCGCCTCATCGCCAATCCCGGGTGCTACCCGACGGCGGCCCTTCTCGCGCTCGCGCCCGCCCTCCGGGCGGGGCTCGTCACCGACGAACTCATCGTCGACGCCAAGTCGGGCGTCTCCGGCGCGGGCCACAACGTCGATGAGGCCTTCCTCTACGGGACGATCGACGAGAGCGTGCGTCCGTACGGGCTGCCGAAGCACCGCCACACCCCGGAGATCGCGCAGGAGGCCGCGCTCCTCCTGGGCAAGCCGCCGAAGCTCACCTTCACTCCGCATCTTGTCCCGATGACCCGCGGTCTCATCGCCACCTGCTACGCCCCGCTGCGTGCCGGGAAGACGGCGACCGACGTCGCCGACGCCTATGCGCGCGAGTACGCCGAGGAGCCGTTCGTGCGGACGGTAACGTCGTTCCCGGCGACGAAGGCGACGCTCGGCAGCAACTGGTGCCTCGTGCACGCCGTCGTCGACGAGGAGAACGCGCGGCTCGTCGCGTTCGCCGCGCTCGACAACCTGGTGAAGGGCGCGGCGGGCTCGGCGCTGCAGAACTTCAACGCGCGATTCGGCTATCCCGAGACGCTGGGGCTCGAGGCGCTTCCGCTGTGGCCGTGACCCGGTCCGCCAAGCCCGTGTCGTCGGACCAGGACGTCGGTGGCTTCACCGCCGGCGCCGCGGCAGCGGGCGTGAGGGACGGGACCGCGCGGCGCCTCGACGTGGCGCTCATCGTGTCCGATCGGCCCTGCGCCGCCGCCGGCGTCTTCACGACCAACCAGGTGATCGCGGCGCCGTGCGTCGTCACCCGGCGGCACATCGAGAAGGGACCGATCCGCGCGATCGTCGTGAACTCCGGGAACGCGAACGCGTGCACCGGAGAGCTCGGCGAGCGCGACGCCGTCGCGATGGCTCAGGCGACCGCGCTGAAGATCGGCTGTGACCCGCACGAGGTCGCCGTCGCGAGTACGGGGGTCATCGGCGTCCCGCTCCCGATCGAACGCATCGCGAGCGCGGTGCGCGAGATCGAGCCGCGCCAGGCGGGGTGGGGCGACGTGGCGCGAGCGATCATGACCACCGACACCCGCCAGAAGACGATCGGTGTGGAGGTTCCGCTCGCCGGCGGCGTCGTGCACCTGCGCGGGATCGCCAAGGGCGCGGGGATGATCCACCCGAACATGGCGACTCTTCTCGCCTTCGTGCTGACGGATGCGCGCGTCGGCGTCGACGACCTGCGACGGATCACCGCCCGCGCCGCAGATCGAAGCTTCAACGAGATCAGTGTCGACGGGGACACGAGCACGAACGACACGCTGCTCGTCCTCGCGAACGGCGCGTCGGGGCTCGAGCCGAGGGGTGACGAGCTGCCGACGTTCGCCGGCGCGGTCGACTTCGTGTGCGAGAGCCTCGCCCGCCAGATCGTCGCCGACGGCGAGGGCGTCACCAAGGTGTTCGAGGTCAGAGTGAAGGGCGCCGCTTCGGACGACGACGCGAAACGCGCGGCGCGAACGATCACCACCTCCAACCTGGTGAAGACCGCGATCCACGGCGCCGACCCCAACTGGGGCCGCATCCTCGCGGCGGCGGGCCGGTCGGGCGCGAAGGTGGATCAGCGGAAGGTGACCGTCCGGATCGCCGACGTCGTCGTGTTCGCGTCCGGCCCGCGGCCCTTCGACGTGGAGACGGTCCGCCGGATCCTCGCGCAGAAGGACATGACCATCGAGCTCGATCTTGGCCTCGGGGAGGGGACCGCGCGCGCGTGGGGGACGGACCTCTCGGCGGAGTACGTGCGGATCAATGCCGACTACACGACGTAGCGACGTCGTCGTGCTGAAGATCGGCGGATCGGTCGGGTCGGAGAGCGACTCCGCGCTCGATGCCGTCGTGGCGATGTCCGACTCGGGCCACCCGCTGGTCGTGGTGCACGGTGGTGGTCCTTTGGTCGGCGAGTGGGCCGACCGACTCGGGATGCAGACCAGCTTCGTCCGCGGGCTCCGCGTGACGGACGAGAAGACGCGGGATGTCGCGCTCGCCGTCCTCGGCGGTCTCGCGAACGGCCGCGTCGTGGCCACGCTCATCGCGCGCGGCGTTCCTGCGGTGGGCCTCACCGGCGTTGACGGCGGCCTGCTCCGCGCGGAGCGGGAGGACGCGGACCTCGGCTACGTCGGCCGGGTGACGCTCGTCGACAGCGCGCTTCTGGAGGAGCTCGTCGACGCCGGTCGCGTGCCGGTGGTCGCGCCGGCCGCCCTCGATCGTCAGAGCGGGGACATCTTGAACGTGAACGGCGATTCCGCCGCGGGCGCGATCGCCGCGAGCCTCGGCGCGCGCCTGCTCGTATTCGTGACCGATGTGCCCGGCGTGCGCGGGAAGGACGGGCGCGTGATCGCACGGCTCGACGCCGATCGCGCGCGGTCCCTCGTCGACGACGGGACGATCGAGGGCGGGATGCTGCCGAAGGTGGAGGCCTGCCTCATGGCCGCCGCGGCCGGTTGCCGCGCCGCGATCGTGGCGCCGAGCGGGATCGACGAGGTCGAGCGGCTCCTCGCAGGCGAGCAGGTCGGCACGGTCTTCGAGGCCGCCGCATGAGGGAGGCGCTCACCCGGAAGCACCACCGGCAGCAGGCGCTGCTCCGCGCCGTGAACAGGCAGCGCCTCGCGACGCAGGCGGACCTCGTGCGGTCTCTGCGCGCCGCGGGCTTCGACGCCACGCAGGCGACGGTCTCGCGAGACATCGTCGAGCTCGGCCTCGTGAAGGTCGCGCGCGACGGGATGCACGCGTACGCGCCGCCCTCCGCCGCGGCGCCGGGCGGTGGCCAGGAGCGGCTCCGCCGTTTCTGCGAGGACTACCCGGTCGAGGGCGCGCTTGCCGCGAACCTCGTCGTGCTCCGTTCGCTTCCCGGGACGGCGAACGCTCTCGCCGCGGCCATCGACGCGTCGCGTCTCGACGAGGTCGTCGGAACGCTGGCCGGTGACGACACCGTCTTCCTCGCGGCGTCGACCGAGCGGCACGCGCGCTCGCTCCTCGGCCAGCTCACCACGTTCGGCATCGCGCGCAGGGAATCCCGGTGAGCAGGCGTTACGCGGGTGAGACGTGCGTCCTCGCGTACTCCGGCGGCCTCGACACATCGGTCGCGGTCGCATGGCTGCGCGAGGCGCTCGGGTTCGAGGTCGTGACGTGCACGGGCGACCTCGGCGCGACCGGCGACCTGGAGGCGGTCCAACGCAAGGCGATCCAAAGCGGCGCGAAGAAGGCCATCGTGCAGGACGCCCGGGACATCTTCGTGCGCTACTTCGTCTGGCCGGCGCTGCAGGCGGGCGCGCTCTATCAGGACCGGTATCCGCTCGCGACCGCGCTTGGCAGGCCCCTGCTCGCGAAGCTTCTCGTCGACGCGGCGCGCGCGGAGGGCGCGCGGTTCGTCGCTCACGGCTGCACCGGCAAGGGCAACGACCAGGTGCGCTTCGACCTCGCCGTCGGGGCGCTCGCGCCCGATCTCACGGTCATCGCCCCGATGCGCGGCGGCATGAACATGACGCGCGAGGAGGAGATCGACTACGCGCGCCGGCACGCGATCCCGGTCGAGGCCACGAAGAAGAGCCCCTACAGCGTCGACGAGAACCTGTGGGGCCGCTCGATCGAAGCCGGCGTGCTGGAGGATCCGTGGGACGCTCCCCCGCGCGACGTGTTCGCGTGGACAGCCGAACCGGACGAGGCGCCGGCGAAGGCAGTCGAAGTCGTCGTCGCCTTCGCCGAAGGGATCCCGGTCGCGCTCGACGGCGTACATCTCGAGGGCGTGCCGCTCATCCGCAGGCTGAACGAGCTCGCCGGGACGCACGGCGTCGGCCGGATCGACATGGTCGAGGACCGGCTCGTGGGCATCAAGTCGCGCGAGATCTACGAGGCGCCGGCCGCGCTCGTCCTCCATCAGGCGGCCCGCGCGCTCGAGTCGCTCGTCCTCACGAAGGAGGTGATCCGCTTCAAGGCGCGCGTCGCCCAGGAGTACGCGGAGCTCGTCTACAACGGCCTTTGGTTCTCCGCCCATCACCAGGACCTCGCGACGTATGTCCGGAGCACGCAGCGGTTCGTGACCGGTGAGGTGCGCATGCGCTTCGCTCGCGGCACGTCGGCGGTCGTCGGCCGGCGGTCGCCCCACTCCCTCTATCAGACCGCGCTCGCGACGTACGGGAAGGGCGATGCGTTCGACCACAAGGCGTCCGAGGGATTCATCACCGTGTTCGGACTGCCCCTGCGCACGCAGGCGCGCACGCAGGCGCTCTGGGGCGAGGGCAGCGAAGCGGCGCTCGAGATCCCGCGCAAGGCGCTCGCGGCGCCGAGTGCCCCAGCCGGAACGAAGCGGTCCGCGGGGGCCAAGCGCAAGCGGTGAAAGACCTCTGGTCGGGCCGGTTCGCGGACGCGCTCGACCCGCGGATCCGCGCGTTCACCTCGTCGCTCGAGCTCGACAAGCGTCTCGCGCGGCACGACGTGCGCGGGAGCATCGCCCACGCGCGGATGCTCGGCCGCCGTGGGATCGTGAGCGCGGACGAGGCGGCGACGCTCGTCCGCGAGCTCGAGCGCATCGCGGCCGAGCTCGACGACGGCTCGTTCCCCTGGCCCGCCGATGCCGAGGACGTGCACTCCGCCGTCGAGATCGTGTTGCGCGAGCGCGCCGGCGCCCTCGGCGGGAAGCTGCACACCGCGCGCAGCCGGAACGACCAGATCGCGCTCGACCTGCGCCTCCTCGTGCTCGATCTGTACGACGAGCTCGAGACCGCGGTGCGCGAGCTCGCGCGTGCGCTGTTGGAGCGCGCCGGCGACGAGGTCGAGACGGTGCTGCCGGGGTACACGCATCTTCAGCGCGCGCAGCCGGTCTCGCTCGCGCATCACCTGCTCGCGCACGTGGAAGCGTTCCGCCGCGACCGGCAGCGCATCGCCGAGGCGCGCGAGCGCGCCGCGGTCTCGCCCCTCGGCGCCGGCGCGCTCGCCGGGACGCCCCACGCGATCGATCCCGCGTCGGTGGCGAGGGAGCTCGGGCTCATTCGACCCTTTCGCAACAGCATCGACGCCGTCGCGGACCGCGACTTCGTCGCGGACTTCCTGTACGTGGCCGCGCTCGCGGCGGTGCACGCGTCTCGTCTCGGTGAGGAGATCGTCCTCTGGACCTCCGCCGAGTTCGGCTTCGCCGAGATCGCCGACGCTCACGCGACCGGCTCGAGCATCATGCCGCAGAAGAAGAACCCCGATGTGCCCGAGCTCGTGCGGGGCCGCAGTGGCCGCGCCATCGGCGACCTGGTGGCCGTGCTCACGACCATGAAGGGTCTCCCGCTCGCGTACGACGGCGACCTTCAGGAACAGCGCGTGCCGCTCTACGACGGCGCCGCGGTCGCGCCGGCGCTCGCGACCCTCGCGGTCGTGATCCGGGGCCTTCGCTTCGATCGCGACGCGATGCGGCGGGCGACCGAGCGCGGCATGCTGGGAGCGACCGACCTCGCGGACCATCTCGCGCGCCGCGGTGTCCCGTTCCGGGAGGCGCACGAGATCGTGGGGCGGATCGTCCGCGACCGGCTCGCCGCGGGGAAGGACCTCGGAGGGATGACGATCGCCGAGCTGCGCCGTCACGATGCTCGCTTCGACGAGAGCGCGGTCGAGGAGATCCGCCCCGAGCGCTCGCTCGCGGCCCGCGGCTCGCCCGGCGGGACCGCGCCGGCGCGGGTCCGCGAGGCACTCGACGAGGCACGGCGGGCGCTCTTGTGAGCGTCGCCGTCCGTCCGGCCCGCATCGCGGACGTCGACGACATCCGCGAGGTCATCGATCGCTACGCCGCGGAGGACCGGATGCTCGAGCGATCGCGCGACTTCCTGCTCGAGCACGTGCGCGACTTCCTGGTCGCGCAGGACATGGCTGGTTTTCTCGGGTGCTGCGCGCTCGCGGTGCTCACGCCGGATCTGGCCGAGATCCGCTCGCTCGCCGTGCGCCCGGAGGCCTCCGGTCGGGGCGTCGGCCGAGCGCTCGTGCTCGCCTGCGTCGCGGAGGCCCGCCGCCTCGGGCTCCGTCGCGTGTTCGCGCTCACCCTCGTGCCCGAGTTTTTCGGGAAGTGCGGCTTCGTCATCACCAGCCTCGGCCGGCTTCCCGAGAAGAGCGCGGAGGAGTGTCCGGTGTGCCCGAAGCGCTTCGCCTGCGACGAGCACGCGATGCTGCTGCACCTGGACGGCACCATCCCTGAGCCCCTCGCCGCGAACGAGCCCGTCGGTTACACGCGTCTCTTCCTCGGGCAGGAGCCGCGATGAGGCTCAGCAAGCTCGCGCGGTTCTTCTGCGCCGGATTCGACACCGTCGCGATGGGCGGGATCGCGGTGACCGAGACCGGCGGCCAATTCGCCCGGAACCTGGGCGAGTACGTGCTGTGGGGCTCGGTCCTCGCGGCGGCCGTCTGCGCCGTCGTCATCATCTTCGACTCGCTCGCCCCGCTCGCGTGGGTCGCGATCGGCTACGCGCTGTTCGGCGGCCTGCTGACCCCGCGCAGTCCGCACTTCGGATTCATCCTGCTCGCCCTCGCGCTCATCCCGATGGTCCCGCGGCCGCGGGATTCGCTCACCCTCGGCTTGGGGATCGCCGCCGCCGCGGCGGTCGCCTCACGCGTTCTGCTCACCTTCGCGCCTTAACATCGAGCCGGTTTGGCCACCCGTCCCACGGTTCGCGCCGCCAACGGCCTGGTCGCGAGCGGACATCACCTCGCCACCGCCGCGGGGCTCGCCGCGCTTCGCGACGGAGGCAACGCCGCCGACGCCGCGGTGGCGGCCGCCGCCGTGTGCGCGGTCGTCATGCCCCATCGCACGTCCTTCGGCGGCGACGTGTTCGCGCTCGTCTACGACGCGAGGTCGCGTGACGTGACCGCATACAACGGCTCCGGCGCGGCGCCGCAGGCCATCGACCGCGAGCGGTTCGGCGACGCGTTCCCGCGGCAGGGCGCGATCCTCGCGACCGTCCCGGGCGTCGTCGCGGGGCTCGCGGACCTGGCGAGCGAGCATGGCCGGCTCGGCCTCGATCGCGCGCTCGAGCCGGCGATCGGCTACGCCGAGGACGGCTTCCCGGTCAGCGACACTCTCGCCGCCGCGATCGCCGCCGAGGGCGAGCGCCTCGCCGACGACCAGGAGGCCGCACGGATCTTCGGTCCACGCGGTCGCTGGCCGAGCGCCGGCGAGATGCTCCAGCAGCCCGACCTCGCCTCGTCGCTCCATGCCATCGCCACCGGTGGTGCCGAGGCGTTCTATCGCGGGGAGCTCGCCGAGCGGTTCGCCGCGGGGGTCGATGCCGCCGGCGGCGCGATCGCGCCGATCGATCTCGCCGCGCACCGCACGGACCATCCCGAACCGATCGCCATCGGCTACCGCGGGCTACGCATCTTCGGGCAGCCGCCGGTGTCGCAAGGGCACATCCTGCTCGAGGAGCTCGCGATCGCGTCGGGACTCGACCTCGCATCGCTCGAGTGGGGCGGCGCGGAGCTCGTGCACCTGATGGTCGAGACGAAGAAGCTCGCCTTCGCGGATCGGGACGCGCACGCCGGCGATCCGGCGTTCGTCGACTTCGACGCGCGCCGCCTCCTGGGCGCCGAGTTCGTCGCCTCGCGGAGACGCGCCGTGAACGCGAAGGCGAGCGAGCGCAGTGAGGCGGGATCGCTGATGACGCCGGCGGACACGACGTATCTCGCGGTCGTCGACCGCGAGGGCAACGCGGTGTCGCTCATCGAGAGCGTCTTCAGCGTGTTCGGTGCCGCCTGCGTCGTCCCGGGAACGGGCATCTTGCTCAACAACCGGCTCACCGGCTTCTCGCTCGACGCGCGCTCGCCGAACGCGCTCGAGCCGCGCAAGCGGCCCGTACACACGCTGAACACGGTGATCGTGACCGACGGCTCCGCTCCGCGGTTCGTCTTCGGGACGCCCGGTCGTGACGCGCAGGTGCAGACGAACTTCCAGCTCGCGGTCGGCCTGATCGACTTCGGGATGGACGTGCAGCGCGCGATCGAGGAGCCGCGGTGGTTCCACGAATCCGGGCGAACGCTGCGGATGGAGCGCCGGTATCCGGAGTCGGTTCGCCGCGCG
>VBFI01000016.1 GCA_005889275.1 Chloroflexota bacterium | reverse complement strand
AGCAAGGCCGAGCTCTACCAGGCCGACCTGTCGCTCTACCCCGAAGCCCCCACGCTCCAGCCCTACCTCAGTGTCCTCGTGGAGCGCGGGTTCTGGGCGCTCCTCCGCAACAGCATCCTGGTGTGCAGCCTGAGCGTGGTCGTCGCGCTCGTCGTGGGTCTGCTCATCACGTATCCGATCACCCGCCTGGAGATCTCGCCGCGCGTGCGCGTCGGGATCCTCAACTGGGCGCTGTCGCTGCGGTTCCTTCCGCCGATCGCGATCGTCGTGCCCTACTTCGCCCTCGTCCGCACCCTCGGCCTCTACGACCAGCCCCAGGCGCTCATCCTCATCTACTCGCTCGTGAACCTGCCGTTCACCATCTGGATGCTGAAGGGGTTCCTGTCAGAGATCCCACGAGAGATCGAGGAGGCCGCGTTCACCGATGGGGCAGGCCGCTGGACCGCCTTCCGGCTCGTGCTGCTCCCGCTCGCGTGGCCCGGCCTCTTCGCGGCGGCGGTCATCGTGTTCACGTTCTCTTGGAGTGAGTTCCTGTTCGCCCTCATCCTCACGAGCACCCAGAACGCGCAGACGTTCCCGGTCGGCGTGCAAGGGCTCGTGACCCAGTTCGAGGTCATCTGGAACGACATGGCCGCGGCCGGAACCATCGCGCTCGCGCTCCCGCTCGTGCTCATGGTCCTGGCGCGCCGCTACGTGATCGCGGGCCTGACCTTCGGAGTCGTCCGCGAGAAGTAGAGACGCACGCTTGATCGTCCGGCGCACGCGCAGCGGTTGGATCAGCATCGGATCGAGTTGGCGCAGGGCGTTGCTTCGCCCGTCCCTTCGCCGGAGGCTAGCAGTGCGTGGTGGGGGCCGTCCTCGTTCGCCTTGTCCTAACAACGTTGGTCATCGGCGCGGCGCTGCAGCCCGACGCCGCGTCCACTGCGTTCGCGGTCCGTCAGACCGGTGACGCCGCCGCGCGAGCGATACCACACGCGCGCGGTGAGCGCGGCCGTGACGACGCCACGCAGCCCGCCGCGTCGAGCACGGTGAAGGCGAGCACGGCCATCGCCTATCCGGATGGCCCGGCGCTGCCGTGGTCGCCCGGCGAGACGAGCTCGATCGACGTGATGGTGAACAACGACACCGGCGCGACCTGGACGGCGGCCGGCGCCGACGCGATGAGGCTCTCCTACCACCTCTACGACGCATCGGGCGGGCTGCTCGCATGGGACGGGCTGCGGACGATGCTGCCTTTCGACGTGCTCCCCGGCCAGCGGGAGACCGTCGCCCTGACCGTCGCCGTGCCCTCGCGAACGGGCACCTACGCCGTGAAGCCGGACCTGATCCGTGAAGGGAAGACGTGGCTCTCCGCGACCGGCGCGAAGGTGGACCCGATCTCGCTCCGGGTGACCGCGCAGCTCGACGCGGGATACGGCGGGACGACGGCCCCGGCGTCGATCGTTCCGGGCGGAGAGGTGAACATCGAGGTCCCGCTCAAGAACACCGGCCTCGGGACCTGGGCGGCGGGCGGCGCTCACCCGGTCAACCTCGGCTACCACTGGTTCGACATGAGCTCGCACGCGATCGTGTGGGACGGCGCCCGGACGGCCCTTCCGCACGACGTCGCGCCGGGCGAGTCGCTCACGCTCACCGTGGACATGCGCGCGCCGCAAGCGGAGGGGACCTACGCGCTCGCGTGGGACATGGTCCAGGAGGGAACCGGCTGGTTCTCGACGAGCGCGGTCCCCATGCGCGAGGACCTCGTCGCCGTCGAGCAGGACGGCGTGACGTTCTACGGGAAGGGCTGGGGTCATGGGATCGGCCTTTCGCAGTGGGGCGCGCAGGGCTGGGCGGAAGGTGCCGCTGGGCCGCGCCTGAACGGCGAGCAGATCGTGGCGAAGTACTTCCCCGGCGCGCAGCTCGCGCTCCAGCCGCTCTCGCTTCCGTTCCGTGTGCTGCTCTCGGCGCCATCGACCGCCTGCATCGCGCGGACGATCTGGAACGTCGCGCGGATGGAGTCGGCCGGCGGCATGCGTCTCGTGAACGACGCGGATCCGAGCGTCGTCTACGCCGAGACCGGGCCCGCCGAGCCGCTCCGCTTCACGACGTCCGGCTCGACGCTCATGGTGACGGACGGGTGGTCGGGCCAGCGCGTCTACGTCGGCGAAGAGACCGTGACGCTCGTGCCCAAGCAGTGGTGGGACCCGATCGGCATCGACGAGAAGGGGCTCGAGTACCGCGGGAACATCCAGGTCCAGGTGCGCGATGAGGGCAACCTGCGCGTGGTGAACTTCGTGTCCTCGGACGAATACATGCGCGGAGCGCTACCCGGCGAGATGCCGAACTACTGGGAGGTCGAGGCCCTTCGCGCGCAGGCGATCACGGCGCGCACGTACGCGGCATGGCGGCAGGCCACGGCCGGCGACCGCACGTGGGACGTCCGCGATGACACCGCGGACCAGTGCTACGGCGGCCACTCCTTCGAAAGCCCGCGCACGACGGCCGCCGTCGAGTCGACCGCGGGGGAGATCCTCACCTACGCCGGCGCTCCGATCCGCGCGCTCTATTCGTCCGCGCACGGCGGGGTGAGCGAGAACGTCGGCTGCGTGCTCGAAGCCGAGCGGGTGGGGACGACCTGGAAGTGCGCGGACGGCTGGCCGTACACGGCCGTCGTCGACGACCCGGCGGAGCTCGCGGCGTACGACATCCGTGGCCCGAATCCGCATGGCCTCTGGTCGCAGTTCGTCTCGGGAGCCGAGATCCGGCGTCAGATCATCGAGGACTACGGCGTGGACATCGGCCGCTTCGTCTCCATGGAGTTCAACATGAGCCCGGGCGGGCGGCCGATCTCGGTGCGCGTGCGCGGCAGCGCCGACTGGGTCGATCTGAAGGGCGATCGCTTCCTGCGCACGACGCTCGGTCTCAAGAGCACGCTCGTGAAGGTGATCCCCTTCTAGACCGCGCGCGGCAGCGGTGTGTCCGAGACCTCCGACGATTCCTCGAGGAGCACGCGCCGCAGGACCTTTCCGATGAGCGTCTTCGGCAGCGCGGAGCGGAACACGACGTCGACCGGCACCTTGTACGGCGCGAGGTTCGCGCGGCAGTGATCGACGATCTCCTGCGCCGTCGCGGTCATCCCCGGACGGAGGACGACGAAGGCCTTCACCACCTCGCCGCGCGAGGCATGCGGCACGCCGACGGCCGCCGCCTCGAGCACCGCGGGATGGGCGAAGAGGACCTCGTCGACTTCGCGCGGGTACACCTTGAAACCGGAGACGATGATCATCTCCTTCTTGCGGTCGACGACGAAGAAGTACCCGTCCTCGTCCATGCGAACGATGTCGCCCGTGTGCAGCCAGCCGTCGCGCAGCGTAAGGGCCGTCTCGTCCGGTCGGCGCCAATAACCGTCCATCAGGTTCGGCCCACGGATGCAGAGCTCCCCGGACTCGCCCGGGTCGACCTCGCGCGTCCCGGTCTCGACGTCGACGATCTTGCAGTCGACGTCCGGCATCGGGATTCCGACCGACCCCGGCTTGCGCGTGCCTTCGCGCGGGTTCGAGTGCGTGACCGGCGCGGCCTCGGTGAGCCCGTAGCCCTCCATCACCTTGCCGCCGCCGGTGAGCTCTTCGAATCGGCGCATGACCTCGACCGGCAGCGGCGCTGACCCCGAGAGGAACGCCTCGATGGATGTCAGGTCGTACCGCGCCAGGTCTTTCGACTCGTTCAAGAGGATGTAGATGCGCGGCGCACCGGGGAAGAAGCGCGGGCGGTGCTTTTCGATCGCCAGGAAGATGTGCCGAAGGTCCGGCCGTGGAATGAGGACCATCGTCATCCCACGGAGGACCGCGAGATTCATCACGACGGTCAGGCCGTACACGTGGAAGAACGGCATGACCGCGAGGATCCGGTCGCCCTCGAGCGCCAGGGTGTGCCAGGCACTCGACTGGTGGACGTTCGCGACGAGCGCGCGATGCGAGAGCATCGCGCCCTTGGGTATGCCCGTCGTCCCTCCGGTGTATTGCAGGACGGCCAGGTCCGACGGCGTGACGTCGACCGCCTCCGGCGATCCGGCGACGCCGACCAGGTCGCGCAGCCACAGGGCTCGGGAGTCGCGGCTGATGTCCACGCGGTGCCCTTCCTTGCGCTCGCGGGCGAGCGTGAAGAGGACGCGAAGAGGCAGAGGGAAGTGTTCCTTCACGTTCGTGACGACGATCCTCTCGACGTCCGTACCGACGGCGGCCTCAGCCACCTGCGGGTAGAGGCGCGATAGGACGACAACGACGCGGGCTCCGGAGTCGGCGAGCTGGTTGTGGAGCTCGCGGACGGTATAGAGGGGGTTCGTCGGGACGACGACCGCGCCCGCCTTCAGCGTGCCGAAGAAGCTGTAGACGAACTGGGGGCAGTTTGGGAGGACCAGCGCCACACGGTCGCCTTTTCGGACACCGAGGCGCTGGAGGCCGGCGGCGAAGCGGCCCGCGAGGTCGTCAAGGTCCTGGTATGACAGGGCCGCATCGATGCAGCGGCCGCCGACAGCCCCGCCGAATACGGTGGCGATCGCCTTGGGACGGTCGCGGGCGGCGCTTTCCAGCAGCGCATGGAGTGGCAAGTTGGGGTACGTCAAATGGCGGGGAACGCCAGGGTCGTACGACGCTTCCCATTGGCCCGCCGGCTGCATCATGCTCATAACGTCGAAACTCGCTTGTCCGCTAGCCTTGCAAGCGCAATGCCGCGTGCCTTGATACTCGGCGGTGCGCGTACGCCGTTCGTGAAGGCGGGCACCGCCTTCGCCGAGCTGGACGTCCTGGACCTGGCACGCGCCGCCACCGCCGAGGCCCTCGCGCGCACGGAGCTCGATCCGGGCCAGGTCGACGAGGTCATCTTCGGGAACGTCGCGAGGCCGGTCGCCTATCACAACCTCGCCCGCGAAGTTGTGCTGTCGCTCTCGATGCCCGCAGGCATCCCCGCGTTTACCGTCGGGCTCGCGTGCGCCTCGGCCTGCGTCGCGATCACGAGCGCCGCCGACCACATCGTGACCGGCAACGCCGACGTCGTGCTCGCGGGGGGCAGCGAGTCCTTGACCAACGTCCCCCTGACGCTGACACCGCGGCTCGCCCGCGCGCTCATCGCCGCCTCACAGGCGAAGAGCCTTCCCGCGAAGGCGCAGAGCCTCGCGGAGGTGCGGCTCTCGGACATCGCGCCGGTCGCTCCGGGCATCCGCGAGACGTCGACCGGCCTGACGATGGGTGAGTCGGCCGAGCGTATGGCGGCGATGAACGGGATAGCCCGGCGCGATCAGGACGCGTGGGCGCTTGGGAGCCACCAGCGCGCCGCCGCGGGTTGGGACGACGGGCGTCTCTCCGCGGAGGTCGGACCGGTGTACCTCGACGGGCACGCCGTCACCGACGACAACCACATCCGCCGCGACTCGACCCTGGAGAAGCTCGGCACGCTGCGGCCGGTCTTCGATCGCGAGCATGGGACGATCACCGCCGGCAACGCGAGTCCGCTGACCGACGGCGCCGCGGCCGTCGTCCTCGCGAGCGAGGCGCGCGCGCGGACTCTTGGGAGGGAGCCGCTCGCCTCGATCCGGAGCTACGCGTACGCGGCGGTCGATCCGGCCGATCAGCTGCTCATCGCGCCCGCGTACGCGATCCCGATCGCGCTCCGTCGCGCCGGGTTGACTCTGGACGACATCGATCTCTTCGAGATGCACGAGGCGTTCGCCGCGCAGGTCCTGTCGACCCTCGTCGTCCTCGAGCAGAACGGGGTCGGGCGTATCCCGCGGGAAAAGCTGAACGTCATGGGCGGCTCCATCGCCCTCGGCCATCCCTTCGGCGCGACCGGCGCACGGGTCGTGCTCACGCTGGCGAACGAGATGAAGCGGCGCGGCGCACGCTACGGTCTCGCGAGCGTCTGCGCCGCAGGCGGCAACGGCGCGGCGATCGTGCTGGAGCGTGCGGCGTGATCGCCTCCGCGGACCGCGTCGCGCCGCCGTCGACCGCGGCGCGTCCAAGCGTCACCTTCGTGCCGCCGGACGAGTCGGGTGTCGCCCGGATCGTGATCGACCGGCCCGACGATCGCGTCAACGCGCTCGACGTCCGCGTACTCGAGGATCTCGCCGCCGCCATCGCCGCCGCGCGGGTCGCGTCGCCGCGCGGCCTCGTCGTGGCCAGCGCGAAGCCGACGCAGTTCGTCGCCGGGGCCGATCTCGACATGCTCCGCGGCGGCTCGCAGGCCGACGCAGAGGGTGCGAGCCGCGCGATGCAGCGTGTGCTCGACGACCTCGCCGCGCTTCCCTTCACGACCGTCGCCGCGATCAACGGTCCGGCCATCGGCGGCGGCCTCGAGATCGCGCTCGCGTGCGACGTCCGGATCATGGCCGACGCGCCGAACGCCCGCGTCGGTCTGACCGAAACGCGGCTGGGCCTCCTCCCCGCGGCCGGCGGGACGCAACGCCTCCCGCGATTGATCGGCCTTCCGCGCGCCCTCGACATGATCCTGACGGGACGGCAGCTCGCGCCCCGGCGCGCGCTGCAAGCGGGCGTCGTCGACGAGGTGGTGCATCCGGCGGTCCTGCTGCGGGCGGCGACCGACCACGCGCTCCGGGACCGCAAGCGACGCGCGCCCGGCGGCCGGAGCCTCGCGGAGCGCGCCGCCACCTGGCTCGCGCCGGCGCGCGCGTTCGCCCTGCGCCGAGCACGGGCCCAGACGCTCGCGGAAACCAGGGGCCTGTACCCAGCGCCGCTGAAGGCACTCGACGCGGTGGCGACCGGCCTCACGAAGGGCATGCCTTCGGGGCTCGAGGCCGAGGCGCGAGCCTTCGGGGAGCTCGCGACCGGCGAGACCGCCCGAAACCTGATCGCGCTCGCCATGCTCACGCTCCGCCAGCGGAAGGCCGCGCTCGCGGGTCTGGGCGCGCCCCGCGCGATCGCGAATGTCGGTGTGGTCGGGCTTGGCTTCATGGGCTCGGGCATCGCACAGGCCGCGGCGGCGGGCGGGCTGCGGGTCCGGGCGCGCGATCGGGACGCGGCCGCGGTGGCGAAGGGCCTCTCGACGATCCGCCAGCTGACGACCGATGCCGCACGGAAAGGCGTGTTCGATCGCCGCGACGCCGCCCGGATCGTCGGCCGCGTCAGCGGAGGTGATGACCTCACCGGTTTCGCGAACGCGGACCTGGTCATCGAGGCTGTATTCGAGGAGCTCGGAACGAAGCGGCGGGTCATCGAGGAGCTCGAGCGGGTCGTCCGTACGGATACGGTCATCGCGTCCAACACCTCGGCGCTTCCGATCGGCGAGATCGCGCGTGGCGCGCGAGCCCCGGAGCGCATCGTGGGGATGCACTTCTTCTCACCGGTGCACAAGATGCCGCTGCTCGAGATCGTCCGGCCGGCTGGCGCCGATCCCGACGCGGTCGCGACGGCCGTCGCCGCCGCGAACGCGCTCGGCAAGACGCCCATCGTCGTGAACGACGGGCCGGGCTTCTACACCACCCGTGTGCTCTCGACCATGATCGGCGAGGCCTTCGTCATGCTCGGCGAGGGCGTCAGCATGGAGGCGATCGACCGGGCCATGACCACGTTCGGGTGGCCCGTCGGGCCGCTCCAGCTCGTCGACGAGGTCGGGCTCGAGGTCGCCGGGCATGCCGGCGAGACGGTGGCCCGCGCCCGCGGGATCGCCGGACCCAGCATCGTCAACGCGCTCGTGGCGGAAGGGTTCAAGGGGAAGCACCGGGGCGGCGGGTTCTACCGCTATGAGGGCAAACGACGGACCCCCAACCCGCGCGTCGCAGAGCTGCTCAAAGCCGCGCCGGGTCCGGTGACCGAGGATCTCGCGGAGCGCCTCACGCTCGTGTTCGTGAACGAGGCGACGCGGTGCCTCGAGGAGGAGATCCTGCGCTCTCCCGGAGAGGGGGACCTCGGCGCGGTCCTCGGCCTGGGTTTCCCGCCGTATCTCGGCGGCCCGTTCCGCTACGCCGACGCGCTCCGGCAGACGATCGTCACGTCGCTCGAACGGCTCGCGGCCGCGCACGGCGAGCGGCTCGCCCCGACGGAGGCGCTTCGCTCGCGTCGGCCGTTCTTCGGTCTGTGAGCGCCACCAACTTCTTCGGCGGAAACCCCGACCTCGTCGAGGTCTTCGACAGGGTCATGCCGTGGGCGGCTGTCGTCCGCGCGGTGGAGGGCCCCGAGGCGAAGGTCGACGAGACGGTCTCGACCTGGCGCGAGGTGCTGGACGTCGCCGGCCGCTACATCGCGAGCGAGATCGCGCCCCGCGCGGCGAAGGTCGACGAGCTCGGCGTCATCCGTGAGAACGGCACCGTCCGCATGAACGAGCCGATGACCGAGAACCTGCGAGGGCTCGCCGAGCTCGGCCTCGCGTCGCCCTCGGTGCCCGCTGAGTTCGGGGGCGCCGGACTTCCGTTCACGGTCACGATGATGATCGCCGAGATGCTCGCGCGCGCCGACCTCGCGACGCAGGTGCAGCACGGCATCGGCTGGAACTCTCCCGCGGCGCTCATCTTCCGGTTCGGGAGCGAACAGCAGAAGGCCCGATACCTCCCGCGACTCGCGAAGGGCGAGATCATGGGCGCGGTCGCGATGACCGAGCCGCAGGCGGGCTCGGACGTCGGCAACGTGTCCACGAGCGCGACGGCGGCCCCAGACGACTGCTGGCTCCTCCGGGGTCGGAAGCAGTTCATCTCCGCCGGCCAGGGGGAGATGGTCATCGTCCTCGCGCGCTGCGTCGCCGGCTCGAGCGGCCTGGACGGGCTCGGGATGTTCATCGCGGAGCGTGAAGGTGACAACTACGCCGTCGAGCGCGCGGAGCACAAGTTCACGATCCGCGGGTCACCGACGTGCGCGCTCGTGTTCGAGGGGACGCGCGCGACCGCGCTCGGGAAACCCGGCGATGGCTGGAAGCAGATCCTCACGTTCATGAACGAGTCGCGCCTGGGCGTCGGCATCCAGGGCATCGGCGTCGCGACGGCGGCTCTGGCGAAGGCGAGCGAATACGCCGCGACGCGTGTGCAGCTAGGGAAGCCGATCCGCGAGCACCCGATGGTCGCGGAGATGCTCCTCGACATGGAGACGACGGTTGCCGGCGCGCGGGCCCTCGCCTACGAGGCGGCCGCCCTTCAGGACCGCGCGATGTTCGGCGGGGACCAAACCGCCGCGCGGGACGTCCGCGAGCTCACGCCCCTCGTGAAGTGGTACGGCACCGAAGGCGCCGTCCGGGTCTGCCGGCTCGCGTTGCAGGTGCATGGCGGATACGGCGTCGTCGACGAGTACGACGTCGGCCGCTTCATGCGCGACAGCCTCATCACCCCGATCTACGAGGGAACCTCGCAGATCCAGTCGCTCATGGCGGTGAAGGACCTGATGAAATGGACGATGCAGCGTCCTGCCTCGCTCCTCGCCGGCGGACCAAGCCGCCTGCTCGCGGGGGCGTCGTTCGAGGGCCGCGTCGGCTCGGACTTCGCGGCCGCCCGCGGGTATCTCGTCGCGTCGCTCCGTTCTCTGGTCGGAGGGCTCGTTCGGCGGAAGGGCCCCGGGATCCTCCGTGGCGCGAAGCTCGAGGACGAGGATCTGGGGCCGATCCTCCTCCACGCCGAGCGTCTTACCGAATCCGTGGCGCACGCGCACGTCGCGCGTGTGCTCGCCGAGCGTGCACGACGCATCCCCGAGCGCCGCCGCCTCGCGGAGCGCGCGGCGCGGACGGCCCGTCTCGTCGCCGAGCGGAATCGGCGCGCCATCGCGCTCGATGACGGGAGCGTCTTCGAGCGGATCGCCGCGTGGCGATCCGAGCGTCGTTAGACCCGCTCGGTCAGGCGGCCTTCACTCCGAGGTCCCGAAGCGCGGCGACGAACCGCGCGATATGACCGTTCGCCCACGCTGGCGCCTCGAGCGGAAGAGAGTGGCCGACGCCGGGTGCGATGCAGATCTCCGCGAGCGGGAGACTGCGGCAGCGCTTCGCGTCAGCCACCGAGATCACCCGGTCCTCGTTCCCCCACAGGACGAGCGTCGGGACCTTGCTGAGCTCGGAGATGCGCCGGTCGATCGACATCCCGCGCTGCTCGCCGCCCGGGAGGATGGCTCTTAGGAGCTCCCAGCGCCGCGGCTGGTTCCCCCAGATGACCGCTCGGTGAGACAGCGCACGATGGCGCGCGCTCATGCCGTGGCGGACGAGGCGACCCACGAAACGCGCGTCATTGCGCCTCCCGCTCCCGACGAGGAACCGTCGGATCGATGACGCCTCGAGCAGCGCCGGACGCAGCAGGGCGCGGCCGAGGAGGGGCACGCAGTACAGCTTGTAGACCCAGTGCAGCGAGACGCCGAGGGCCGCCGGCGCGATGAGGATGAGGCCGTCGACGAGCTCGGGCTTGCGGAGCGCCAGGTGCAGCGCGACGCCGCCGCCGAGTGAGTGGCCGAGCACGAGCGCGTGCGTCACGCCGAGATCTTCGGCGACCTTCGCCACGTAGTCGGCGAGCTGCACCACGTGCGCGTCCTTCGCCTGCAACGCAGGCGTGAGTGCGAAGCCCGGAAGATCGATGACGTGCACGGTCCAGCCGAGACCGCGCAGGCTCCGGATCTGCGGGGCGAGCGCGCGCCAGTCGGCCGAAAGCCCCGGGATGACGAGCGCATGCGGTGGTCGTCCGCTGCCCCAGCTTGTCACCCGGAGGCGGTACCGGTCGCACGCCGTGACGTGCACCTGCACGGGCATCACCTATGCAACGGACGTGCCGGTCGCGCGTGCCGCTGGGCAGCGGCCGGGCGGGCCCTTGAGACGCTTCGCCCACCCCAATGAGGCGACAACGGTTTCGTAATCCGGCCGGCCCGACGGGCCCGTAGCGCGCGCTCGCCCTTCGCCTCAACTTACGTGCGCGACGGCGAACGGTCTTCTTGCGAGCGAGACATGTGCGCACGCCGGGTCGCCGCCGACCACCACTCCTGTTGCCTCGCGACCTTCAACGCGAGCCAGAGCAGGGGCGTGAAACGCGAGAGCGTCGCCGCGTCCGATGCGTTGAGGCCGCCTCGGCGCTCGGAGAGTGCGACGAGGACGCCTTCTGGATCCTCGCCGACTGGCGCGACGGGGAGCAGGATCGCCGAGCGCATGCGCGGGATGTACGAGCGGGATTCGGGCTCCCCAAGAACGCGCGGTCTCATCCCCGTGATCGCTTCCCGGAACGGGCCGGATGCGGCGCTCTCGCGGTGGCCAAGCAGCGAATCTGGGGCACCTGAAGCGGCGACGACCGCAAATGACCCGTCGCTCAGACGGGCGTAGAGCAGCAGGGCCTCGGCGCGGATGACCTGGCGCGCCGCGTCAGCGGCGATCTCGAGCAGCTGCGGCCCGCCGGCGCCAACGAAGAGCCCGGATTCGACGAGAGCCTCGACCCGTCGGTCACGGCTGTCGAAGCGGCCGCGCAGCAGACGCATCGCCCCGAAGCCGGCACCGATGCCGACGAGCGCGATGACTCCGACTCCATTCCCGCCGATCGTGAGCACGGGCTCGCCCCGCTCGTGGCCGGTGACGCCCCAGAGGAACGCCGTCAGGACGCTCGAGAGGAGGGCCCACAGGGCTCCGGCTTCGGGCCCCAGCAGGGCCCCGGCGAGCGCGGCCGCGCCCATCGCGAGTAGCGAGGCGCCTGCGCCGAGGAAGGGCTCAGCGACCAGGAACCCGCCGGCGTACGTCACCGCGAGGATGCCCATCACCAGGGCCGCCCGCCGCTGCCGTGCGACGACCCGCCACGCGACATGGGAGGCTGCCAGGGCGCTCGCCACGGGTGGTCTGCTCGGTCGCGGCCGTCCGGCGGCGCGGCGGACAGCCGCCGCCAGGACCTTCGGTGGCGCGTCCTTTGTCAGAAACGCGGCCGCGCCCCCGGCGAGCGCGCGCTCGCGCACCGCGGCGTCGAAGCTGAAGATCACGACCGCGGTCGGGAGCGCCTCTCGCCGAAGCTCCGAGAGCACCTCGAGGCCGGTGCGTCTCGGCATCTCGTGATCGAGGATCGCGACGTCGGGCCGTCGCGTGCGGATGAGCCCGAGCGCCTCCTCGCCGTCCGGAGCGATCCCCACGACCTCGAACCCGTCCTCTTCGGCGAGGAGGGCGCGAAGGCCGTCCCGCACGGCCAAGTGATCGTCGGCGATGACGACCCTGATCGGCGGCGAGGGCTCCGCAAGCTCAGGCGTCGCTCGCTGCCGATCAAGTGCGCGGGCGACCTCGATCTCGCTCACGGCACCCTGCCGGACGAGGATCTCGCCCAGTGGCTGTGTGATATCGAGGTCTTCCAGTCGGCGCTGCTCTTCGAGGGCGCTCTCCAGCGCTTCGGGCTTGAGCCGCTGATCGTCCACTAGTAACAACCCCAAGGCCGGTGACAGGGCGGGGACGTCCAGCACGCTGCGCAGCGTGCTAATGAGATCCATCGGGCGGAAGGGCTTGGCGAGATAGGCCGTCGCGCCCGCCGAGTCTGCGAGAGCGCGCGCCCCGGCACTCGTCCGCGCGGTCAGCAGGACCACCGGCACGTTCCTAATCGCAGGCACCGATCGCAAGCGCCGGCACACCGCGAAGCCGTCCTCAGCGTGCCCCTCGAAAACGACGTCCAGGACCACGGCGTCCGGATGCTCCCGTTCGGCGAGCTCGAGAGCCTCGGCCGGGCTTTCCGCCTCGGTGACCTCCCACCCCTGCGACCGGAGCGTGATCCGAACCAGCTGGCGCACGTCCGGGGAGTCGTCGGCAATCAAGACCCGTGGCACTTCAGCAAAGCTATACCGGAGTTCGGAGGAATGCGCGAGTTTGTCCCGTCATCCCCTACGAACGTTCACCCTCCAGTCGCCCGCACGTGACCTTGCAGCGGCCCGGCCGGTCGAAGCGTCGAGCCCCTGCATCGCTGCCGCGCCGAAGCGGTGGTCTGTTCTTGCTGCTCGTTCAGACTGGGCTCGTGCGCACGAGCCGGCTCGAAGCGTTCAGTGACGGCGTGTTCGCGATCGCGGCAACCTTGCTCGTGCTCGAGCTCCGCGTGCCTCCGGAGACGACCGACCTTCCCGCCGCGCTCCTGCGGCTCTGGCCGGCCTATGCGGCGTACCTCGTGAGCTTCCTCACGATAGGCATCATCTGGGTGAACCACCACACGTTGCTCGAGCACTGCAGGCGCGTCGATAGGCGCTTCCTCTATCTCAACCTCCTGCTGCTGGTCGCCGTCGGGATCGTTCCCTTCCCGACGGCGCTCGTCGACCAGTACATCCTCTCGGAGCGCGGCGCGACCGCCGCGCTCGTCGTCTACGGCCTCGGTGCGGTGCTCATCGCGATGGCCTTCACCGGTGTCTTTCTGTACGCGACGCATGATCAGCGGCTCGTCGGC
>VBFI01000031.1 GCA_005889275.1 Chloroflexota bacterium | reverse complement strand
CGCGTGCGGCATGTCGGCGCTGCCGACGGTGGTGAAGTCGCTGAACCCCGCCGCCGCATCGTCACTCTCGGCGTAGCCATCGAGGCAGTTCGGCGACCCGAGGCCGCCGGGGCGACCGTCGAAGTCGGAGACCGCGGTGACCGTAAGCACTTCGTCGTAGTTCGCGGGTACGCCCGCGCTGAAGTCCTCGCCGGAGTTCCCGGCCGCGACGACGTACGTCACACCCGCCGCGACCGAGTTGCAGATCGCGCGGTGGAGCGCGTCGGCGTTGGTGTTGCCGCAATTGCCGTCGTCGACGCCGGGGCCGCCGAGGCTCATGTTCGCGACCTTGATCTTCAGGGTCGCCGCGTTCGCGGTGACCCAATCGATCCCGCAGATGACCTGCGCATCGGTGCCGCTGCCCTGGGCGTTCACGACCTTCACCGCATAGAGCTTCGTCGCTGGGGCCACGCCCACGACACCGGCGCCGTTGTTTCGCGCGGCGATGGTCCCGGCGACGTGCGTGCCGTGTCCGTTGTCGTCGCGCGCCGACTGTCCGCTCCGGATGCAGTTCTTCCCGCTGACCGCGTTGAGATCCGGATGCGCGAGGTCGATGCCGCTGTCGATGACCGCGACGTTGACGGTCGAAGCCTCGCGCGTGGTGGTCGTGGTCGCCGCACCCAGGCGTCGCACACCCGTCGGCGCGCTGTCGCCGGCGGCGATGGGAACCGTGCCGATCGTCTGCAGCGTCCGGTCCGCGGAAATGAAGAGCACGTCGCGGTCGGCGCGCACTCGCGCGAGCTGCGAGGTCGTCAGGTACGCCGCGAAGCCCTTGAGCGCGGCGCCGTAGCGGAAGTCGCTCGCGAAGCCGATGCGGCGCTCGACCTCATCGGTCTTCGCGTCGGCGATGACTCCCGCGCGAAACACGACGATGTAGCTCTTGGGCTCGTCATCTGCGGCCGCGTATCCACCCGGGATACCGAGAGAAAGGATCGCAGCTACGAGCGCGACGGAGACAAAGCGCCGCCGCGATGCGCGGGTCGAAGACTGGGGCCGCCCCAATGCCAACGCCGTTCCTCCCGACGGCGGAAGGCTAGCCGGGCGTGCAAGCAGCCGCCGTCTCGGTCGCGTGTCGCGGGGTCTCCGCGACGTCTACGCGAGGGTCGCGCTGTCCGGATGCGCTCCCTTTGGCGGGACTCGCCCCACGAGACCCGGGTCGCCGACGGTGGTCATGGGTCGTTCGTCTTACCGCGCGGTGCCCGAAGGCGGTCGCGCCAGCCGCCAAAGGGGGGCGGCGGAGTCGAGACGCGGACCGCCACGCCGGGCATCATTGCCGGGATGCGCGCGAGCGTCGCGCTCCTCTCCATCCTCGTCGCCGCCGCCTGCGGTCAGACGCCATCCGCCGCGAGCCGCACCGAGACCCCGGCGCCTTCGACGTCGACAGCGGCCCCGACCCCGATGGCGACGGTGGCGCCATCGCCGCTCCGCACGCCAGTCCTCACTCCGCCGGCCGAGCCTTCCGCGCCGGCGGTTTCGCCGGTGCCGCCGGTGCGCGTCGCGTCCCCGGCGCTCGTGGTGACGCTCCTCCCCGCGCCGTTCGAGGCCTCGGGCCAAATCCGCACCGACGCAACCGAGATGTTCAAGAGCTGGGTTCCGCAGTACCTGCAGGCGCTCGACCGTTACCGGGCGAACAGCACGCCGGAGACGAAGATCGCCTTCGAGAACTTCGTCACCGCGGGGCCGTTCCTCGAGGTCGTCCGCCGGTCGCTCGGTGACCTGTACTCGGGCACCGCGCAGGACCCCCAGCGCGAGCTCGTCCTGTCGGAGGCGACGGTCGATCACGTCTGGGCCAAGCCCTGGGGCCGGCCCGCGTACGTCGACGCGACCATCGTGTACGACGACCGGACCACCACGGCCGCCGCGACGAAGACCGAGCGGCGCACCGTGCGGCTGCGGCTGGTGAATCAGGGCTTCGGCTTTCTCCGCGTGCTCGACGGCTACGACACCGTGCTCGGCAGGTGGATCAACGGCGAGTCGCCGCGCTACTCGGCCCCGGCCCTCGATGCGGAGGCCGGGGACGCGATCGGCTACGTCTTGGCTCGCGAGAGCTACGTCCGGGGCGAGCAGTACCCGCACAGCGCGATCGCGAACGGCGTCCCGGTCCAGCTGTCGACACCGTTCGCGAAGAGCTGGGAGGCCGCCATCAACGCGCTCGACGAGCAATACAAGCGCGGCGATTTCGCCGAGCGGCGATTCGACCAGGTGACCGCGAGCATCCTCACGTTCGAACCGGCGACGTTCATCGGCGACGGCGTCGTCACGCTCCGCGTCGACGGGAAGCTCGTGACCGTCGACAAGACCGGGGCGTCGAGCACCACGCCGGTCACCCGGATGCTCCGGTTCTATCGCATCACGCGCGACGGGACGAACGCGGGATGGGCGCCGATCGACGAGCAGAGCAAGACCGGCGCGTGGATCTCCGGCGGCAATCTCGCGCTCGCCGAGATCGATCAGGACCGGGGCTGATAAGGCTCCACTCCGCCGGCGGTCGCCGGCGACATGCGGACCGGACGGGCGACGAGCAGGCCGTCTTCGCGAACGACCGGCAGCGCGAAGTCGAAGCGATCGACCTCGCAGGCGAGCTCCGCGTCCCGGCGTGGGAACCACGCGGGCCAGTTCGGATCCTCATGCTCCCAGAGCTTCGCGACGGCCGCGGCGACATCGGGCGAACGGCCGGCGAGGCGAGAGGCGAGGTACTCGGCGCAGGCCTCGTCCTCGTCGCTCGGCTTCGTCCCGCCCTCCCCCATCGCGACGATGGTCGCCTCTTCGGCACCACGGAGATAGCGGACCGTCGCCTCGGCGACGACAAAGCTCCCGAGGAGGATCTCGCGCGCGCCGGAAGCGGCGACGACGCCCTGAGTCCCTGAGCTCGTGCGCTGCACCACGCGTCGACCGCGGAGGTCGAGCCGCTCGATCACCGTCGGCGAGTTGCCCGCGTCG
>VBFI01000173.1 GCA_005889275.1 Chloroflexota bacterium | reverse complement strand
CCCGATGTTCTCCTTGACCGCCTTCGGGGCGCTGTCGACGAGGTCCTTCGCCTCTTTGAGGCCGAGCCCGGTGAGCTCGCGAACGGTCTTGATCACGTTGATCTTCGACGCGCCGGTCTCCTTCAAGATGACCGTGAACTCGGTCTTCTCTTCCGCCTCGGCTGGAGCGGCTGCGCCACCCGCGCCTCCGGCGGCGGCGACGGCGACCGGTGCCGCCGACACACCCCACCGGTCCTGGAGGTACTTGCCGAACTTCGCGATCTCAAGGATCGACCACGACTCGAGCTCTCCGGCGAGCTTGTCGAACTTGGGATTTGCCTCGGTCTCGACTGCCATGTCCTTCTCCTTTATTCCTGCGATCCGCGCGCCTGAAGCACGCGGACGAGATTTCCTTGGGCCGCCGTGAGCACGCCGACGATCTGCGCGAGCGGCGCCTGCAGACTGCCGACGATCATCGCCTGAAGCTGCGGCCGCCCGGGAAGCCGGGCGAGCGACTGCACGTCGTCCGGGCCGAGCGCCCGGCCGCCGATGAGCGCGCCGAGGATCTTTAGCGCCTTCAGGACCCGCGCCTCGTCGACGAGGCTCTTCGCGAGCACGACCTCGTCGACGTCGCCGACCGCGACCGCGGTCGGCCCGGCGAGAAGCGAGCGCAGCTCGCCCTTCCCCGATTTGTCCGCGGCGCGCGCGAAGAGACTGTTCTTCACGACGTGGTACTCGATCCCGCGTGGACGCAGCCGCCGGCGGAGCTCCTGGAGCTCACCGACCTTGAGCCCGCGGTATTCGGTGACCACGAGCGACACCGTCCCGGAGAGCTCACCCGCGAGCGTGTCGACCGCTTTCGCCTTCGCCGGGATGCCGCCGCCTTTGCGCTTGACCTTCGGACCGGTCTTGATCTTCGCCAAACGCCCCTCCTTTTACTAATCAGAACGCCCTCGTTCCCAATGGACACGAAGGCGTCAGGCGGCGAGGCCGCATCTGGCTTGCCTCCGCAGGCTCGGGCGTGTGCCCGACTTAATCCCTCAGGGAACCGGCTCTCTCAGGCTATGAAGTTGTCTTGCGGTGAAGTCTACCCGCGCGAGGCTTAGGCCCTCGCTTGACCGGCGAGCTCGTTCGCGGAGCCGAGCTCGAGCTTCACGCTCGGGCCCTGCGTGCTCGTCAGGTGCGCCGCGCGGATGTAGGTCCCTTTGACGCCTGCCGGGCGGGCCCGGTTGATCGCGTCGAAGAGCGTGGCGAGGTTGCCGAGGATCTGTCCCTCGGTGAACGACGACTTGCCCACGACCGTGTGGATGACGCCGGTCTTGTCGGTCCGGAACTCGACGCGGCCGCCCTTGGCGTCGCGGACGGCCTTCCCGACATCAAAGGTGACGGTGCCCGACTTGGGGTTCGGCATGAGCCCGCGCGGGCCGAGGACACGGCCGAGCCGGCCGACCTGACCCATGAGGTCCGGCGTCGCGACGGCGACGTCGAAGTCGAGCCAGCCCCCCTCGATGCGCTTCGCGAGGTCGTCCGCCCCGACGGCGTCGGCGCCCGCCGCCTGCGCCTCGCGGGCCTTCTCGCCCTGCGCGAACGCGATGACGCGCACCTTCTTCCCCGTCCCGTTCGGGAGGACCGCGGCGCCACGGACCATCTGATCGGCGTGCTTCGGATCGACGCCCATCCGGAGGTGCAGCTCGACGGTCGTGTCGAACTTCGCCTGGCTGGTCTCCTTGATGAGCTTCGCCGCCTCGTCCGGACGGTACTCGCGCCCGCGCTCGATCTTCTCCGCCAGCGCGCGATAGCGCTTGCCGTGCTGCTTCGCCATGGGATTCGCTCCTTCCGGCCCGAGGCCTACCGACTGTCGCGCGGTGGACGCCCGTCACCTTCAAGAGGCGCGGGAGGTCCCTAAATTGTCGATCCAGCGCCCCACGACCGTCAATCGGGAGGATCGCGATGGCCGTACGGAGCGCGGCGCGGGTCCTAGCCGCTGATCTCCACGCCCATGCTCCGCGCGGTTCCCTCGACCATGCGCATGGCCGACTCGATCGTGTTCGCGTTCAGGTCGTTCATCTTGATCTCGGCGATCGAACGCACCTTGGCGCGCGTGAGCTTGCCGACCTTGACCTTGTTCGGCTGCCCCGAGCCCTTCTCGATGCCGGCCTCCTTGCGGATGAGGTCGGCCGCGGGCGGGCTCTTCGTCACGAACGTGTAAGAGCGGTCCTCGAAGACGGTCACGACCGCGGGAACGATCGTGCCGGCGAGCGACGCGGTGCGCTCGTTGTACTCCTTGATGAACTGCCCCATGTTGATGCCGTGGGGGCCGAGCGCGGTGCCGACTGGCGGCGCGGCCGTCGCCTTCCCCGCGTTGATCTGCACCTTGACGACCGCTTTGATCTTCTTGGCCATTACTTCACCAATTTCTCGATCTGCAGGAAGTCCAGCTCCACCGGGGTCTCGCGGCCGAAGATGGAGACGAGGACCTTCACCTTGTTGCGCTCGGGGTTCACTTCATCGACGACGCCGTGCAGGTCGGTGAACGGTCCGTCGGTGACGCGCACCGCCTCGCCCTTCGTGAACGCGACCTTGTACTTCGGCGCGTCGAGCTTGATCTGGCGCAGGATCCCGCGGACCTCGCCGTCGGTGAGGGGCGTCGGCTTGTTGCCGCTGCCGACGAAGCTCGTGACGCCGGGTGTGTTGCGCACGACGTACCACGAGTCGTCGCCCATGATCATCTCGACGAGCACGTACCCGGGGAACACCTTCCGCTCGACGGGATGGCGTTTGCCGTTCTTGATCTCGATCTCTTCCTCGGTCGGGACGAGCACCTGGAAGATCTTGTCGCCCATGTCCATGGACGAGATGCGGTGCTCGAGGTTCGTTTTCACCTTGTTCTCGTAGCCGGAGTACGTGTGGATGACGTACCAGCGCTGGCCGGTGTCGGTTTCCACCTTCGTCGGGGCGACCGATGGTGCGGCCTGCGGCTCGGCCACGGCGGCCCGTTGCTCCGCGGACACCTCGGGCTCGACTTCGGCGACGGCGCCGGCGCGGCGAAGGACGTTCTTCGCCTCGTCGACCGAGACCTCTTCCTCCGGCTCGGCGGTACCGAGGAACGCGCGCGCGGCCTCCGCCGCGGCCTCGTCGGAGAGCTTGGCGGCGTCGGGCTCCTCCGGGGTCTGCTCGGCCGTCGGCTCCGCCTCGTCCTTCAGCACGTTGTCGTCTCGCTCTTCGCTCACTCCCCTACTCCCTACGGCGCGCCCGGCGTCGGCGTCGCGGTGCCCTGCTGCAGAAGGCCGTTATTCACGGTGATCTCGAAGACCTTGTCGGCGCCCAGGATGTACGCCGCGACGAGCGCCGAGATCACGATGACGATCGCGGTGAGGCGGATGACGGTCTCGCGCTCGGGCCAGGTGACCTTACGGAGCTCGGACAAGGATTCCTGCGCGAAGCGCACGAGCCCGACGTTCGCCTCACGAACGGCCATCAGCGCGCTCCTGCACGGCGGGAGAGACTCGAACTCTCAACCACTGGTTTTGGAGACCAGGGCTCTGCCAATTGAGCTACCGCCGTGTGCCGCAGCGCCCGGTCCGCCGCCGGGCCAAGGCGAGGGGCGTAGCCCCACGCGAACTGCCCGTGCCCTGGCTCATAGAGCGCTATCAATTATCGAGTCTCCCGGTGCGCCGTGTGCTTGCGGCACCGCGGACAGAACTTCGACAGCTCGAGCCGGTCCGGATCGTTCTTCCGGTTCTTGGTCGTCGAGTACGTGCGCGACCGGCAGGTCGAGCACGCGAGAGTGATGATCGGTCGGTTGTCCTTTGGCATCTATTTCGTCCGTTTCACTGGAGGATCTTCGTGGCGACGCCCGCGCCGACGGTCTTGCCGCCCTCGCGGATGGCAAAGCGCAGGCCCTCCTCGAGGGCGATCGGGGTGATGAGGGTCACCTCGAGGTTGGTGTTGTCCCCGGGCATGACCATCTCGGTGCCCTCTTTGAGCTTGGCCTCGCCGGTGACGTCGGTGGTGCGGATGTAAAACTGCGGGCGGTACCCGGTGAAGAAGGGGGTGTGCCGGCCGCCCTCCTCCTTGGAGAGCACGTAGACCTCGGCCATGAACTTGGTGTGCGGCTTCACCGAGGCGGGCTTGGCGATGACCTGGCCGCGCTCGATGTCGTCGCGCTCCAGGCCGCGCAGCAGGAGGCCGATGTTGTCCCCGGCCTCGCCCTGGTCCAGGAGCTTGCGGAACATCTCCACCCCGGTGACCACCGACTTCTTGGGCTCGCGGATGCCCACGATCTCGATCTCCTCGCCGACCTTGACCACCCCGCGCTCGACGCGCCCGGTGGCCACGGTGCCGCGGCCCTTGATCGCGAAGACGTCCTCGATGGGCATGAGGAAGGGCTTGTCCTTGGCGCGCACGGGGGTCGGGATGTAGCTGTCGACGGCGTTCATGAGCTCGAGGATGGGCTTGAACTCGGGGGCGTTGATGTCGGTGGAGGTGGATTCGAGGGCCTTGAGCGCCGAGCCCCGGATGATCGGGGTCTTGGCCCCGTCGAACTTGTACTTGGTCAAAAGCTCGCGCACCTCCAGCTCCACCAGCTCCAAAAGCTCCTCGTCGTCGACCATGTCCACCTTGTTGAGGAAGACCACGATCTCGGGGACCTCCACCTGGCGGGCGAGGAGGATGTGCTCTCGGGTCTGGGGCATCGGGCCGTCGGCGGCGGAGACCACCAGGATGGCGCCATCCATCTGCGCCGCGCCGGTGATCATGTTCTTGATGTAGTCGGCGTGCCCGGGGCAGTCCACGTGGGCGTAGTGGCGCTTGTCGGTCTCGTACTCGACGTGGGCGATGGAGATGGTGATCCCGCGCTCGCGCTCCTCGGGGGCGTTGTCGATCGAGTCGAACGGCCGGAACTCGGCCTCGCCCTTGAGCGAGAGGGTCTTGGTGATCGCCGCGGTGAGCGTGGTCTTGCCGTGGTCGATGTGACCGATCGTGCCCACGTTCACGTGCGGCTTGTTGCGCAGAAACTTCTTCTTGGCCATCGCTTCTTTCTCCTCGTTGAGCCCACCTCGGGGATCGAACCCGAGACCTCGTCCTTACCAAGGACGTGCTCTACCAACTGAGCTAGGTGGGCGGTCTCGCGCTCTCGGACCCAAAAAAGAGGTTGCTCTCCGCAACCCCTCTCGCGCGTGATCAC
>VBFI01000015.1 GCA_005889275.1 Chloroflexota bacterium | reverse complement strand
CGCGCGCCGCAGCATTCGCGGGTTGCCGCCGATGATCCCGGCGGTGTTCCAGGTGACCCTCGCGATGATCATCACCGGGACGATCGCAATCGTCGTCGAGCATCCCTGGACGATCCAGCCGACGCTCGCCGGCGTCGGGGCGATCGTTTGGCTTGGCATCTTCGGCTCTGGTTTCGCGTACCTCGCGTTCTTCCGATTGCTCAGCCACTGGGGCGCGACCCGCACGACCGCGGTCGCGTACCTGCTTCCGATCGTTGCTATCGCGCTCGGGTTCCTGGTTTTGGGTGAGCAGATCGACGCGCGGACGGTGATCGGGACACTCCTCATCATCGGCGGCGTCGCTCTCGTGAACAGCCGATTCGGTCGCCAGCTGATCTTCGCGCGGACGCGTCCGCGCACCGCCTGACCCGAAGGGTCGGGCGGCAACCTCGACGATCGCGACAGACTCCCGCTAGCTCGCGGTTCTGTAGGGCCGAACCGCAGCACCCGGCATATCCTGCTCGGCGACGAGGGCCGACCTCGGATCACGTGCCGCCGGTAGGAGGGGGAAGCATGTTCATCGCTCGTCTCAAGCCACTGCTCGCGGTCCTGGTCATCACGATCGTCGGAGGTTGCGGCCCCAGCGTCGCGCCGTCCCAACCGACGACGACCGCGGCGGCGAGCGCCGCCGCAAGTCCGGTAAAGGGTGGGACGCTGCGGATCGGCTACGGCGCCGAGGTCGACAACCTCAACGCGTTCACGAGCCAGTTCCTCACCGACATCGAGCTGACGATGGTCGAGGGCCTCATCGTCAGCAACGACAAGAACGAATACATCCCGGTCCTCGCGAAGCAGATCCCGACGGTGGCGAACGGCCTCGTCAAGACGCGCCCTGATGGGAAGCTCGAACTCACGTGGCCGCTCCAGCAGGGCGTCATGTGGCACGACCAGACCCATGAGTTCACGGCCGACGATGTGTGCTTTACGTGGAAGTACATCGTCAGCCCGGGCTCGGAGGTCTACAACAGAAATTCGTACCTGCCGATCAGCGACTGCCGGGTGCAGGACAAGTACACCGCCGTGATGGTCTGGGACACGCCTTCGGCCATCTACAACGGCTTGTTCGAGGCGATCCTTCCCAAGTACATGCTCGACGGGAAGGACATCGTCAAGTACGACGGATACAACCGGAGCCCGGTCGGGACAGGCCCGTTCATCTTCGTCGAATGGAAGGCCGGCGAGTACGTCCGCGTGAAGCGGAATCCGAACTACTGGCGTGGCAACCAGTACCCCTACGCCGACGAGGTCGTCTTCCGCTTTATTCCCGACATCAACACGCGGCTCAACGCGGTGAAATCGGGCGAGGTCGACTTCGCGCAGCTCACGCCTCCGCAGGTCAAGGACGCGAAGGATCTGCCCAACTACAACCTGATCCTCGTGCAGCAGAACTCGTGGCAGCACTTCGACATGAGCATCAAGACCCCGCGGGGCGCGAAGATCTTCGGCGACAAGGCGGTGCGTCAAGCCCTGTTCCAACTCATCGATCGCAAGACCATCGTCGACGGCGTGCTCGAAGGTACGGTGCAGATCGCGGACACGGTGGCTCCGACGACGAGCCCCTTCTACAACCCCGACGTGAAGAAGTACCCGTACGACCCGGCCGCGGCCAAGAAGCTCCTGGACGATGCGGGCTGGAAGGTGGGCGCGGATGGAATCCGCGAGAAGGACGGCGAGAAGCTGTCGCTCACGGCTCTCCTGAGCTCCGCCGACGCCATCGGGAAGCTCTACTGGCAGGTCATCCAGCAGAACATGAAGGCCGCCGGCGTCGACATCAAGATCGACACGAAGGATGCCGCCGCCCGTTCCCAGGTCTGGCGCTCAGGCCAGTGGGAGATCCAGATCTCGCGCTGGGTGCTGCCCGCCGATCCGAGCGTCACCGGCCTCTATTCCTGCAAGGGCTCGAACAACATGACCGGCTTCTGCGACCCGGCCCTGGACCAGGCGCTCGTCGCATCCGACCAGGAGCTCGATCAGGCGAAACGCAAGACGCTTCTCTTCAAAGCGCAGGAGCTCCTCGCGGAGGACGCCTACTCGCTGCCGATCTACTACAACGTGAACCCCATCGTCATCAGCAAGAAGCTCGGCAACTTCAAAGCGAGCGGAACGAACCTTGGCAGCTTCTGGAACGTGTACGAGTGGTACCTCGGTAAGTAGCGCACTTTGATGGAGGGATCGCCCGACCGAGCTCGGGCGGTCCCTCTGCCCGGAGAGGTTCATGGGCCGCTATGTCCGTCGCCGCCTCATCCAGATGGTGCCGCTCCTCTTCGGCATTTCGCTGCTCATCTTCCTGATCATCCAGGCCGCGCCGGGAGGCCCCGAGGCCGTCTTCCTGGAGAACCGCCTGTTCATCGACCCGCAGGTGATCGAAGCGTTCCGGCAGCGCCTCGGCCTCGATCAACCGGTTCCGGTCCAATACGTCCGCTGGCTGGCGGCGGTGCTGAGCGGCGACTTCGGAATCAGCTTCACGACCGGACGTCCGGTGGGCGAGATGATCGCCGAGCGGCTCCCCGCGACGGTCGAGCTGATGTCGGTGTCGTTCGTCTTCGCGGCGGTGATCGCGATCCCGCTCGGTGTCTACAGCGCGGTGCGGCAGTACAGCCTCTTCGACTTCTCCGCCACGACGGCTTCGTTCCTGGGCATCGCGATGCCCGTGTTCTGGTTCGCCCTCATCCTGCAGCTGCTCTTCTCGGTCCAGCTGGGGTGGCTGCCGACGTCGGGACGCGACACGATCGGCGACGGCTCGCTGTTCGATCAGCTCAAGCACCTGGTGCTCCCGGCGTTCGTCCTCTCCATCCGGCACATCGCCGGGTGGTCGCGTTATATGCGCTCCTCGCTGCTCGACGTCATCCGGGCGGATTTCATCCGGACGGCACGTGCAAAGGGCCTCCGCGAGCGGATCGTCCTGACGCGGCATGCCGTGAAGAACGCGCTCATACCCGTCGTGTCGATCATGGCGCTCGACCTCGCGGGCCTCTTTTCCGGCGCGGTCATCGCCGAGACGATCTTCGCCTGGCCGGGGGTCGGACGCCTCTTCGTACAGGCGATGTTCGCGCGGGACTATCCGCTCCTGATGGGCATCCTGATGATGGGGTCGTTCCTCGTCGTCTTCTTCAACCTGGTCGCGGACGTCGCCTACGGCTGGCTCGATCCGCGCATCGCGTATGAGTAGATCGGCGACGACGCTCCTGGATCCGCGCGCCGCGCCGGGCTTGGCGGTCCGATCCGCGGTCGCCCTGTCGCAGAAGGAGCTCTTCTGGAGGCAATTCCGGCGCCACAAACTGGCGCTCGCGGCGTCGGCGGTGCTCCTCGCGCTCGCGGCGATGGTCCTGCTCGCTTCGTGGATCGCGCCGTATCCGTTCGACGCGATCGACCCGACGCAGTTCAGGAAGCCGCCCTCGCCCGCGCACATCATGGGCACGGACGACATCGGCCGCGATCTGTTCACGCGGCTCCTCTACGGCGGGCAGATCTCGCTCGCGATCGGGCTCTTCAGCGCCCTGGTCGGCAGCAGCGTCGGCACGCTCATGGGTTCGCTCGCCGGCTACTACGGACGGGCGATCGACAACTTCATCATGCGCGTGACGGACGTCGCATTCTCGATCCCGTCGTTGCCGCTCTTGATCATCCTGAGCTCGTACGCGAAGTCCGCCATTCCGATCATGATCCTGGTCATCGGGCTGCTGAGCTGGATGTCCACGGCGCGCATCGTCCGCGCCACGGTCCTGTCGATCCGTGCGCGCGACTTCACGCTGGCCGCACGCTCCATCGGCGCACGGGACGCCCGCATCCTGCTGCGCCACATCCTGCCGAACGCGCTCGCCCCGATCATCGTCGGCGCGACGCTGGGGGTCGGTGGCGCGATCATCGCCGAGTCCTCACTGAGCTTCCTCGGACTGGGCGTGCAGGTCCCGACGCCGAGCTGGGGGAACATGCTGCAGGATTCGCAGAGCACCATGTCAAGCCGTCCTTGGCTCACGATCTTCCCGGGGATGGCCATCCTGATCACGGTGCTGAGCATTAACTTCCTCGGCGACGGGCTCCGCGACGCGCTCGATCCGACGCTTCGCTCTTGAAACGTGACGAGAGGTTGGGGGGAGGCAAAGTGAAAGACAAGCTCCACGTGGGTGTCATCGGCGCCGGACGGTGGGCCGGGTTCGCGCATCTTCCGGGATGGAAGCGTTCGCCGCTCGTCGAGCTCGCGGTCGTCTGTGATGTCGACGTCGAGAGGGCGAAGGCGCGGGCCAAGGAATTCGAGGTGCCGGACTTCACAACCGACTACGAAAAGGTGCTCTCGCGGACCGACATCGATGTCGTCGACATCGTCACGAGCGGCGACAACCACGAACCGTTGACGTTCGCGACGCTCGAGGCCGGAAAGCACTGCCTGGTGGAGAAGCCGGTCTGCCACGACTACAAGGACGTCTGGCGAGCGCACGCGCTCGCGACGTCGAAGAAGCTCAAGACCAAGGTCGGGCTGACCTTCCGCTACGCGCCCGCGATGCAGTACATGTACGACCTCATCCGGGACGGCTTCGTCGGTCAGCCGTACGTCTTCAACGGCTGGGAGCAGGACTCCCAGTGGATCGACCCTGCGGCACCGAGCCGCTTCGCCCGCGCCGACACCGGCGACGCTCCGATCAAGGTCGGCTCGCTCGAGGGTTACGGGGCGCCGACCATCGACATTAGCCTCTGGCTCATCCAGTCGCGGGTCACGAGCGTCGTCGGGATCCTCAAGAACTTCGTGCCCAAGCGGCTCAATCCCGACGGCAAGTGGGTCCGGACCAACGTCGACGACGGCGACATCTATATCGGCGAGTACGCGAACGGGGCGATCTGCTCGATGCAGTCGTCGTACGTGACCGTCGGGAACTACCCGGGCATCGAAGCCCGCGTATTTGGCTCCAAAGGCGCGCTGATCTGTCGCCTTGTCGAGGAGTTCGGCGAGTGTCAGGTGCTGCGAAGCGCGACACCCGAGGCCGTCGAATTCGTCCAGGTCGAGGTCCCGCCGTCGTACTTCCCACCCGGCTACGTGAAGGGCGAGTCATGGCGGTCGCTCTTCTACGCAAACCTGGTGCACAACTTCGCCCAGGAGATCTGCGACGGCGGGCAGGCGAACCAGGGGAATTTCGCGCAGAGCGCACGTGTGCAGGAGATCATCAACGCGGTCGAGCGCTCGCACCGCGAGCGCCGCTGGGTGGATCTCCCGCTGGAGCCGGGGGTCGGGGACTGAGCGAGCGGCTGCGCGTCGGGGTCATCGGCGCGGGACGGTGGGCGAGCTCGGCGCACCTGCCGGGCCTCACGCGATCACCGCTCTGCGATGTCGTCGTGCTGTGCGACCTCGACCGCGACCTCGCGGAGGCGCGCGCCCAGCAGTTCGGGATCCCCGAAATCGAGACCGACTACCAGCGGGTCCTCGGCCGTCCGGATATCGACGTCGTGGACATCGTGACCCGCGGAAAGGACCGCGGCGAGAACCACCAGGAGCTCACCTTCGCCGCGCTGGACGCCGGCAAGCACGTCCTCTGCGAAAAACCGGTCTGCCACGACTATCGGGACATCCGCCGCGCGCACGACCTCGCGGTATCCAAGAACCTCAAGACCAAGGTCGGCCTGACCTTCCGCTATGCGCCCGCGATCATGTACATGCAGGCGCTCATCGCCGAGGGGTTCATCGGAAAGCCGTTCATCTTCAATGGGTTCGAGCAGAACTCGCAGTGGATCGATCCAGAGACCCCAATGGACAAGCGGCCGCACAAAGAGCGCTCCGAGGGCGGTGAGATCAAGGGCTACGACTTCCGGCCCGAGGCGATCCAGGTGCTGTCGCTCGAAGGGTATGGCGCTCCAATCATCGACATCGGGCTGATGAGCGTCGGAAGCAAGCTCGACCGCGTGATCGGCACCCTGAAGAACATGCTCCCCTACCGGCGGCGCACGAACCTCGACACGGAGCGCGAGCGCATCAACGTCGATGACGCAGACATCTTCATCGGAGAGTGCGCAAACGGCGCCCTCTTCTCCGTCCAGTCCGCGTACGTGACGGTCGGCAACTATCCCGGCATCGAGGCGCGGGTCTACGGGTCGAACGGCGCGCTGGTTTGCCGGCTGGTCGAAGAGTTCGGCGAGTGCGAGACGCTGCACGCAGCGAAGCCCGACGCCGTGGAGTTCGTACGTATGCCGATCCCGGATCGGTTCTTTCCGCCCGGCCGCCAGCCTGGCGAGCCCTGGCCATCGCTCTTCTACGGGAACCTCGTGCACAACTTCATGGAGGAGCTGATCGACGGCGATGGGGCCAATCAGGGCAACTTCGCGCAGAGCGCCGGCGTGCAGGAGGTGATCAACGCAGTAGCGCTGTCGCATCGCGAGCGACGCTGGGTCGACCTCCCGCTCGAGCGATGATCAAGGAGAAGCTCCGGGTCGGCGTCATCGGGGCCGGACGGTGGTCGACCCGCGCGCATCTCCCCGGCTTCACGCGGTCGCCGCTCTGTGACGTCGTCGTGGTCTGCGACCTGCATCAGGACCTCGCGGAGGCCGCCGCCAGGGAGTTCGCGATCCCCGAGGCGGTGACCGACGCCGAGAAGGTCATCGGGCGCCGCGACATCGATGTGATCGACGTCGTCACGCGGGGCGGCAGCGATGGCCACGAGGAGCTCACGTTCGCGGCGCTCGAGGCCGGCAAGCATGTTCTCGTCGAGAAGCCCGTGTGCCACGACTACAAGGACGTCTGGCGCGCTCACGAGCTCGCGCGGTCGAAGCACCTCAAGACCAAGGTGGGCCTGACGTTCCGTTACGCGCCGGCGATCCGCTACCTGTTCGAGCTGATCCGCGACGGTTTCATCGGACAGCCATTCATCTTCAACGGCTACGAACAGAACTCGCAGTGGCTCGATCCAGACAATCCGATGGACAAGCGGATCCACCGCGAACGCCCGGTGGGCGAGACGCCGCGCGGAACCGATCCTCGACGAGAAGCCATCGCCGTCGCGTCACTCGAGGGCTACGGAGCGCCGACGATCGACATCGGAATGTCCTGCGTCGGCAGCGACCTCACCCAGGTCGTCGGGATCCTCGCGAACATGATCCCGCTCCGCCGACCGACGAATCTCGACACCGAGCGCACGCGCATCAACATCGACGATGCCGACATGTTCATCGGCGAATGCGCGAACGGCGCCCTCTATTCGCTTCAGTCGAGCTTCGTGACCGTCGGCAACTACCCGGGCATCGAGGCGCGGATCTACGGCTCGAACGGCGCGCTCATCTGCCGGCTGGTCGAGGAGTTCGGCGAATGCCAGACCCTTCGCGGGGCGAAGCCCGACGCGGTCGAGTTCGTGCCGATGGCGATCCCGGAGAGATTCTTCCCGCCGGGGTATCGGCCCGGCGAGCCGTGGCCGTCGCTCTTCTACGCCAACCTGGTACAGAACTTCATGGAGGAGATCGTCGACGGCGGCGAGGAGAACGAGGGCAACTTCGCGCAGAGCGCCCGGGTCCAGGAAATCATCAACGCCGTCGCGCTCTCGCACCGCGAGCACCGCTGGGTCTCGCTGCCGCTCGATGGCCAGCCGGCCGGTCGGTGACGGCGATGAACGTCCGCGACGGCCTCACCTGGCGGGACTTCCCGCTCGCCGTGGGGGCCGCGGCGGGGACGCTGAACCTCCGGATCGGCGGCGTGGGCCAGGGCAAGCCGGTCGTCACGGTGACCGCCGGCGTTCATGGGGACGAAGGACCGTGGAGCGCGAGGGCCATCCACCAGATGCTCGAGCGAACTCCGATGAGCGACCTCATCGGCACGCTGCGCGTCGTGCCGGTCAGCAATCCGCTGGCGATGGAAGCGGACGCGCGCTGCGCTCCGCTGGACGTCCTTGACCTGAATCGCGTGTTTCCCGGCAACCCGAACCGCGAATCGCGGCATGGGCATCAGCGGTCACGCGAGGAGCCTCGGCGCCAAGACGACGAGCGTCGAATTCGGCGGGCGCAGTCCGGATGAGGCGCGCTGGGCGCAGCATCTCGCGACGGGTCTGCGGCGCGCGCTCGCTGTCGTGGGTGTCCTCAAGAGCGCCGCCTCCCTTCCGGCACCGGTGCATCAGGCGATCCTCGTAAAGCCGACGCGCGTGCTCCGGCCCTCGAGCGGCGGTTTGCTCATTCCGGCGGTCGACCACACGCGGATCGGCACCATCGTCGAGGGCGGAACGCTGCTCGGGACCCTCGTCGACCCGGTGACCCACCGGACCATCGAGGAGTTCCGCGCCCCGTATCCCAAGACGGCAATGCTCCTTCTCCGACCCACCATGTCGCGCCTGGAGGGCGGCGCCATGACCTACGTGGTGTCCGAGCCCGCATGAGCGGGCGCGCACGGTTCGATTTCGAAGGGAAGGTCACGGTCGTGACCGGCGCCGCTCGCGGCGTGGGCCGGGCCACGGTCGCCGCATTCGTCGAGGCCGGCGCGCGGGTGGTGGCCGCGGACCGTGATCCAGGTGGTCTGGCCGAGACCTGCGCGCACTACGGCGAGCGCGCCGCCGCGGTCGTCGCCGACGTGAGCACGACCGAGGGAGCGCGGCAGATCGTCGACCGCGCCGCGGCGACCTTCGGCCGGCTCGACGTCTGCGTCAACAACGCCGCCGTGGCCCCGCACACCGCCATGCTCGACGAGCGGGCCGAGGTCTGGGACCGCGTCTACGGCGTCAACTGCCGCGGCACGTTCCTCATGACCCAGGCCGCGGCCCGAGCGATGATCGCGGGCGGGCGCGGCGGTCGGATCGTCAACTTCTCGTCCGGCGCGGCGCAGCGCGGCGGCGCGGGCGGTGCGGCCTACGCGTCGAGCCGCGCGGCGACCGAAGCCTTCTCACGCGTAGCCGCAGTCGAGTTGGCGACGCACGGCATCCTCGTGAACACGATCAGCCCGGGTCTGATCGACACCCAGCCAAAGCCCCTGCCACCGGCGATGGCCGAACGACTGGCGCAGCGCATCCCCAATCTGCCACTCGCGCGGCCCGGCCGACCTGAGGAGGTCGCCCAGCTCGTCCTCTTCCTCGCTTCGGACGCTGCCAGCTACATCAGCGGCGCGGTCATCAGCGTCGACGGCGCGAGCGGCGCCGGCAGCCGCTTCAGCGGCGTGGTCGTCGACGACGACCGCCGCTACGACTGGGTGACCGGCCGGGTGCGTGCCGACGATTCTGGGGTCCCGGGCACCTGATGCCCGAGCCGCTCGTGGTGCTCATCGCATCGCCACTCGAGACCGAGCATCTCGAGCGGATCCGCGCGGTCGATCCGCGGATCGAGCTCCTCCACGATGCCGACCTCGTGCCGCGGCCCCGCTACGTCTCGGACCACACGGGCGCGGGGACGGAGCGAACGCCGGACCAGGAGGCGCGTTTCCGCGAGATGCTCGGTCGCGCCGAGGTGATCTTCGATTTCGACCGTGCGCACCTCCGCGACCTATCGGCCGTGGCGCCGCGCCTCCGCTGGCTGCAGGCGACGAGCGCCGGTGTCGGCCAGATGGTGAAGCGGACCGGTCTCGACCGGGCGGGCATCGTGATCACCACCGCGAGCGGCGTCCACGCACGGCCGCTCGCGGACTTTTGCCTGATGGCGATGCTGATGTTCGCGAAGAACTATGCCTGGATGGAGCGCGACAAACGCGCGAAACGCTGGGAGCGCTACTGCGGGGAGGAGCTGACCGGCAAGACGCTCGCGATCGTCGGTCTCGGTCACATCGGGCGGGAGGTCGCCCGCCACGCCAAACGGATGGACATGCGGGTGGTTGGGATGCGGCGCTCCACCGGTCCCGTGAGCGATGTGGACGAGCTCTTCGGCCGAGACGAGCTGCACGCCATGCTGCGCCAGACGGACTTCCTCGTGCTCGCGGCACCACATACGCCCGAGACCGAGGGGATCATCGGCGAGGCCGAGCTCGCGTCGATGAAGCCGAGCGCGGTGCTGATCAACATCGGTCGTGGCGCGTTGGTGGACGAGGACGCGATGATCCGCGCGCTTCAGGAAGCGCGGCTCGC
Organism: Chloroflexota bacterium; assembly: GCA_005889275.1. Lineage (GTDB taxonomy): Bacteria > Chloroflexota > Limnocylindria > P2-11E > P2-11E > 3-1-20CM-2-70-9. The sequence goes on along the minus strand of VBFI01000015.1, from coordinate 11,643 downwards.
GGGCGCGGCGCTCGACGTCTTTCGCACCGAGCCCCCGCCGCAAGATTCACCCCTGTGGAGCATGCCGAACGTGATCATCAGTCCGCACTCGGCGAGCACGGTCACCCAGGAGAACGCACGCATCACCGAGCTCTTCTGCGAGAACCTGCGCCGGTATCTCGCCGGGCAACCGCTGCGGAACGTCCTGGACACGGAAAAGCTCTATTAGCGTTCGCGGACCCCGCCGAGCTTGAACGCCTGACGCACGACCCGCTTCACGGCGGGCCGCTCCGCATCCGCGGGCGTGCGCAGCCTGATCGCACGCATCACCTTCCCACCCCCTTCGAGCAGCCCGCTCCCGTCATCCAGCTCGCGGCCGCGGAAGAAGAAGAGCGACGCATAGGTCGAGAACGTCCCGATCGCGACGACCGGCGCATCGTCGGCGACGTAGCGAATGATCTTCCACATCGCGCTGCGCGAGCGCGGAGGCCGGCTCTGGTACGCGATCTCCGTCGCCTTCGGCGCGACGGTCTTCACCGTCCGGCGCGCTGTCTGCACCGTCGGACGTACCGACGCCGGGATGTGCTTCAGGTGACCCGCAACCGTCTCGGCCATCGTTAGATCACCGACGCTCGGGTCTGCTTTCCACGTTCACTCACCGCAGGAAATCCTAACGGCGGTCGACGGCAAGCGAGGGAGCTCCGAACGGACATACTCGTTGCGCAAAAACGAACGTCGCCGAACGGAGGAAACGATGCTGCAGAACTCTCCGATGTACGCCTACATACCGGCCAAGGACGTCGCCCGTGCGAGGCGGTTCTACGAGCAACTCCTTGGGTTCAAGCCGAAGGAGGAGCGGGGAGGCGGCGTCGTCTACGAGTTCGGCAACAGGACCGCCTGCTTCCTGTATCCGACGCCGAACGCAGGGACATCCAAGGCCAGCCAGGCCTTCTGGCAGGTCGACGACATCGAACGCGAGGTCGCCGAGCTGAAGGGGCGCGGCGTCAAGTTCGAGGAATACCAGACGCCGGACGCAAAGACCGAGCACGGCATCGCGACGGCGGGCGGCGCCAAGGCGGCCTGGTTCAAGGACAGCGAGGGCAATGTCCTCGCGATCATCCAGAGCATCTGAATGATCTCTGGTCCCGGCGGCCCAGGCTTCTCCCTCGAGGAGTCCTACGACGCCTTTCCGCGTATCGAGGCCGAGTTTGGGACCGCCCTCGATGCGAGTCTGGGCCCACGTGGACCAGAGCTGCTCTACGAGCTCGTGCGGGACCTTCAGCTCGGGCCGCGCGCGACTGTCGTCGACGTCGGCTGCGGCGAGGGGCGCCATTCGGTCGCCCTCGCGGAGCGCTTCGGAGTCTCGGTCCACGGGGTCGATCCGGTCGCACGTCACCTCGAGCTCTCGAACGCGCGGCTCGCCGCCGCGGCGGCACGCCGACCGGAGCTGGGTCAGCTCGTCCGCTTCGCTCGGGGGAGCGCGGAGTCCTTGCCGCTCGAGGACCGCATCGCTGACGTCGTCTGGTGCAGAGACGTGCTCGTGCACGTCGCCGCGCTGCAGACGGCATTCGGCGAGTGGCGGCGAGTGATGCGCGATGGCGGACGGGCGATCGTGTTCCACACCGTGGCCACCTCTCGCCTCGAGCCGCGCGAGGCCACGTGGCTCTTCGCGACGCTGGGGGTCGTGACCGAGAGCACGGACCCAACACGGGTGGAGGAGAGCATCGCCGCCGGCGGTCTCCGCGTCGATCGCCGGATCGACCTCGGGAGCGACTGGGCGGTCTTCAATGAAGAGCAAACGGGTCGTTCGACGCGGAAGCTGCTGCACGCCGCACGTCTGCTCCAGGATCCGGATCGATACGTAGCGCGGTTCGGGCGCGGCGCGTACGAGATCGAGCTCGCTGACTGTTTCTGGCACGTCTTCCACATGATCGGCAAGCTGAGCGACCGGGTGTACGTGCTTTCCAAGGTGCCCTGAGCCGAACGAGGCGCGGTTGACGTTGCGGCGTGCTGGGCGGCGGTCGGACATGCTACGGAGAAGAGCGTTGACAAAGGGGGTCTTCGGATAGATGTCGACCGAGATTCCGCCGGCGGGACGTGACTCCGCGGCCGCGGCGAAGCTGCAGATCCTGGCGACCGAACACTGGAGCCTGCTCGCGACGCGCTCGCTGACCTACACCGAATCGCTCGGTCGCGTGAACATCTTCCTGGCGATACTCTCCGGCGCGGTCATCGCCCTGGCGCTCGTCGCCCAGGCAGATCGGTTCGGCCCGACGTTCATCTCGATCGCCATCTTCGTGCTCTTGGTCGTCTTATTCACGGGCGTGGCGACCATCGCTCGCCTGATGCATCTCAATCGCGATGACTTCCGCTGGGTGGTCGGAATGAACAGGCTCCGACACGGCTACCTCGAGCTCCATCCGGAGCTCGAGGCGCATTTCACCGCCAGCCCGTACGACGACCTGCGGGGCGCGTTGCAGACGCTCGGCATCGACCTCGTCGCCGCTCGACGGGTCGGCTCGGCACTGCACGTGTTTCAAACGCTGCCGGGGATGCTGTCGGTGATCGTGGCCGCTGTCGCCGGCGCCATCGGGGCGCTGATCGCGCTTGCCGTCGCCGCGCCACAGCTTGGCGTCGTGCTGTCCGCGGCAGCGGGGTTCCTCATCGCCGTGGTGTTGATGGGACTCTGGGGCCGACGGTCCTTCACCCGTCTCGACCCGAGCCTCGAGCCACGCTTCCCGTCTCCAAATGCATCGGAGCGCGGCTAGTGTTTTTTCTTCGCGATCCGTTTCTGCCGTGGACTCATGAGCTCGGCCGGAGGACGCCACTTCGACTTCACCTGCCCGGGACGACCACCGTATCTCGGATCGGGCACGTCCTCGCGACCCTGGCGTCGCTTTCGCGCGCGGCTCGTGACCCCTCGCTCGGGATCCAAGCGCGCGGTCTGCTGAGCCCCACGCAGCGCCCGCTTCGATGGTGTTTCGCCGCGTCCCCGCGCGCGTTCAGCTCGCGACTTCGGCATCTCTCGCCTCCCCGCGTCCGTCATGACCGAGGTTAGCTCGTCCTGGTCGAGCCCCTCCTTTGATTTCGTCAGCGCTCCTTGAGAAGGATCGCCAGATCGGTCGCGAGGTCGTCTGGGGTGACTGTGCTGTGGAGCACAACACGGCCGCGCGCGTTCTTGTCGATGAGGTAGATGACATCCGAATGCAGCACGTCGCGAGTGCTCACCGCTTGCGCGATCCCGTAGGCCTGCCATACACGCGCGAGCGCGGACTGCGAACCGATGAGATAGCGGAGGGTCCCCTCGACTCGATGGTCCTGAACGAACTTGCGCGTCGTCGCCGGCGTGTCGCCGTTGGGATCGACGCTCACCGCGACGAACGACACGTCGTTCGCCGAGTTGCCCAGCTTGTCGCGCGCCGTCCGGAGAGTCTCCGCGGTCAGTGGGCAGGAGTCGAAGCAGCTCGTGTACAGGAACGTGAGAACGACAACGCGGCCGTGGAGCGACGAGAGCGTGAGGACCTCGCCTGTTGGTCCGTCGGTCAGGGTGAAGTCCGGTGCGACCTGCGAAGGCAGCGGATCGCCGACGAGCTTGCCCGCCGAGCATCCGACGACGAGGGCAGCCGCCAACAAAGCCGCGATAAAGGAACGCGCCCGCCGTCTCATCGGCGTCGAATCTACTTTGTTTACCTTTTACGCCCGTTGACCAGGTCCGGCGGTAGGTCCATGCTCGCGCCGGTCACAGGGAAGGGGAGGTTTCCATGCGTCGGATTCTCGTAGCCGCAGTGGTTACGGCGCTCAGCATCACCGGCATCATCGCATCGCCCGCGGTCGCGGCCGATGCGAATACGTGGCACGTCCAAGCCGGCTCGGTCGCATTCGGGGCGACCGGACCAGTCGGCGGCGGCAATCGCTTCTACCCCGAAGCCATAGCCATACACGCCGGCGACAGCGTGGCCTTCACACCGATGGCCGTGCATACCGTCACGTTCAATCGTCCACCCGTTCCCGTTTTCGCACTGTTCGGCCCGTTCGGCGGCACGCTGATCAACTCGCCCGCGCAGTCAACGAACTCCGGGATCATCGGAGACACCGGGCCGGTCCCGTATACCGTGACATTCGCCTCGACGTTGCCGACCGGCACCTATTCGTTCATCTGCGGGCTGCACATCGGCATGACCGAGACGATCACGGTCCTGCCCCCTTCGCAGGCGCTCCCGAGGACCGATGCGGAGTACGGCCTCATCGCGCAGCGCGAGGTCACGCGCGATCTCGCGACGCTCGCCGACATCGCCGCCGAGGCGAATCAGGACAACGAAGACGAGGACGGAGACGGCGGACCGACGGTCTGGGCCGGCGCGGGGAACAAGCGCGGTTCGAATCTGCGCTTCTTTCCGTCGGTGATCACCGTCCACGTCGGGCAGGCGATCACGTTCGTCAAGACCCACGACCCGACCGAACCGCACACGGTGACGTTCGGCGAAGAGAACCCCGATCCCATCCTGCAGCTCATTCCGTCGGGCGGGGATACGTATGACGGGACCGGGACCGTGAACTCTGGGTTCTTGTCGACCAAGGCACAGTTCGGCTACTACCAGCTCGCCGGGACGCCGCTCGTACAGGCGACGAAATTCAAGGTGAACTTCACTCGGGCGGGCACCTTCGATTACATCTGTGAGCTCCACGACGTGGTCGGCATGGTCGGACGGGTCATCGTGCGGCCCTAGCCGAACCCCTAGGTGCCTCGGGGCGCGCTGGCGGATCGCCGGCGCGCTCCCGTTATTTACGGACGGGTGAGGCGGAGCCGCGGCTACGCTTGGCCGCTTCGTGAATCGCTTCGTCCCACCCGGGTGGCGGATCCTCGCCGTCCCCGACTTCCGCCGGCTCTGGCTGGCACACGCCGGATCGGTCGTCGGTGATGGGTTCCACGCGATCGCGATCACCTGGCTCGTGTTCCAGACCCTCGGCGGCGGACCACAGGCCCTCGTGGTCCTCGGCATCGCGAACCTGGTCCCGTCGTTGGCGCTGGGGATCCTGTCGGGCACAGTCGTCGACCGACTCGATCGCCGCCGTGTGATGGTCGGCACCGATCTCATACGTGCCGCCCTCGTCGCGTTCTTGGCGGTGCTCGTCGCGAGCGGAAACGCCTCCGTGCCAGTGGTGATCGTCATGGGGACGTCGCTCACCGTCGCGGCGCTCTTCTTCTACCCCGCCCGCAACTCCGTGTTGGCGGCATACGTCGCCAAGGAAGATCTGATCCCTGCGAACGCTTTCATGCAGGCGACAGCGCAGGGGGCGCAATTGCTCGCGCCGGCGCTCGGTGGAGTGCTCTTCGTCGCCATCGGCCCGGTCGGACTCCTGGCCATCGACGCGGCATCGTTCGTGTGGTCGGCGTTGCTGCTCCGCCGCCTGACACCGGGACCCGCGCTGCCCGGACCGGAGCCGCGACGCCCCCTGCTCCAGGAAGCCGCCGACGGTCTGCGTTTCATCGCCCGGCACGCGCCGTCGCGGCTGTGCGTGCTCACCGGTGCCGCCAATCAGCTGTTCGCCAGCGGGCCTTGGCGGGTGATCGTTCCGGTCTGGGTCGCGGTCGCGCTGGGTGGAGGCGCGATCGAGTACGGGACGCTCTTGAGTGCGTTCTCCGCCGGCCTGATCACGGGGAGCCTCGTCGTGAGCACCATCCCTCCTCGACTGTCGCTCCTGACCCTCATCGCGGCCGGCGTGTTCCTCGACGGCGCGATCGAGATCCTCTTGGCCTTCTCACCGACCCTGGCGTTCGCTGCAATGGTCCTCGTTGCGATGGGAATCTCGAACGCCGTGCTGAACGCCTCGTTCTTCGCGCTGATTCAGACAGCAGTCCCCAATGCGATGCGCGGCCGGACCTTTGCGACGTTCAGCACGGGGATCAACCTGACGACACCGGTGTCCCTCGCGGTGACCGGAGCGGTCGCTTCGGTCGCTGGACCGGTCGCGATCCTGACGGTCGCGGGCGCCGGTTTGATGACCGTCGGCGCGCTGAGCTTCCTCGGCTCGTTGCGCGTCCGGCAGGAGGTTGGCGCGTCGGCGTCCACCTAAGGGGCTCTGGAGCCTGCTGCGCGCGTTTAGGGAATGCGCTCCAGCACGACGACGGGGATGATGCGCTTCGTCCTGCTCGGGTAGTCGCGGAACCCGGCGAAGTTGTCACCGTGCGCTCGGTAGAGGCGGTCGCGCTCCGGTCCCTTTGCGATGGGCGTCGCGCGGACCTTGAACTTCTCGGTCCCGACCTCAATCTCCGCCTCGCGGTGCTTCACCAAGTTGTGGTACCAGCCGGGATGGGACGGCGCGCCACCCTTCGAGGCAGCGATCACGTAGCGGTCGCCATCGCGGTGGTAGACGACGGGCGTCGTCCGGACCTGTCCGCTCTTCGCCCCGTGGGTGGTGAGCAGCAGGAGCTTGTCCCCGAAGGCCCCTACGCCCTTACCGGCCTTCGCGTGGAATTCGTCGATCATGTTCTTGTTCCAGTCGGCCACGGCGGCAGAACGCGTTCGACCGGCGCGCTATTCCCGCTTCGGAGGGGTCAGGCCACTCTCATGTCTACAGCCATTTGAGCGTCACGTGCCCCGTCCCACGATCCCGCTCGACGAGCTGATCGCCTACCTCTTCGGCCCCGAGTCTTCCACGCTCGCCGCCGAGGTCAGCCGGTGGCTGTTCGCATCGGCGCGTTTTCGGGCGTTCGCCGAGACGTATCGCGACAAGATCCGCAAGAAGGCCCGCGGGGTGCGGGACGATGAGGGTCGGCGCGACCTGGCGTTCGAACTCGCCATCGCCTCGCGCCTCGTCGAGGAGCGCCGTTTCGTGATCGAGTACGAGTCGTATGGAGTCGGCCACCGCGGGCCTGACTTCCGCGTGACCTTCCGCAGCCGGCTGCGCTTCAACGTCGAAGTGCGGCGGATGCGCCGGCCCGCGCCAATGCCCGGAGCGCCGGCCGATCCGACGCCGTTGATTCGCGCCGTCTGCGACAAGCTGGGCCAGTTGCCCCCTTCGATGATCAACCTGCTCGTCCTCGGCGCCGACGGTCCGTCGTCCGCCGCGGAGGCGCTGCCTGGGGCGATGCTCTGGCTGCAGGACCGGGCGGCGCGCAAGGACGAGGCGCTGTTTCGAGACCGCGGGTTCGCGGGCGTTCGCGATTTCCTGCGTCAGTACCAGCGCCTGAGCGCCGCAGCGTGGGTGAGCGGCGAATCCGGCCCCCCGCGGGCCACCCTCTGGCGCAACCCGCAGGCGCGCCACCCGCTGCCCGCCGATCTCGCGCGAGCCCTCAGCACCACGCTGCTCGCACAAACCGCCTGAGTTTTCCTGAGCCGACGGGCAGACTCGAACTGCCGACCGGCGGTTTACGAAACCGCTGCTCTACCGGCTGAGCTACGTCGGCGCGGATTCGCTACTGATTCTCGCACGATCTGAACCTCCAAGCAGCAGTTCTGAAAACTCCGACTTCGAGTCCCACCCGGCGGTCGCCAGATTCTCGCGAGAATTCCAATTCCGCCTGAATCGCCGAATGGGAGTCTGCGCAAGCGGAACGGGTGTTCGTGGCTGGGAGTTTGGTTCAGGCTCGATTCGTCTGTAAACATGAAAGTTACAGGGCCTCCGCGAAACGCGCTGAGTGCAACCACAGGCCGACCCTAAACGAGGACACCGTGGCAGAGGAACGAGACCGACGCGCGCGAGCCGGGAGACATCGCAGTCAAGTAAGGCGAGTGGTGTCGAAGGTCGACCAAGTCGTCCTGATAAGAGTCAGTCGGCCCATTTAGCGAAATCAGTCTCGATGACGAGCGGGCCGCAGCGCTTCCTTCTGGCGAACCAGTAGGTCCGCTTCCTCGCGCAATCGAGCCGGCACATTCCAGCCCGCGAGCTTTTGAGCGCCCGGATCGCCCCCGTCTGCGTTGGTCCGAACGAGGTGCGCGACGAAGCGGAGCTGCTCGGGCAGAACATCTAGAACCGCACCCGGCTCGACATCCCCGTACGTTTCGCAAAAGACGGCGAGACGCGCGGCCTTCTGCTCGAGCGACAGCTCGCTTCTCTTCGGATACAGAGGGACCCAGGTATGTGCCGAGCTGGCGACGTCCCACACCCGGTTGCCTGGGCCCGTGTGATCCCAGTCAAGCATCACGACCGGGTCGTGCTCCCGGAAGATCGCGTTGTAGGGCGACCAGTCGTTGTGGCAGATGAGCTCATGTGTGCCTGGCGCCACCTGGTGCCATCTGGCGTCCGGTGGCGGCCGGAACGTCAGGACAGCATCGTGGTAACGGCGGAGCAGTTCGGCGGCGCGCCTGAGCGTCGTGAGGTCCTCGAACATCCAGGGCGGCATCGGCTCGGGCCATCCGCCATGGATGTCACCCGGCAGATACGCGAGTACCGCGCGGCCGCGTTCGTCAACGCCCAGGCTCCGCGGCGCGGCGGTGAATCCGACCGCGTGAAGGTGCGCCAGCAGCGACTGGACCGCTGGAGTCCATGGGCCGGTCCGACGTCGCACGGTGTCGCCGACTCTGACTGCCTGACTGAGGTTGCCGCCGAGCGGGATCTCCGTCTGGACGATTGGTGAATTGCTCTCCGCGGAAAGTCGTTCGAGGCCACGCCAACGGCCTTGTGAATAGTCGACGCGCACGCCCTCCAGGTGGGAAAGTGGAAGCGGCGCGACATCGGTGCCGAGGCGGCGCGCGAGAAGGGCCGCCGGCAACACGATGTTGCCGCCGTGCGTGATGACCAAGGCAGTCGTGCCGTCTCGCAGACGCCGCGCGATCGCCTCCCAGGTCGCCAGCTGTTGCTGGGCGAAGTGCAGGGCGTGTTCATTGCCAGCGATGAGCTCGAGGACGTCCTGCAGGGAGCGCAAGGTGTCGTACTGCTGCTGCGTAAGAGCTGCGTCCGGTGAGCCCCCGAGGGACTCGTTTGGCTCATCCACACGCCCGGTGACCTCGACCGCGGTTGCGCGCGCGCGCTCACGCGGACTGCTTACGACGAGGGCAAATTCTTGGGCGTCGCGGCGCAGACGTCGCCCAGCGGCGATGCCAGCCGCAGATAAGGCACGCCCGGTTCCCTCTTCGCTCCCCGGTTCGGCATGGCGACGGACTACCAGCGAAACCATCGCTGCGCTCCTGCTCGCGCCAACAGGGTTTGTACGTTCCTCCGTCTCACGTCGGTGGCGAGCCCTTCTCTCCAGAGTCTTGCGGAGCGTTGTTGAAGTCATTCGCCCCGAAGGTCGTTACCCTTCCACCGGGAGCGGAGACAAAAATCAACCCCTGCGGACCGTGCAGCTCCCAGCCCTCGTAACGCGGATTCGCATGCACCGTGAGCGTCGTGTCCGCCTCAAACAGCATCTCGAGCGGGCCGTCACCTCGAACGGCGACTGCCACGAGGCTGCGCCCAAGCAAGTCAAAATACGTGTCCATTCTGAGAGAGGTTGGCGCGCACGAGTGACCAATAGTTCCCCTCATCGCGCAGCTCGAACTTGGAGCTATCACCAATCCTGAGGATGAGCCGGCCATCATCCAGGGCTGCTTCGATCTGAAGCCCCCAATCGACGACGAACCGCTCGACTCGAGCGCTCTGAAACCGCAGGCGCCAGCCGCCATCCTCGCGGGTCAGAGACGTACTCAACGTCCGGCGAAGAACCCCAAGACGTTGAGGAATGAGCGCCTCGAACGTGCGATGTCCGGATGAACAGCGCGCGATGCCACTTCGACGCACGCGTGTCCACCCCGAACATGTAAAGAGCCGCGCCAAACACCGATACCAGAAAACACGCCTGAGCGACCAGAGCGGCGATCGCGGGATCGCCACCGATCGAGCGGCCCGCGGCGCCAACCGCTTGTCCGACAAAGAAAAACGCCGCCGTTGAGAGCGCGGCAATCCACTTATAGGCGTCTAGCCGCTCCGTGAAGAGACGGCGGATGATCCCCGCCTGTTCGATCGCACCGGCGTGCGCTACCTGCGTAGCGGCTTTGAAGTGACGGTCGATACGGTGAGCCTCAAGCCGCTGCTCTAGCTCCGCTTTCGTGAGACCACGTTTTCGTGCAGCTGCGACCGCCTGTTCCCGGTCGCTAGCACTCGAGGGCTCGGCCATTTGGTTCACACTCCCCGGTGGGTCAACGCGGGCGCACGCCTTGCCCGAATTCTCTAGGAAACCCATTCTGTGCTGAGGGCCGGAATCGGGCAGCCGACACATGCTTCTTCAGGTGAACGTTCGACGACATCCCGGCTTAGTTGCGAAGCTCGCCCGTTAGATGCTTTGGTTCGAAGACACGGGTCTTGGTTCGACAGGCGGGCCTTTGAGCCGTGTAGTCAGGTACAGGATGGCGAACCCGGTCGCGAAACAGACGACGGCGAGCACGAGGCCAATCCAGTCTGGTACTGCGATGCTCAGCAATAGGAACCCCGCCGCGAACTGAAGACTCGCGAACGTCGACACGCGAAGACGAGCACCCGTCAGACTTGTTCGCCGGGTGCGGACGAATGAGACGATGAGCAGCACGAGCCCGATCACGAAGCTCACCAGCCCGACGCCGATGAAAAACTCGAACAGCGTCATCGTCAGATCGTCCACGATTCGCACTTCAGGCTTGGACTTCCCACGCGGCGGTTTCGGCTCGCGGCCGAGTGAAAAGCATGAGGCCCGCCGCGATTATCGAAAGCGCGAGCGCCCATGCGAACGGCTCAGCTCGCGGAGTCTGTCGCCAGTCGGCGGGGCCACCCACGATCACGAGAGCCACGAGAACGCCGAGGGTGGGAATGAGCGCAAGCGCGAGCCGCCGCAGGACGGTACGTCGGCGCGCTCCTAGAAGACTCCACGCCGCGCCGAGAACCGCGAAGAACGAGAGCAGTCCGGTCATCAGCACGCACCAGAAGCCCACCGCCACGAGCGCCGCGGCTAGGGCGTCACCGATCAGGAAGCGGATCGGACTGGCGACCACTGGCGTTGCGTAGATGAGCGTCCCGAGCAGACCGAGTCCCGCCGCGACCGCGAGAAAAACGGCATCCCGACGGTGGGGTGCGCCAAGCATGGCCCCGTCCGCGACGGCCAAGAAACCGCCTCCGACGGTCGCGTACGACAACGCAAGAAGCCCACCGATGTCATATGGCCGACCTGGCGGCAATGTTCCCCACTCCGAAGCTGCGACCCCGAACACAGCGGCGGCGCCGACGAAGAAGAACGCGGCGACCAGCAACAAATCCCGCGGCCCCGTGGTGCTCTCCTCGCTCAGGGACACGCCAAAGGGTCCCGGTAGCTGCTCCACCAGCTGGCCTGAGTCCACCCACCGACCATCGAGCGCCAGGTCGAGCTTGTACGAGTTGTGCCCCAGGTCCGGCGTAACCCGAAGCACGGCGGCGTGACCAGCGATCGCGAACGCGTGATCTGACGGCAGCATCCACCACGCGGCGACCTGAAGAGGATTCGGGCGGATGCTGAGAACGGTCTGCCCGTCGACCCTGACTTCGCGGCGCGCGGACCAATATCCATGGAAGACATCGACCTGATGCAGATGTCCCTCAACACTGAGGTTCCAGGTGCGCTGACTCACTATCCGGTCCTCGGACGCGTTTGCGTGCGCACAAGGAGCGCTTTCAATGCGGACGTCGGCAGCCTCCCTATTCCGGCGGTCTGTGCAAGCTACGAAGCAGCTTACGAAGCCC
>VBFI01000014.1 GCA_005889275.1 Chloroflexota bacterium | reverse complement strand
GACGCCTTCCTGCACGAGGTCGAGCTTGAGCGCGTAGTTCCCGCCCGAGGACGGAGCGGTAATTGCGGCGTTCACGGTGACGCTCTGGCCGCCGAGAAGATCGGCGGGCAGCTTCGTGCGCGCGCCGTCCCAGATGACGCTCGCCCCCGCGGGCGTCGTCCAGTGGTAGCCGAGGTTCACCGGGAACGAGTTCGTGACCGGGAACGTGCCCCGGCCGATGTTCGTGATTGTGACCGGGACCGTCGTCGTCTGGCCCGCCGTGAACGCGGGCTGCGAGTTGAACGTGTAGCCCGCCTTGAAGTCGAGGCTCACGCCGGTCGGCGTGTCGTCGGGCGCGATGCCCTTGTCGGCGAAGGCGAACTCGTTCTCTTTGTAGAGGTCGAGATACATCGTGTAGTTCGTCGGGTAGACCGGCGCGGTCACCGGGAGGGTGAGCGTGATCGTCTGACCTGGCTGCACGTCGGCCGGAAGCGGCATCCTGTCGGGACCGGCGAACGTGTTGCCCGTCGCGTTGCTCACCCACTTGTAGCCGAGCTTCACCGGACCCGCGCCGGTCGCGTTCCACACGCGGCCGCCGTCGTTGGTGACGGTGACGCTGATGATCCTCGTCTCGCCCGCGGTCCAGCTGATCGGCACGTTGTCGGTCACCCAGTCGGCGCTCCAGTCGGCGCCGCGGAAGTACTGGTCGCGCCACGGCGTCCCGTAGAGGCCGTTCCACCAGACGCCGTTGGACTGCAGGTCCCAGCGCACGATGTAGTTGCCGATCCCCGGGGCGCTGAGCGGGACGTTCACCGAGGCCGCGGCGCCCGGCGGGATGTCCGCCGCCACCATGCCGACGCCGCCTTGCGAGAGCACCGTGTTCGCTCCCTGCAGCATGCGGTACGACACCCCCGTGCCGGCGGGGATGCTCGTCTTGCCCTTGTTCATCACGTTGACGGCGACGTTCAGCGTGCCGCCCGGGAACGAGGCCTTCGGAAGGTTCGTCTCGAGGTAGGGCATCTGCACGTAGCCCTGGTTCACCGCGTTCTGCGACAGCGAGCGAATCGCGGCGAGCTGCGAGTAGAGGGCGTTACCCGGGCAGGCGGTTTGCCCGCCGGTCTGGCTCTCGATGTAGTTGCAGTCGCGGTGGCCTTGGATGTTCGGCGGGTTCGAGGTGATGTTCTCCCACGCGCCGCTCTTCGCGAGCTCCTGGTGGGTGAACGGATCCGCGCCGAACGGCTGCACGCCGAACTGCGTGAACTTCGTCGCGATGATGTTCGAGATCGAGCCGACCATGGCCGGTGTCGGTGACGTGACGCTGTACGTGCCGAGCGCGGCGATCCCGATGGAGCCCTTGTTCCAGCCGTACGCGTGACCGGCCTCGGTGCCGTCGCCGCCCTGGCGGCCGGCCCACACGTTGCCGAACTTGTCGACGATGTAGTTGTAGCCGATGTCGCCCCAGCCGCGCGTCACCGCGTGGTAGTAGTAGATCGCGCGGATCGCGGCGGCGACGTTCGTGCCGCCGTCGTCGGTGACGGTGTGGTGGACGACCGCCTTCTTCACGGGGTAGTAACGCGGCACCCACTGCATGAGCCGCTCATCGGCCGCCCAATCGGAGCGCGAGAGGATCCGCGTGGCGCCGACCGCCGCCGCGCTCGCGACGGCTGGATCGGTGAACGAGCGCGCGACGTCCTTCGCGGCGCCGGCGACGTCGTTGAGAAGGCGCGCGATCGGGCCGGCGTTGAGATCGGTGACGTCCATGAAGGTGACGCCGACGCGGGCAACGTCCGTCGGGTCGCCCGTCGTCAGCCAGACGCGGTACTGCGCGTAGCGCGCGTTCGGCACGGCGAGCTGCGGCGACGCGTACCACTCGTTCGTGTCGGTGTTCGCCATGTCCTCGTCGGCGGAAAGGAGCGACCAGTCGCTCCAGCTCGCCGCGTCGTGCGAGGTGCGCAGCTCGACGTAGAAGCTGTCCTCGGTGCCGACCCTCGCGACCCAGTGCACGCCGACGCGGTCGTAGAGCTGGCCCGCGTCGATGACGTCGGAGGTGTAGAGGAGCGTCTCGCCGCCGGTCGATCCCGCGTCGGGCGCGAGGATCGCGCCTCCGCCCTGGGTCGTGAGCGTTCCATGCGTCGCGGGCGCGGCGAAGGTCCGCTCGGTCGCGACGATGTCGCCGGTCGCGCGCGGCGACGCGACGGCAGGCGGACCGGACCGGGGGAAGAGCGCGAGGAGGAAGAGACCGATGAGGAGGGCGAGGCGGCGCGGGTGGCGCACTCGGAGCACGGCGACGTCCCCCTTCCCTTCCTCGTCACCCCCCCGTAGCGCTTCGCGGATTGTGCGGCAGGACGGTGAACCTGTACATGGTCGAACGAGAAGTGGGCACGAGCGTTACCGCGCGGTGTCGGTCCGAATGATTAAGAAAACAGGCGCGCAGGCGCGCCTTATCAGAACGGATTAAGCCGCACCATCGTCGAGCGCAACCCGAGGCACGTGCGCAGGATGTCGTCCGAGCGAAGGTCGGCATTCGCGGCGGTCCCGAAGAAGCGGACCGAGATGACGTGTCCGCCGACGGGCACCCGGTTCGAGACGTCGACGCCCTGCAGCACGCCGATGTCCGGACCGCCGCAGCGGAGCACCGCGCTCCGGATCTGGTCGCTCGTGAAGGTGACCTGCCAGCTCGCGCGCGGGTTCGCGGGCTGCGTCACCGTGCGGTCGGCGGGGTCGGGAACCGGAGCGAGATACGGCGAGCCGGCGGACGAGCAAGCCCAGGTCGTACCGCTACGCACGATGTTGTTCATCCAGCAGCCGTCGCTCCGGGTGTAGCCACCGTTGGAGCTCGCGAAATAGGCGCGGATCGCGGCGCCCTGGTAGGTGATCACCTTGCCGAGCGTCCCGATGACCGCGAGGTTCGACGGCGGGGTCTCGGCGCGGACGCCGCCGTAGCACTGGTCGGACTGGTCGTCGCTCACGTCGTAGTCGCGGGCCGCGCCCTTGTACGAGTTGTACCCATAGGTGCGCGCGGCGAGCGCCTGCGCCTTCAGCGCCTCGATGTGCCAGCTCGTCGGCATCTCCAGCGGGATGACGCCGCGGGTGTAGTCGGCGTAGTTCACGGCGTTGATGACGCGGAGCGTCCCGCCAAGGTTGGTGAAGCGCAGGTTGCCGCGGTAGGTGCCGCCCTTCTGCGCGAACGTGATCGGCTGGCCGGCATCGATCGGCGTCACAGTGATCGGGCCGAGCCCGGCGAAGACGGGTGCGGGCGTGCCCCAGTTCGACCAGACCTGAACGAGACCGTTCCGCGCGATGATCTGGAAGTTCTGGCCGCCGCTGCTCTGGGCGACGAACGCGTTGTTGTTGCCCTCGTCGAGCACGCGCATGCCGCCGGTCGAGGAGAGGTCGGCGAGGGTCCCGTCGAAGTAGCTGTTGTTGCCGCAGACGAAGCGGCCCTGCGACGAGGGCGCCGAGAGGAGCACGCGGTTGAAGGGACGCAGCGGGTCGACGAACTGGAGCGCGGTGCCCGGGTAGTACTTCAGGACGATCTGCTCGCCGGTGAGCGCGATGCCCGTCGCGCCGGTCGCCCAACCGTTCGCGCCGTACTGGCTCATCCCCAGGCCGTGACCGAACCCCGATCCGAAGAACGTGACGCCGGGGACGATCGCGAACGGCTCCTGCTTGCGCACGACCCCGAGCTGGCTGAACCACGCGACGCCCTCCTGGACCATGTCCCAGGCGATGACGTAGTCGCCGGTGCCGCCCGGCAAGGCGACGTTGATCGGAACGGTGACCGTCGCGGCGGGCGGGACGATCGCCGGGAGAATGCCGCGCGCGCCGTCCCACACGACGGTCTCACCGTTCCGGAAGATGTGGTAGCTGAGGGAGAAGGCGCCCGGCATCCAGGTCCGCTGTCCGTAGTTCGAGACCTGCACGGTGAGCTGCAGCGTCGCGCCGATCGTGGCCTGCTGTGGTGTCGTCGTGAGGCCGTAGCCCGCCATGAGCCCGCTCGTCACAGAGACGGCCTGCCGGAAGGGCTGCGAGCCGAGGAACTGGAACCACGACACGCCCTCGCGCACGAGGTCGATGACGAGCGTGTAGGTCCCCTCCTTCGAAGGCGCGACGTAGCTCAACGAGAATGTCGCGCTCGCGCCGGGCGCGACGTCCGCGGTGAGCGGCGTGCGCGGTCCGTCCCAGACGATCGCGTTGCCCGAGGCGTCGAGG
Organism: Chloroflexota bacterium; assembly: GCA_005889275.1. Taxonomy (GTDB): domain Bacteria; phylum Chloroflexota; class Limnocylindria; order P2-11E; family P2-11E; genus 3-1-20CM-2-70-9. The sequence goes on along the minus strand of VBFI01000014.1, from coordinate 9,155 downwards.
AGGTGATAGCTGAGCTCGATCGGGTTCGCGCCGGTCGCGTTCCAGGGGATGTTCCCGCTGTTCGTCACGGTGACCTGCACGGACTTGCCCTCGCCGAAGTACGCCGACGCCGCGGCCGGAGCGCCGAAGACCGCCGCGTACGTGACCGGCGCGACGAACGACGGCAGCCGTAGCGGCGTGCTCCCGAGGAACTGGAACCAGGCGACGCCCTCGCGCACGAGGTCGAAGCTCAGGATGCACGCGCAGGCCGCCGGCGGAGCGACGACCGTCGCGTTCACCGTGACCGAGCCCTTCGGATCGACGTTCGCGGAGAGCGGGGAGCGGAGCCCGTCCCAGACGACGGTCTTCCCGGTCACGTCGTGCCAGTGGTAGCTGAGCGTGACCTGCGGGACGGCGACCGCGCCCTGCGGCGACGGCTGCGCGGGCCACGAGACCGTGCCCGTGTTCGTCACCGGAACGCTGATCTGATACGTGGCGCCCGTGAGGAACGTCGGAAGGGTCACCTGCCCGAAGGTGGCCTGGTAGCCGGTGATCACGCTCATTTGAGAAGGCGCGCTCGGGGCGACCCACCCGACGCCTTCCTGCACGAGCGCGAGCAGCAGGAAATAGGACCCTGGGTTCGGCGGAGCCTGTACGGTCGCCTGCACCTGTCGCTGCGCTCCCGGCGCGACGTCGGGCGCGCCGAGCGGCGTGCGCACCCCGTCCCACACCACGGTGCTGCCTCCGGCGTCGATCCAGTGGTAGCTGAGGTTGACTGGCTGCGGTCCGCTCGTCGGCCAGAGATCCGGACCGACGTTGCCGAGCGTGACCGGGAGCACGAACGCGCTCGCCGCCGCGACGGACGTCGGCGGCACCGCCGTGTAGGACGCGTGGAACACGACGGGCGGCGCGGCGAGCGCGCTCGCGCCGGGCAGCAGGAGCGCGGCCACGAGCGGGACAACAAGCCGCCTCATGGGCTGACCGCCACAGCGAGGTCGTCAGGCAGGACGCCCTCGCCTGAGAACCAAGAGACGCCTTCCTGGACGAGGTCGAGCCGGAGGACGTAGCCGCCGCCGTACGGTGCCGAAACCGGCAGCTGCACGGTCGCCGACTGCCCGGGCGCGACGTCGGTCGCAAGGTTCGCGCGGCTTCCATCCCACACCAGCACGAAGCCGTTCGGCGCGAGCAGGTGGTACCCGAGGCGCACCGGTTGAGGGCCGGACGCCGGCCACGTTCGCGTGCCGGTGTTCGTCAGCGTGACGGCGAGCGACGTTGGCCTTCCGACCTTGAGCGCGAACGCTGAGGAGCCGATCGCGTACGAGGCGCCGAATCCGTTCGACACGGAGACCGCCGCGTCGCCATCGGGCACACCCGTGCCGGAGAACCACGCCACTCCTTCGTTGACCATGTCGAAGCGGAGCGCGTAGCGACCCGGATCTTTGGGGGTCACGATCGTCGTCGGCAGGTCGATCGATCCATTGATCGGAAGCGAAGCGGGTAGCGCGCTCCGCGTTCCTTCCCAGATCACCGTCCGGCCGGTCGCATCGAGCCAGTGGTACGCGAGCCGCAGCTGACCATTCGCCGGCCACGCGAAGCTGGACGTGTTGGTGAGCTTCACCGTCGCCATGAACGTCGCCCCGGTCGCCGCGCTCGCGGGCACCTTCGTCGTGTCGTAGACGGCGCCGTAGGTGCCTCCGGGGGCGCTGACGGCGCGCAGCGCGTTCACGCGTCCCGCGCCGAAGCTCGTGTCGAATCCGGGTGCGCCAAGATCGTCGGCGGTCGCCTCGATACGTGTGACGAGCTGTGCGGCGGTGAGGGTCGGGTCCTTGCTCAAGATCAGCGCCGCCAAACCGGAGACGAAAGGGGCGGCCTGCGAGGTGCCGCTCAGGACGCCGTAGCCCCGGCTCTGCCCGCGCGCCGACTGGTAGGTCGCGTAGCTCGGCGTCGTGCTGACGATCCGGTCGCCCGGAGCCGCCACGCCGACGTACGGGCCTTGACTCGAGAAGACGGCGTGCGTGTCGCCCGTGGTCGTCGCCGCGACGGCGAGCACGCCGGGATAGGCGGCCGGGTACTCGACCTGGTTCACCGCGTCGCAGCGCGGACCCACGACACCACAGTTCCCCGCCGCCGCGACGATGAGGAGACCTTTGTCCTGGGCGTAGCGCACGGCGCTGCGCAGCGCGAGGCTGTCATCGCCCGTGCCGAGCGAGATGTTCACGACGCGCGCGCCGTGGTCGGCCGCGTACACGATCGCCGAGCTGACATCCGAGATCGCGCCGGCGCCGGTGCAGTCGAGCGCCTTGATCGAAAGGATCTTCACCCCAAACGCGACGCCGCTGACCCCCGCCCCATTGTTCGCACCCGCGGCGATGATTCCCGCGACATGCGTTCCGTGCGAGTTGTCATCGAGCGCTCCGGCCTGGCACTCGGGATCCGTGCTCGTGATCGTGCTGACCGGCGGCAAGAGAGAGTCCGCGAGGTCGGGATGGGCCGCATCGACGCCGGTGTCGATCGTCGCGACGATCACCTTTGGCGACCCACGGGCGAGGTCCCAGGCGCGGTCGACCCGCATCATGCGCAGACCCCACTGGCCGAGCCCCGTGTATGGGTCGGTGAGATAGAGCGAGTCGTTCGGGACGAAGCCGACGTGCACGGATGCGTCGGGCTCGGCAAAGCGAACGCCCGGCATATGCGCGATTCGCGCCGACGCCCAGACCGCGTCGCGCTCGGTGGCCGTGACCACTCTCGTCACGGCGATCGCCGGTATCGCTCCCTCGATGGTTCCGCCGATCGCCTGAAGCGCGGCGTCACGGTCGGCCGCGCTCGCGTCGTCGGCGAACGCCACGAGGAGCCGGGCGCCGCCGTCGGTCGAGGCGCGCGCAAGCGACGCCCCACTCGTCCAGAGGACAACCGCGCACACGATGAGCGTCCCGACCCTTCCTCGCATACCCCTTCGCCTCAACGAAAAACGTCGATCGCTATGACGAGGTTCTCACCACAAGTACGTTCTCGAGGTGCCGTAGGTCCACTGCCGGGACGAGGATCGCCCGACGGTACGTTCCGTTGTCGCCCTTGGCCACGTCGACGACCTTCCCGAGGACGAGACCCTTCGGGTAGAGCGAGCGGACGTCATCGCCGATCGCGAGCCCCGCGGTGATGATGATGTCGCCGACCTTCACGTCTTCGGTCTGAAGGATCCAGTCCATCACCAGGGTGTCGCCGAACTGCCCGCGCACCAGACCGGCGGCGCGCGACCCCTGGACGAGTGCGGACACCGACGAGCCGGTGTCGGTGACGAGCAGCACCTTGCTGTAGTTCGCGCCCACTTCGGAGACGCGACCGACGACGCCCTGGTCGGAGATCACCACGTCGTCGAGGAGCACGCCGTCCTTCGAGCCCGCGCCGAGGATGATTATGTGGAGCAGACCGGACGGGTCGCGGGCGATCACCGGAGCGCTCACCGTCTTGAACGAGAGCGCCTTCGCCGCGGCCGCGAGCTGCGCGGCCTGTCGCGCCGAGAACGCCTGCTCCTGGAGCTGCACGTTCTCGAGGGTGAGGCGGTCGTTCTCGGCACGGAGCGCCGCGTCGTCGGACCGGAGTGTCTCGATCTCGGTGACCGCCTGCCACGCGTGGCTCACCGGCGCGCCGATCGCTCCGAGGACGCGCTCGACGGGAACGAGAAGATCGGTCGCTCCGGCGGCCGCGCCGCGGACGACCGCCGTGTCGCGCAGCAGGAGGAGGCCGAGGCTGACGGCGAGAAGGACGACGAGGGGTCTTCCGAAAGCTGCGGCGCCGCCCGACGTGCGCCGAGCGCGACCAAAAGTGGCCATTGACGGCTATTTAACGCGGCCGGCGCTCGATTGTCTCTAGTTCTAGTGAGGAAGCGCCGCGTATGTCTCCACAACGAGACTTCGCTCGTAGTTCTCGAGCTCCTCGAGGATCTTGCCGCAGCCCCGGACGACGCAGGTCAGCGGGTCATCAGCGACGTGGACGGCCATCTGGGTCGCCTCGGCGACCCGCGTGTCGAGCCCACGCAGCAGAGCACCCCCTCCGGCGAGGTAGATGCCCTGGTCCATGACGTCCGCGACGAGCTCCGGCGGCGTCTCCTCGATCGTGTCCTTGATCGCGTCGACGATCTGCTCCACCGACGGGTCGAGCGCCTCGCGGATCTGCGCGCTCGTGACCTCGATCGACCGCGGGAGACCGGTGAGCAGATCGCGGCCACGGAAGAACGTGGTGACCTCCTCGTCGAGCGGATAGGCCGAGCCGATCGCGATCTTGATGTCCTCGGCGGTGCGCTCGCCCATGAGCAAGTTGAACTCGCGCCGCGCGTACGAAACGATGTTCTCGTCCATCTCGTCGCCGCCGATCCGGATGGAGCGCGACACGACGATGCCGCCGAGTGAGGTGACCGCGACCTCCGTCGTGCCGCCGCCGATGTCGACGATCATCGAACCCGACGGCTCGTTCACCGGGAGGCCCGCGCCGATCGCGGCGGCCATCGGCTCCTCGACGAGACGTGCCCAGCGCGCGCCGGCCGACATGGCGGCGTCCTGCACCGCGCGCTTCTCAACCTCGGTGACCCCGGACGGGATGCCGATGATGATCCGCGGCCGCGGCAGGAGCGCGATCCCGTTGTGCACCTTGTGGATGAAGTAGCGAAGCATCTGCTCGGTGATGTCGAAGTCGCTGATGACTCCGTCCTTCAACGGCCGGACCGCGATGATCGAGGCGGGCGTGCGCCCGACCATGCGCTTGGCTTCCGCGCCGATCGCGAGGATCGCGCCGGTGCGCGCGTCCTTCGCGACGACGGAAGGCTCGCTGATGACGATGCCCCGCCCACGGACGTGGACGAGCGTGTTCGCCGTGCCGAGATCGACACCCACGTCTCGCGAGACCAAGCCGAAGAGCGAATCGAGCAAGTGGCAAGACCCCTTCCCGGACGTCGAGCGATCGCGCTGGAACGATAACGCCCCAGATGGGCGTCTAGTCGCGCTCGCGGACGGTCGGGATCGGTGTCGGTGTGGGGGTCGCGAGAGGCGACGCGGCCGCGGACGGCCTCGCCGACGGGCGCGGCGTCGTCCGGGTCGGTCGGGGCGTCGGTCGCGGTGTCGCGCGACCGGTCGGGCGAGGCGCACTCGTGCGCTCGGGCGCGGGCGTGCCCGGTACGACCATCGTCGCCCCCGCCCCGGAGAGCCCGAAGAGGCGGATCGGCTGATACCGCTCGTCGTACGCGACGACGCGGTGCACCGAACGCGGCGGCGTCTCCTCGTAGACCCACATCGCGGTGTGCGGGGAGTTCGCCCATGCCTCGAAGAGGCGGATGTGGCCGAGGTGCTTGGGGTCGCGGCCGGTCGTGAGGTTCACCGCGTCACCCGCGCGGAGGTCCTCCTTGCCGATCGCGAACGAGACCTGCCAGATGGGCGCGGGCACGTTCGTCCCACCAAGCGAGGAGATCGCTAGTGCGGTGACGGCGAGGACGACCGCCCCGCGGAGCGCCGCGTAGATGCGACGTCGACTCCCCACCGCTCCGATATCGGGCCGCGCGGAGAACGTCACACCGCTTTGTTGATACGCGACTGCGACGGGACGCTAGAGGCAGCCTTGTCCCGTCGCGCACGCGAACCAAAAGAGCGCATAGAAGGCGACCGCGCCGACGATGGCGACGAGGACGGCGATGGCGAGTCCTTTGATGATTGCGCGGCCCGGTGAGCTTGAACGCGGCTGCGCGGGGAACACATCGCGTTCTCGTGAGATCCGCGGGACCGCCGTGCGGACAGCCACGGTCTCAGCGAGAGTCGGGAACAGCGCGACGAGGAAATCGGTCGTGAGGTCGAGAAGCCTCTCCGGCGATGTGGCCCCGCGGTCGCACACGCACATCACGCCGCCGCGACCGACGCGAAAATCCACCTTCTCGTCGTGGCTCAGGAGCCAGGATCGAACCCTCGGGCCAAGGAGCGACCGGGCACGGTCCGGGTCCTTCGAATTGATCAGGAATCGCTGATCGAAATCCGGCTCGCCAAATTCAATGTCTCGATCACCGAGCCTGGCGTTCATTCGGGACATGAAGGTCTCTTTGCCGATGAAGACCGGTTCGCCGTCGAGGGGAGCAGGTGCGAACGCGCAGTCGAAATTCCAAAACACCGAGCCGTCGTTGTCGACCGAGTACTCGAAGAGCATCACGGCATGGCCGCGCCAGCTTCCGGACAGAATTCGCCGGATCTCGTGTCGGTCACCCGCAGGAAGAAGCCCAGGGACGACGTTCCGGAGCTCGTCCGAGGGCTGATCCGCGAAGGCGAGGCCAAGCCCCTGGGCGACCGACATAGCTCTTCGGTCAAGTCGTCGTTCCTTTCGGCCCGACCAAAGCACCAGTCCGACCGAGCCGGCGAGGGCCCCGGCCCCCGCGCCGACGACCGCGGGCTGTCCTCCGCCAACGCCCACCAGGAGAAGCAGACCGCTGCCCGCGAAAATCCACCCGACCCCGCGATCTGCCCGTCTGGAGCCGGCCAACACGAGGAACCAGCCCGCTCCGAGCACGAACAGCCCGCCCACAATCGCGCCGGCGAGGAACGCGAGCGCACCGCTCACGGGTACGGAGGCAGATTGTCCGCTCGGTGGTGTGCTCGAGACGCGCGGTACTCCGCGAACTCGCATCCGAGCCACGCGGCGAAGAACCCAACGACCGCGAAGACCGCGACTGTTATCACCACATACACGAGGAACGTCGTGAGCATCGCGCCGAGACTGTATTCGGGCGGCTCGGGGGGACCGGGGCGGTACGTCCTGAGCTCGCTCACGGTGAGGAACACGCTCCACACGATGCCTCCGAGAAGCGGACCGATCGCGAGGCCGATCGCGATCCATCCGGCTGTGCGGTACGAGCGGTCCCGGAGGGATTCGCCGACGATACCGAGCAGGAACGCGGCGGGAACGATGAACAAGAGATCGGTAATCACGGACAGGGGCGAGGTGCTCAGGTTCGCCTGGCACGTCGCGCCGCTGACGATCGCGGCGATGAGCACGAGCGCGAGACGGGTCACGCGGGCTTGATCACGGCCGCGCGGGTTATGAGCGAGCGCGCTCCGCTTCGGCCTTGCCGCCCGGGTGGACGGTCCAGTCGCGCTCGTCGAAGTCCTTCGCGCAGAACGGGCAGATGTTCCACTCCGGGCGAATCAGCTTCCCGCAGTTCGGGCAGACGCGCTTGAGGCGCGTGCGGCAGGTCGGACAAAGGATGTACTCGTCCTGCACGCGTTCCTTGCACGTCGGGCAGACGACGCGCTGTTCCGCTTCCGCGAGGAGGCTCTCCTCCGCGAGCTGACGCTCGTAGGCCTCGCCGAGGGTCTCCTTGGGCCGGATGATCAGATAGAGGAAGAGACCGAAGATGTTGAGGATGACCACCATCAAGCCCGCGAGGTACGGGAGGATCTGGTTCTCGGTCCGCTGCTGCGCGTCGCGCACGGTCCAGAACACCATCGCGAGGTAGATCGCGAAGACGTAGAGGACCGAGAGACGGAGTGAGAGCTGGACCAGCGGGTTGTTGACGAACGCGGTCCAGACCCCGGTGAGATCAGGCATTCTTCAATGCTCCCACGGACACAGTGTCGCGACGCACGCGATCGCGCCAGTAATCAAGAAGGTCTCGAAGCGTCTGTTCGAAGGGTATCTTCGGCTCCCAGCCGGTCGCCTTCTGGAACTTCGACGAGTCGGCCCAGAGGATCGGCACGTCCGAGGGCCTGAGCCGCGCCGGGTCCTCTTGCGTCCGGATCTTCACCCGCGAGTTCCCGAGCTGAAGCGAGAGCATCTCGCCGACCGACCAGGTGCGGCCGCGGCCGACGTTGTAGACCTCGCCGGGCTCGCCCCGCTCGAGCGCGAGCCAGTACGCCCCGACCATCTCGCGGACGTCGGTCCAGTCGCGCTTACTCGTGAGATCGCCGTGGTAGATCACCGGCTCGTGCTTTTCCGCCTCGATCAACGCGATCTGGCGGGCGATGGTGCTCGTCACGAAGTGCGTGCCCCGCCGCGGACCGGTGTGGTTGAAGCCGCGGGTGGTCACGATATGGAGCCCGTACGACTTGAAGTATTGGTACGCGAGCTTGTCCTGGGCCACCTTGCTGACGGCATACGGCGAGAGGGGCCGCAACGGGTTCGTCTCCTTCATCGGGACCTCATCGGGATAGACGAGCCCGTACTCCTCGCTCGATCCCGCGACGTGGATGCGGATCTTCGTGTCGTGCCGCCGGACGGCCTCGAGGACGTTCAGCTGCGACTCGATGTTGATGCGCATCGTGGCCGCGGGCTCGTCGAACGACGATTGGACGAAGGACTGCGCCGCGAGGTGGAAGATCCGATCGGGCCGGACGGCGCTGATCAGCTTCTCGGCGGCGCCGGCGTCGGTGAGCTCGCAGTGCAGGAGGTTGACGCGGCCTTTGCGCGCCTCGTCGGCCTGGCCCGCGCCGGCCGAGTACCGCCCCTCGATGACGTCGAGGACCCCGTTCGCCGCGAGCGTCTCGAGGTTCTCCATCCGCGACCGCCACCGGTACGTGCCGAAGACGGCGACGTCGGGGTGGTTGGCGAGGATGTACTCGGCGAGGTGGCTCCCGGCGAAACCGGTGATGCCGGTAATGAGCACGCGCATCGGCGACACATTAGCAATCACCGTGCCTCCGCTCGGTTGGTCGGCTTCCGGAGGCGGCGGCCGGCAGAGAAACCACCCGCTCGTCCGCCCGGCGTATTTACCAAACATTCTCCGTAACAGACGTGTGACGGCATCGGCCCTGCGGCCTCGCCCGCGCGGCGCAGCGCGGCTGCGCACACGCACGCGTCGGCCCACGACGCAGGGAGACCGCCAAGATGCACGGACGCCTTCTGGTTCCTCTGGTCATCGTCGTTCTCGCCATCGGCACGACTCGCCCGGCCATCGCGCTCGGCGAGCGCCCGAACGTTTCACCGTTCGACGGTGGCGTGACCGTCCCGCGGCCACTCTCGGCCATCCTTCCGGCGCTGCCGCTCGATCTCGGCACCGACCTCAGCCTCTTTGGTGTGAGCAGCGCCGATCTCGCGACGGCGGGCCCCGCAATGACGACCGATCCCGATCCGAACTTCGTCGTCGACGACAACGGCTTGGACTGCCCGACGGCGACCTACACGAGCATCCAGGCCGCGGTCAGCGCTGCCCC
>VBFI01000210.1 GCA_005889275.1 Chloroflexota bacterium | reverse complement strand
GGAAGTGGCTCAGTTGGTAGAGCACAACCTTGCCAAGGTTGGGGTCGCGGGTTCGAGTCCCGTCTTCCGCTCCGCTCGACGGTGACTCAGGAAAGATGAGCCCGCGTGGAGACGCTACCGCGGAGTCAATGCTCCAAGGATCTGGTCCCAGTGCTTCACGCAGCCCCAGTGTCCCGCGTCGGACCAGATGCTGACGACAGAGTCAGGGATCCGGCTGGCGCTGAAGTCAAAGTGCGATCGAGGGACACGCGGGTCTTGCTCGCCATGCCATAGATGGACCCGCATCGGAATCCTGTCCAGACGGAAGCCCCACGGAAGCCAAGCGTCAATCGCCTCCCAGCGATATCCGTCGGTGCCCTGACGCACGCTCTCGGACATCGCGGCGAAGAAGCTTCGGGCGCGCGCTTCGTCGGCGAAGAACCACCTGTCGCCTTCAGGTATCTGGGACATGTCGATAAAGCTCTCGGGGTGTTCCCGCAGGTTGGCGACCCAGCCCACATTGCGGCGGGCCCAGTCTTCGGCCGCGGCGGCGGGATCCTTCTGGGCCAGGTCGTAATCGCCGCGTTCCTCCGGGTCAAGTTCCTCGTAAGCACTCGGCCGCTCGAGGACGTTGTACTGGGAGAGGTGACGAGTGCTGAGGATGCCCGCCGCTGTGAGGCGTGAGGGGATTAGCGCTGCGCAGGCGGCGGCGTAGTTTCCCCCATAGGACCAGCCCACCACGGCGAAGCGGTCGATGCCGAGGGCGTCGGCGAGGGCGACGACATCGGCCGGCCAGTCCCCCCAGCTGCGCGCCTCGAGAACGTCCGACCGCCCAATGCCGGGGCGGTCGACAGTGACGAGACGAACGCCAGCTGCGATGGTGGCCGGCTCGTCCGGGCAAAAGAGACGCGAGAAAGGGGCGCCGTGGAAGAGGAAGAGCGGCTTACCGTCAGGGTCGCCCCATTCCGTAAAGGCGAGCCGGCGTCCGTCCGTCAGGGTGATCGTCGAATCGCGGCGTGGAGGCATCGGCCAAGGCTAGGCCACCGGAAGATTCGCGATCACTCGTGCCGACGCGAGAGGGTCGTCGATTACGACGACTGCCGACATCCAGAAAGCGTCAGCGATTTGCCGGCTAGCTCGCCAACCGAAGCCACCCGCGCTCATCCTGAACGAGCCGAGCTGTTATCACTTCCGCGCGTTTGACCCCCGCGGTTTTCGCGACCTTCTCCGCGACCGTGGCCGCGGTAACAATCGGGAGTTTGTTCCCACATTGGAGCGTCGCCGCGTCGTAGATGTTGCAGCTCGAGGGAGCTCTGGTGGGCCGATTACATGCGGTATCGGGGCGCCGGACGTCCTCTCCCGAACACGTTTGCGCCGCCACTGCCGTCCTCCGCTCCGCTCACCTTCGGCCGAATGACAGCTGCAGATCTACGCCAAGCGAGGCTCAACCTGCTTGTGCGCATGTGAGGAGAACTAATTCGCACAACGTCGAAGACCGCCTTCTGATGCCAAGAACAGCGACTACGATGGCTTGAGCCAAGGGGAACCTCTCGCGGGACCCACTCCCAGGCTGTGTCACTCGAGGAGGTTGGAAGCCATGACTGGACCTATGACGGAAACTCGCAATGAAGTCGCACGAACCACTGGGCTCGATCCCGAAATCCGTCCATTCCACGTGAGTTTTCCAGAAGCGGATCTCGCCGACTTGCGCCGGCGCGTCAAGATGACGAAATGGTCGGAGCGCGAAACGGTCAACGATACGACGCAAGGTGTGCAGCTGGCGACGATGCAGGCGTTGGCGAACTATTGGGCCAGCGATTACGACTGGCGTAAGGTCGAGGCGAAGCTGAACTCGTATCCGAATTTCATCAGCAACATCGACGGCCTCGACATCCACTTCATTCACGTGAAGTCGAAAGAAAAGAACGCGATGCCGATCATCGTCACGCACGGCTGGCCGGGCTCGGTTGTCGAGCAGCTCAAGATCATCGATCCACTCACCAATCCGACGAAGTACGGCGGAAGTACCGCCGACGCCTTTGACGTCGTGATCCCCTCCCTCCCCGGTTACGGGTTCTCCGGCAAGTCGACGGCGCCGGGCTGGAACCCGGTGCGTATCGCAAAGGCGTGGGGAGCGCTCATGACTCGTCTTGGCTACGCGAAGTATGTCGCGCAAGGCGGCGATTGGGGCAACGCAATCTCTGAGATCATGGCGCTGCAGACGCCTCCGGGCCTGCTGGCGATTTCGACCAATATGGCGGCGACGGTTCCCACCGAGATCCAGACGGCGCTCGTCACAGGTAAGCCGAAGCCGGCGAGTCTGTCCGCCGAGGAATCCAACGCCTGGGACCAGCTGGACTTCTTTTATAAGAAGGGCCTTGGCTACGCGAACGAAATGGCGCTCCGCCCACAGACGCTTTACGCGATCGCCGATTCACCCGTTGGGTTGGCGGCGTGGATGCTCGACCACGACGCGCGGAGTTACGACCTGATCGCACGTGTGTTTGCCGGAGGGCGCGAGGGGCTCACACGAGACGACGTGCTCGACAACATCACCCTTTACTGGTTGACAAACACAGCCATCTCGTCGGCCCGTCTCTACTGGGATACCGCTCAAGTCTCAACGGGCGGCTTCTTTGATCCGAGAGGCGTCAAGCTCCCCGTTTCGGTGACGGTCTTCCCCGATGAGATCTATGCAGCTCCGCGGACTTGGGCAGAGAAGGCATATCCCAAACTGATCTATTACGAGAGGTTCGACAAAGGCGGTCATTTCGCGGCGTGGGAGCAGCCGGAGTATTTCGTCGGTGCGATGCGCGACGGCTTCAAATCGCTGCGCTCGCTCGGTTGATCGAGCAGGCAACCACTGCGACCGCGAAGTCATCCCAGTAAGCCTTCACGAGAGCTCGCGACGAGATGGTTGAAGAAATCGACACAACCGCCGCCACTTCCTTGGCGCCACGCTGATGACTATGGCGGCGAGTCGATTCGGATCGTCAACCTGGCGAACACGCAGTCAGGAGGGCGAGTTGAGCGCCAAGGACGATTTCGCGTTGGCGCTTTCGACGACGCTTGTTTCCTGGCTTTGAGCGTGACTGTAGATCCGCCCGCACATCTTGAGTCAGCTAACCAATCGGAGCCATCCGCGCTCGTCCTGAACGAGCCGAGCTGTTATCACTTCCGCGCGCTTGACCCCCGTCTTCCGCTCCGTTGACGCCCTCAATGTCTTCGGCCATCAGCACCGGGCTCGGGATGGCCGCGACCATGGAGGGCCGCCAGTCCGCGCAGGGCTCCAGTCGGTCCATTCCATCAGCGCTCGCCGTGATGCTGTCGAAGATACCCGCGAGCGTCTGTTTCCTCTCGTCGGCGTTCAACCCGTCCCACTTGTCCACCAACATCTGGAGGACTGACTGCTGCTGGGCGAACAACGGCGCGGCCGCACTGTCATGGCGCGCTATGCCAGGGCTGGCCGAGATCGGGCAGAGGCAGCCACTCCCCACCCCTCGGAACGTGGACACCAAGTTGTGACTGTCCCCTCCATAGGCTGTAGGGGTGAGCAACAGTCGCAGGCTGGAATTGACGACGGCGCGTGAGCAGAGCGAAGTGATGGCTCGACTCTCGTCTCGCGTCCGCAGCGCACGAGTCATGTCTGCACTTACTGGCGACTGGAGTCAGGGCGAGGGTGTCGTGGGGTCGATTAGCGAGCGCGGCTTCGACCTTCGGCGGAAGCGATTTGTCGCCAATCCATACGCGGTCCACGCCTTCGGGACGATCCGCCGCAATGCTCTGACGACTATCGTCGTCGAGTTTCGGCGGACACATCTTGCGACCTGGGTTTTGCGGATCCTCCGAGCGCTCGGGATCCTCATCGTCGGTGGAGCACTTGTTGCCGCTCTACGGCAGCCGATCTTCCTAACCTTCGCTGCCTTCGCCGCGACCGGCATGGCGGTGTTGTTTTGGGGCTGGCGTGAACGTGCCGAAGACAGAGTCATCCTCAGACGCTTCTTGACTGACACGTTTCCAGACGCGACCACGTC
>VBFI01000013.1 GCA_005889275.1 Chloroflexota bacterium | reverse complement strand
CCCTTTGGACTCAGCCCGCCAGCCGAAGCCACCCACGCTCGTCCTGAACGAGCCGAGTCGTTATCACTTCCGCGTGCTTGACCCCCGCGTTTCCGCGATCCTCTCCACGACCGTGGCCGCGGTAACAATCGGCCGTTGTTCCCACATTTGAGCGTGGCTGCGCGGTAGAGGTGTCCGAGCTGCGCTCCCTGCGCGGCCAGCACCTGCGAGAGCTGCCTCGCGCAGGAACGCGCGCCGGGTCAGGCCCTCGCGCATGGCGTCAGTTGACGAGCCGCTTCACCGCGGCCTCAGCCCAGAGGCTACCTCGCGGCCGGCACCCTCTCGAGCAGCTTGAGGCCTTCGCGGATGAAGGCCGGAAGGTCTCCTGGCTGGCGCGACGTCACCAGATTGCGATCGACGACGACGTCCTGATCGACGACGTCCGCACCGAGCAGCTTGAGATCACCCTGGATCGTCTTCCACGCCGTCAGGCGGTGGCCCTTGTATGTGCCCGCCGTGATGAAGAGCTGCGGACCATGGCAGATCGCCATGATGGGCTTCTCCTTCTCGAAGAACGCCTTGACGAAGGCGACCGGCGCCTGCTGCGAGCGGAGCCGATCCGGCGAGAACCCGCCTGGGATGAACAGTACGTCGAACTGATCCGGGCTCACCTCGGCGAATGCCTTGTCGACGACCGCGGTCTCTCTCCCCTTGTCACCATTCAGTCGCTGACCGGCCTCCATGCCGACGATCGTTATCTCGTGGCCGGCCTGCTTCAGCGCCTCGTACGGCTGCTTGAACTCGGAGTCTTCGAATCCGTTCGCGAGCGCGCACGCGACTCTCATGGCTGAGTCCTCCCCGGCGATATGCCCTAAGACTATGCGGGTCCCAGGTTGGCCCTTGCTCCTAACCCGCCAGCCGTAGCCACCCGCGCTCGTCCCGGACCAGGTGGGCTGTTTCCATTGCGGACATAGAGTCCCGTCTTCCGCTCAGAACCCCCGGAATGGCGAGGCGGACGTAGGCTTTCCAGTGCCTTCATAGGTTCTTCACAGTTGAGCGTGAGGCTATGCGCGCATTCAACGGAGGTGTGACATGGCCACGAGACTCGAGACGACAGACGCGCAATCCTCGGTTGCGGCGCCCGAGGGCGGGACGATGAAGGCGGTCGTGCAGGAGGGGACCGGGTCGGCGGACGTGCTGCACCTTCGCGAGGTGGAGAAACCGACACTCGCTGACGACCGCGTGTTGATCAGGGTCCGCGCGGCTTCGGTCAACGCGCTGGACTGGCACACGATCCACGGCGGGTTCCTCCTGAACGTGATCTCGATGTTGATGCGTCAAAAGAACCTCCCGATCCGGGGTGTCGATGTCGCCGGCATCGTCGAGTCGGTGGGAAAGAACGTGACGGAGCTGCAGCCAGGCGACGAGGTGTTCGGCTTGGGTCGCGGCACCTTCGCGGAGTACGCGTCCTGCCTCGAACGTGGTCTGCTGCAGAAGCCCAAGGAGCTTTCCTTCACGCAGGCAGCCGCCGTGGGCGTCGCGGGCCTAACAGCATTGCAGGGCCTGCGCGACAAAGGCCACCTCGGACCGGGACAGCGCGTCCTGATCCACGGGGCCGGTGGCGGCGTGGGCACCTTCGCGGTCCAGATCGCGAAGACGCTCGGCGCGCACGTCACTGCCGTGACCGGTCCCAAGAACGTCGATCTCGTCCGCACGCTCGGCCCGGACGAGATCATCGACTACACGAAGGAGGACGTCACCCAGCGTGCGCAGCGCTACGACGTGGTCTTCGACGTCGCGGCCACGCGTCCGATCGGGAGTATGCGCGGCTTATTGACGCCTAACGGGATCTTCGTGCAGTGCGGCGCGTCCAAGAGCGGGTGGCTCGCGGTGTTCGGTCGGATCTTGGCCTTGGTCGTCCGGTCACGCGTGCTGGGCCAGCGCGTGGTGATGTACATCTCGACCACGAACCGCGCGGACCTCGCCGTGCTCAGGGAGTTAATCGAGGCCGGAAAGCTGCGCCCGGTGATCGATCGGACGTTCCCGCTGAGTGAGGCCGCCGACGCGGTCCGCTATGTGGGGAGCGGGCAGGCGCGCGCTAAGGTCGTCATCACGATCGACTGAGCGGCCTTCGTCTAAACCGGACCGCGGATGTGCACGCGTTCGAGCGGGTCGCCGGGGAGCCTGCGAGCGCTCGAGGCCGAGGATGACCTCAGAAGGTTGAGCAGGTCGCATCGCGGGTGGCGTGATTTTCGTTTACAAGTTCAAGAAGTGGAGCGCGTCCTCCTCACGGGCATGTCCCAAGAACGAGGTCCGCCCTTGTTTTCCTAACCCGCTGGCGCATCCCTCCGTGGCTCGTCCTGAATGAGCTGAACTGTCATCACTTCCGGACTCGTCGGTCCGTTCCTTTTCGGACCCGAACGCATCGGCATCTGGTAAAGAGCGACGATCGTCCTATCCGGCAAGTGGGCTGCGGCCGTTACGCTGGCCTCTGGGTGCTACCGGGCGGGAGAGCCACCCGCGCTTATCTCTGACCAGCCCGACTGTTTCAACATTGGGCACATAGAGTCCCGTCTTCCGGTCAGGCGAGTTGCGAAGTCGTGCAGCTTGAGGCTCACCCAGGCGTCTTCTCGAGGATGAAGTGGCGTCAGACGCGAAAAGGAGTTGCTCTAATCCCCCTCGATGAGCTCTCGAGGCGCCGCCCGCCCATCCAGCGCCGTGTCGGTGCCGGATTATCGACGATGTTCGAAGGATGACCACGCGAGATCTACCCCAAGGTCTGTGCGGTCCACTAAGAAGGCCCGACAGCGCCTATACCAGGCGCGGCGCGGCGGAAACGTGCTCAAACCGGCCGGGCCGCTACCTCCTTTCCGGTCGCGGACTGGCTCAGCCAGTCGTCGAAACGGATCTCACCCCGCTTCGCGTCTTCTTCGGGGACGAGCGTCCGTTCAGCCAACATCGCGCCGAAGTAGAGGGCCCCGGGATCGGCCACTACCTCGCGCGGGTCATTCTGCGAGCCGAGGAAATGCCGGATCAGTGCGTCGAAGCGGAACTGCTCGGGGCCGCCGACTTCGATGACGCCGTTGACCGGAGCACCGACGGCGGTCCGCGCTACGGCCGTGGCGACATCGTCAGACGCGATGGGCTGGAATAGCACTGGTGCCAGGCGGACGGTATTGCCGTCGGTCGCGGCGTCCACGATGCTCTTAATGAACTCGAAGAACTGCGTCGCGTGAACGATCGAGTATGGGATCGACGAAGCTTTGATCAGCGCTTCCTGAGCGATTTTCGCGCGGAAGTACCCGCTCTCCGTCAGCCGGTCGGTGCCCACGACCGATAGGGCAACGTGATGCCCAACGCCTGCCGTCGTCTCGGCGGCTTGGAGGTTGTGCGTTGAGGTCTGAAAGAACTCCAGCGCGGCTCGGTACTCGAACGAGGGACTATTCGATACGTCAACGACGACGGAAGCGCCGTCCATCGCCGCGGCAACTCCTTCGCCTGTGATGGTGTTGACACCTCGGCTGGGTGATGCGGCAACGGCCTCGTGACCCTGCTCGTTGAGCTTGGTCACGAGTTTCGAACCGATGAGCCCGGTACCGCCGATGATGACGATCTTCATTTGGGAACCTCTTTCTCAGTGAGCCGAGCTGTCGTTTGGACGGCTAGCTGCCGTCTGCAACCAAGACGGACGGAGATGGATTCAGGCTAGACCCGGTGTACAGCAGGCCACGAATCACCAGGGTGGCACCGGGTCGAGTCCCATTCCTTGGCGCCGGTCGCGTCGACGAGTCCTCATCTTTCCCTCATCTTCCTGCGCCTGCCGCCAATACGCTCGCGCCAGTAACAGAAGGAGGCGCGAGGTGCACATCCAGATCGTGAATTTCAAGCTCAAGGCGATCAGCAGGACCGACTACGACGCGCTCTGTGATCAGGTCGCGCCGGCGTTCGCCGAGATTCCTGGCCTTATCTCAAAGGTCTGGCTCGAGAGCGACAGCACGAACACGTACGGCGGCGTCTACACATGGCGTGATCGTTCCGCTATGGAAGCGTTCCTCAAGTCGGACCTTTTCCGGACCGTTGCCACGCACCCTAATCTGACGGACATCACCTCTCGAGACTTCGCCGTCCAGGAGCGTCCAAGCGCGGTGACCGCCGCGGGCCGCCGTCTCGTAGCTGCATGAGCGCCTCGTGACCGCGGTCAAACTGCGGCCGGCACAGCATGAGCCGCAAGCGGTCGTCGGTCGGGATCACGAGCTGGCCGTTCTCCTTGGTTCACTTGAGGAGAGCGGTCCGCTCGTCACGTTCGTCCACGGCATCGCCGGCATCGGTAAATCCACGCTGCTCGGGGCGTTCGTGGCGCGTGCGCGCGAACGCGGCGCAACCGTCCTCAGGGTCGACTGCGGGAGCATCGAGCCGACCGCGCGCGGCTTCCTCGGTGAGTTGCGCCGGGCGATCGGGCAGAGCGACGACGCTGATCCCGTGGCGCGCCTTGCGACCATGAGCGGCCGCGTCGTACTTGGGGTCGACGGGTACGAGGCGTTCCGCGTCTCCGAGACCTGGCTCAGGAGGGAGTTCCTTCCGGCGTTGTCGAGCAACGCCCGGCTCGTCGTCATGGGCCGGGATTTGCCTTCGCTCTCTTGGTTCGGACCGATTGGGGTGGCGGGGTCCGTGTCGGTGATGGAGCTCGGCCCACTTGACGACGATGCCGCTCGTGCGCTCCTCCGATCGTCTGGTCTCTCCGATGAAGTTGCGACGCGGGTGCATCGCGTTGCGCGCGGCCATCCCTTGGCCCTTCGCGTCGCCGCGGCGACGGCGGCGGCGGCTTCCGACATGTTCCTCGAAGATCTCGCCGCGCAGAGAGTGATTCAGGAGTTGGCGGGTGAGTATGTAGACCATCTCGATCCGTCGACGAGGCGCGCGCTCGATGCCGCGTCGGTCGTTCGCCGCGCGACGGTTCCGCTGCTCGGCGCGATGCTGCCGGATGTTGCGTCACAGGACGCGTACGCGCGGCTCCTCGAGCTCCCTTTCGTGCGCCAGGCGTCTGATGGCCTCGCGCTTCATGAGACGATGCAGCAGGCCATCGCGACACGGCTTCGCGCCGAGGATCCGTCGCGACACCGGGGTTATCGTCAGGCCGCCTGGCGATGTCTGCGCGATGGCTTGCGCAGTGCGGGAAGCGGCGATCTATGGCGGTATACCGCGGACATCCTTTATCTCATCGAGAACCCCATCCTTCGGGAAGCGTTCTTCCCGAGCGGTGCGCAGCTCTGCACCGTGGAGCCCGCACGCACGGCGGATGGTCCGGCGATCCTCGAGACCATCACCCGCCATGAAGGTCCGCACTCGGCGGCGGTACTTCACGCGTGGTGGGACCGAGCGCCGCAGGTCTTCCGATCGATCCGTGACCGCGACGGCCAGTTCGCCGGGCTCACGATGCCGTTTGAGATCAGCGCGGTTCCTCGCTCCCGCTGGCCCCAGGATCCCCTCGCCGACGCCTGGCTCGATCACCTCCGTCGGGACCCCGTCCCAAGCGGGCAGCTCGTGCTCTTCTCGCGGCGCCTGCTCGATCGCACGCTCGGCGAAGCCCCCGGCGCAGTCCAGGCCGCTGCATTTCTCGAGACGAAGCGTCTCTATATGGAGCTCCGTCCGCGCCTGCGCCGAATCTACTGGGCCGCGTGGACCATCCTCGACATGCTCCCTGCGCTGACGCCCCTTGGATTCGTGCGCGTGCCTGAGGCTGATGTCGATCTTGATGGACGGCGGATGTATTCCGTGATGCTCGACTTCGGACCCGGATCTATCGACGAATGGCTCGCGCATGTCGCGGCGCGTGAGCTCGGAGTCCCGCAAGATGACCTTCTCGACTTGGAGGCACGCGAGATCGTGATCGATGGCGTGAGGCTCGGGCTGACGCGCCTCGAGTTTGCGCTGCTTCGGTATCTGATGGAGCGAGAAGGCAAGACGGTGTCCCGCGCCGATCTCCTTGCTGATGTTTGGGGCTACCGCTACGAAGGCGATAGCAACGTGATTGACGTCGGAATCCGGGCGCTGCGCCGGAAGCTGGGCGAACGGGCAAAAGCGATCTCGACCGTCAGGGGGATGGGATACCGCTACCGTCGCCTCTAACTCGCCAGCCGCAGCCACCCGCGCTCGTCGCGAACAAGGCCGCCAGCCCTAATGCGGCAGGAGTTTCGACACTCCATCGTGCCGACGACTATCTCCTCGAACACCCACGAAGCAGCCGCTCGCGCTCGTCCTGCTCCCAACGTGGGCAGCCCGCTGGACTGAGCCGCCGAGCTAGCGAAGACGGCCGCCTCGCGGAGGACTAGGCTTCGAAAGACGCCTCTTGGACAAGGGGGAGAACCAGGAAATTCAGCGGAATTCTCGTCGGCTCCGAGAACCCCGACCGGCTCAAGGAGTACTACACGAAGCTCTTCGGCAAGCCGACCTTCGAAGACAACGCGTACTTCGGTTGGCAATTCGGCGAAGGCGGGATCAGCTTCGGCCCACACAGCGAGGTCAAAGGAAAGAACCGCGAGCCTGGCCGCGTGATCTGGAACCTCGAGACGCCCGACGTGCAAGGTGAGTTCGCGAAGCTCAAAGGGAAAGGCGCGACCGTCGTCAAGGAGCCCTACGACCCGGCCGAGAACAGTGGAATGATGATCACGACTTTTGCGGACCCCGACGGCAACTACTTCCAGCTGATGAGCCCAATGGACGCCGCGATGAGAGAAACAGCGCAACAGATGGCCTCGAGGCGATAGCTCGACGGCGGAGGAATTCATGATGGCCAGCAAGATCACTCCTTGCCTGTGGTTTGACGGCAAGGCTGAGGAGGCGGCGAAGTTCTACACGTCGCTCTTCCCGAAAAGCCGGATCGACAAGATCAACCGGTCGCCGGCGGACACGCCGAGCGGGCCGGCCGGCATGGTTCTCACAGTCGACTTCACCGTCGCCGGGCAGCCGTTCGTGGGACTCAACGGCGGTCCCGACTTCAAGTTCAACGAAGCGGTCTCGTTCTCCATCGACTGCGAGGACCAAGCCGAGGTCGACAAGTACTGGGACACCCTCATCGCCGGCGGGGGAGAGCCCAGCGTCTGCGGCTGGCTCAAGGATCGCTTCGGCCTGTCGTGGCAGGTCGTCCCGCGACAGCTCGTCGAGTACATGGAGAGCCCGGATCGCGAGGCCGCGAAGCGCGCGACCGAGGCGATGCTCCAAATGACGAAGATCGACGTCGAGAAGCTCCGTGAGGCCGTTGAGGGCGACGTCAAGGTCTGACTGAGGATCATGTTCGTCCAGGCCAGCGGGCTGAGAGCGCGAAGGCTAAGACAGTCGCGGCTCGAATCGGACCCACCGGCCTGGTCGCTCACCGCGAAATAGAGCCGCGAGTGCTGGGCAGACAGCGGCGAGCCCACGCTTAAGCGCACGGCGACCGAACCTCTGGCTCTCCCGCGCAGGATGGCGGGCACAGTGTTTGCACGGCGGGCGAACTGCGAAACGCAGCGGGGAGGCGCTAGGACGTGGGACAGGTCAATGTCAATCCGAGCACGCCGACCGGGTCGAGCGACGGAGGTCTCGGAACGGGGATGCTGGTCGGCATCGCGATCGTCATCCTGATCGTGGTTGTCCTCATCTTTCTCGCCGGCCCACGCATCTTCAACACCAACACGAATCAGAGGTCGCTGCTCGATGCGCTCGCGCTAGTGGCCTAACCAAAGGGCTAGGAGGAAACGTATGGGATTCATCGCTTGGATCATCGTGGGACTTATCGCCGGGTGGCTCGCTGGCATGATCATGAAGGGAGGCGGTTACGGCCTGATCGGGGACCTCATCCTCGGCCTCATCGGGGCCCTGGTGGGCGGCTGGCTCTTCTCGCTGATCCTGCCGAGTGCCGAGCCGAGCGGTCTGATCGGCTCGATCATCGTCGCCACAATTGGTGCGGTCGTGCTCGTCGCGATCGTCCGGCTCGTACGTGGACGACCCGTGCGAGCGTAGGAGATACCTTCGAACCCATCGCGCGGCTCCGTCCGGCGCGGCCTCAGTCGCGACGGACGGAGAGCGGAATGAACGCGAGCGCGCTCAGCACTTGAAGATAAGACAGAACTCATTGCCCTCGGGATCAGCCATCGTCCGCCAGCAGTAACCGTACTCATTGAAGTCCGCGTCCGGCCGACGCCGCCGGCCTCCGAGCTCGACGATCCGTGACGTTGCGATCTCGATGTCATCCACGACGATGTCCAGGTGCACACGATTCTTCACTGTTTTCGGTTCAGGTACGCGCTGAAACGAAACATACGGCGCGTCTGGGTACTGCTTTTGAAGATTCACGAACTGCGGTGGGGTGCCTAGTCTGCCCTCGATTTCGACACCGAGCACCACCGTCCAAAAGTCGGCGAGTCGCTCAGGGTCGGTAGAGTCGATCTGTACCCAGCCGAGACGACCAATTCGGTGGGGTGCCTTATCGGTCATAGGCCGCTTTCTCGACGGACGGCATTCGCCATCCGCACCAGCGCCGACTCGACCGCTGCAGCCTCGTCGTCCTCGATGTATGCCGCGAAGTGGCGTTTGACGTGCTCTAGGTGGATTGGTAGCGTCTGCCGGAATTTCTCCTCGCCGGCGTCCGTGAGCGCGATGTGCAGACTTCGCCGATCGCCGGGGCGGGCGAGTCGCTGGACCAACCCAGCCTCCACCATGCGGTCGATGAGCCGCGTCAGCCCGCTCTTGCTAAACAGGAGTGCGGTCGCGAGTTGGCCCATCGTGAGACGCCGGGCAGGTGCCATCCGCAGTTGGGCGAGTGCGTCGAACCACGTGAGCGGTAGCCCACAGGCCGATTCGAGCTCCCGACTGAGGATGTTTTCCAGCGCCTTGTGCGCCGTCAGGAATGCGCCCCACGCATTCAGCCGTGGGAGCGTCAGGAGCCTGCGCCCGAGGTCCGAAAGATGGGCATCCCTCGTGGTTCGCGGCCTCGAGGACGCCTTGCTCGCTGACCGGGCCGCGACTTTCCGGCTGACGAGACTCACCGCGCAAACCTAAACCATTGTTTGTTCTGCGGACAGTTCATGAATGATCTTTACGCTTGACGATAGTACGCATAACAACTATTGTCTATGCACATTACCGGGGAGGAGAACAGATATGAGCTGGACAGTCGATCCGATGCACACCCAGGTTGAGTTTTCAGCCAAGCACATGGGCCTCATGACCGTGAGGGGCCATTTCACCGGCGTGCGGGTGTCGATCGATCTCAAGGAGGATGACTTCACCGCCTCTTCGGTGGAAGCAACGATCGAGGCCCAAACGCTCGTCACCAACGACCAGCGCCGTGATGCGCACTTGAAGTCACCCGACTTCCTGAACGTCGAGCAGTTCCCGACTATCACTTTCAATAGCACTCGCATCGAGCGCGCGGCGCACGACCACTACAGGATGACGGGCGACCTGACCATCCGGAACGTGACGCGGCCCATCACGCTGGACGTTGTCTATTCCGGTCAGGCGAGGGACCCGATGGGCGGCACGCACGCGGGTTTCAGTGCTTCCACGGCCATCAACCGCAAGGACTGGGGACTGACCTGGAACGTCGCGCTCGAAACCGGCGGCTGGCTCGTGGGCGAAGAGGTCAAGCTCGCGCTCGAAGTCGAGGTGGTCAAGGCGGCTGAAGTGGCCGCCGTCGCTTGAGCGGCCGAGTCGTAATGGAGACGCGCGACGGCCGAGCCAAGAGGATCCGCGTTGGCATCATCGGCGCGAATCCGGATCGCGGATGGGCGACCCACGCGCACATTCCCGCGCTCCGCTCCCTGGGGGACGATTTCGAGATCACGGCGCTCTCGACGACGCGCCGCGAGTCTGCCGACGCGGCCGCCAAGCTCTTCGGCGTGCCTGCCGCGTTCGACAACCATCAAGAGCTCGTGGACAGCCCGACCGTCGACGTCGTCGCTGTGACCGTGAAAGTGCCCCATCATCTCGAGCTCGCGACCGCGGCGCTCGAAGCGGGGAAGGCCGTGTACTGCGAATGGCCGCTGGGTAATGGCGTGAAGGAGGCGGAGACCCTAGCCGCGCTGGCGAAGAAAAAGGGGGTCCTCGCGGTGGCCGGTCTTCAGGCGCGCTCCGCGCCGGCCGTGGCGTACGTGCGGGACCTGATCAAGCAGGGCTACGTCGGCGAAGTGCTCTCGACCACCCTCGTCGGCTCGGGCATGGGCTGGGGACCGACGGTGGAGCCATCCAACGTGTACATGAACGACAAGAAGAACGGTGCGACGATGCTCGCGATCGGGCTCGGCCACGCGGCGGACGCGCTCTGTCACTGCCTCGGCGAGGTCCGCGAGCTCTCGGCCACCATGACGATGCGCCGAAAGTCCTTCACGGTAGCCGGCACGGGCGAGAGCAAGCCGATGGCGGCGGACGATCAGGTGGCCGTCAGCGGACTGCTTGAGGGCGGGACCGCATTCTCGATCCACTACCGCGGCGGGAGCTCGCGCGGCACCAACCTGCTCTGGGAGATCAACGGCACCGAAGGCGATCTGCAGCTCACCGCCGAGGGCGGCCAGGCCCAGCTCTTCGAGCTGACCGTTCGCGGCGGCAAGGGGGCGCAGCCGGCGCTCGAGATCTTGCGTGTGCCAGAGGAATATCGGTGGGCTCCGCCGCAACCGGGTCTTGGCACGAACGTCGCGCAGGCGTGGGCGCGCTTCGCCTGCGACTATCGCGAGGCCACGCACCTCTGCCCGACCTTTGAGGACGCGGTCACGCGCCATCGCATGCTCGACGCGGTCGAGAGGGCAGCCGCGACCGGTCAGCGTCAACGGGTCAATTGACCTCGCGAGTCCTCGCCGCGAAGATCCCCGACCGCATCTTCACCCTCGGATTCGTCCTCGTCGGGCTCGCGATGCTCGCGCAAGCGTCCTGCTTGATGCTCGTGAACACCTCTATTGGGCTCCTCGTCGTTCGGGAATTCGGCCTGGGTCCCCAGGTCGTCGGCGCGGTCATCGGCATCCAGGCGACGTGCGCGCTCCTGTCCCGCTTCCCCGTCGGTTCGTGGAGCGACCGCTACGGTTCGCGGCTCTTCGCGTTCGGCGGCGCCGCGCTCATGGTCGTCTCGTGCGTCGCGTTCATCCTCTCGATGTCGATCCGCGCCGCCATTCCCATCGGTGGTGGCGTGCCGATCCTCCTCGTGGTTGCGTCCATGCTCAGCGGCGTAGCGCTCAGCACGTTCTCCACCGCGGCCAGCACGTACATCGCGTACACCGTGCCGATCTCGCGGCGCGCGGAGGCCGTCGGCTACTACGGCGTTCTCCAAGGTCTCGCGCAGGGCTTCGGCGCGGGGGTCAGCATCGTCATCGTCGACGGCCTGGGCTTCGGCGCGCTCTACGCGATCGCCGGGGTCGCGACGGTCGTCGCCGCGGTCCTTTCGCTGGGTTTGCATGAGGACCGCCGTCCGGAGAGTGCGACACCGATGGGGGTCGGGTTCCGGCTCGACCGCGGCGTGCTCGCGCCGTCGCTCGCCCAGTACTCGGTGATCGTGGGCACCGGAGCCGCGTTCAGCTTCATCCCGCTGCTCGGCATATCGCGCGGCGTCACGAACCCCGGCCTCTACTTCACCGCCGTCGCGATCGCGTCGATCGTCGCGCGCCTCCTCACCGGGAGGATCGCCGACCGACGCGGACGTTTCGCGGCGATCGTGCCAGGCATGATCGTGACCGCGGTCGGCATGTCGATCGTGTCGAGCGCCGCCAGTGCCGAGGCGTTCATCCTCGCCGGCGTGGCGGTCGGCATCGGCTTCGCGACCGCCCAGCCCGCGCTCCAGGCGCTGGCGATCGACCTCGCCGGGCCGGCCGAGAAGGGCACCGCGATGGCGACGTTCTGGGCCTTTACCGACTTCGGGGTCATCACCGGCTCGTTTGTCTCGGGCCAGATCGCCGCGGTATCGGGACTCCGCACCGTCTTCGTCGTCTCCGCCGTGATGCCGCTCGTCGGCCTCGCCGGGCTCCTCGCTTGGCGGCAAGCACGGCGACCGGCCGCTCAGCCTATTTGACCTCGCTAGGATCGGCCATCGTGAAGTCGGCCGCGGTGGAACGCTGGTTCGCGTCGACGAAGCCGCCGTCCGAGGCCGCCCTCCGTCGAGTGCGCGAGCTCATCCTCGGCGCGGACCCCAGCATGCGCGAGCGGATCCAGTACGGCATCACGTTCTCGTCGACCAAGAGCGGCGACTTCGCCGCGTTCGTTCGGTACAGCGAGTCCGGCGTGAACCTCAGGCTCATGCGCGGCAGACGGCTGCACGGGCGTTACCCGCATCTCGAGGGGGCGACGGTAAAGCGCATGCGGATCGCTGACGAGAGGGAGGCGAGCGCGCGGGCAGCGGAGCTGAGGTCGATGGTCAAGGAATGGTGCGCGCTCGGCGACGCCGCAACTGCGAGGGCGACGAAGCGGGCGGCTGCTCCGATGCGAGGCGGGTCAGCGCTGGGCATCTCCTCGCATCGTCCAGTCCACAAGCCATCGCTCTCGCCGCGCCGCCCACTGCGCTAGGCGGCGCTCATCGTCTTCAGCATGTGTGAGGAGCTTGCTTCCCTCCCGCCATCCGGTGCGCCTGAGTAGGTACGCGGCCAGACCGACGAGCATCGCGAGTACTCCGAACGCGAGGAGCGGTGGCGGCGCCTGCAGGCTGAGGTAAGCGCCGGCAAGTCCTGCGAGGACGAGCATGGGGCGCAGGGCCGGAATGTGCAGCCGTCGAGCCGGGTTGCGCTGCACCAGCCGAAGGGCGGACACCGCCGTCGCCACGTAGCACAGTCCGAGAAAGAACACGGAGATCGCGATCAGGCTGCGGAGATCGAAGAGCAGCGAAGCGGCGAGCGCGCACAGCCCTTGGAAGCCTATCCCGAGATATGGAGTGTGAAACCGCGGGTGGATCTTTGCGAATGGCGCTGGGAAGAGGCCATCCTTCGCCATCGCGTAGCTCAGGCGAGCGAGGCTCAGGGTGAACACGTCGTAGACGCCGGCAATCGACACAAGCGCTCCCGCGCTCATCACCACACCGCCGATCGCCGCGGGCAGGCCGAGGCTCGGGAGAAGACTCGCGAGCGCATCGGCGAGCGGGCGCTGCGACGCCTGCGCGGCCTCGGTGGGAAGAGCGATGACCACGCTCGCCGCGGTGAGCAGGTAGAAGATCGTCGCGATCGCCATACCCAGTACGAGACCGAGCGGGAGCGTCCGCTGCGGCTCGCTCACCTCGCCCGCGGGAAGCACCGCCAGCTCGTATCCCGCGTACGCCCAGAAGATAAGTAGGACAGCCGAGCCGAGACCGCCCCACCCAAGTGGCGCGAACGGCGTGACCCGCTCCGCGGCCTGGGCCGAATGGGTAGCCAGGACGGCAAGGCCGACCGCGACGAGAAGTCCAAGCGGGACGAGCTTCGCCACTGTGAGCGCATCGTTGAGCCGCGCGCCCGTCTGAATGCCGCGGACGTTCACCGCCGTGATCACGCCGACGAGGAGCACCTTGACAATGACGCTCACG
Organism: Chloroflexota bacterium; assembly: GCA_005889275.1. GTDB lineage: Bacteria > Chloroflexota > Limnocylindria > P2-11E > P2-11E > 3-1-20CM-2-70-9. The sequence continues at coordinate 343 of VBFI01000013.1, read as the reverse complement.
GCCGGTGAGTCTCCAATGAAGTACGCAAAGTAATTCGCGAACGCGAGGGGAAATACTGGAAGCGCCACCCACTCGCCGAGGTACAACGCCCAACCCGCAAGGAATCCCGCGAGCGGACCAAAGGCCTCGTGGGTGTAGGCGTAGGTGCCTCCGACCTTTGGCAGGATCGCGCAGCACTGCACGAAAGCGAGCGCGGTGAGCGCGGCGAGAAGCCCGGCGACGACCCAGGCGACCAGCTGCGCGGGGCCGAGGAACCGCGCACCCATCGCCGAGACGACATAGATGTCGGCACCGACGATCGCTCCAACGACGAGAAGGGTGAAGTCGAAGATGCCGAGGTCAG
>VBFI01000209.1 GCA_005889275.1 Chloroflexota bacterium | reverse complement strand
CGTCGGCTGGCCCGTTCGTTGCCAGCGCGAGGACGTACGACGATCCGAGACGCTCGAGCGCTGGCAGCGCGTCCGCGTACGGCACCACGTGATTTGCGAGATTCTCGCGGAACGCGCGATCCAACACGGCCGCCACGTTGACTGAATCTTGAACACCGAGCTGCTCGAGGCCAGAGACCCATGACTCGCGGCGATAGGCGCTTGCCCACTCTCTGAGGTACGCGAGCTCGTCGCCTGTGCCTGGGAAATCGCTCACCAGGCTCGTGGGTGACCCAATACCGACCCGGAGGCAATACGCGCTGACGGGCGATGCGAGCCAAAGCTTCGCGGCCGCGCCAAAGACCGCGTCGCGGAGTGCCGCCGGCTCGAGTTCAAGCCTGCGGACGGTCGATTCTGTTGCGGACGCAAACGCGGACTCGTAGCTCACCATTTCCGGAACGAGCGTGTTGTCCAGGTCGAACAGAATCGCGGTCGTACTCATGATCTTGGGTCGCCGCCGTCCGAGGAGCTCGTGGATTTCGCTCGACTTCGACAGGCGTCTTACGAAGAGATGGCCGAGGCTCGCCAAGAATGCGAGCCGATGTCGAGGCTATGCAGCGCTACGTCTCCGCACCGCTGCGGCTGAGCCGCGCGAGGCGCGCGAGGCGCTCCGCCTCCGACGATGCGAAACGCCCGTCCGCCGAGAGCAACGCGTGTGCCTCCGCGAAGTACGCCCGAGCCTCACCATCGAGGCCGAGCGCGAGCAGGCATTCGCCGATCTCCTCGTTGACGTACGGCGGCCGCACGCCATCACGTCGCGACTCACCCAGCAGACGGCGCTGGATCGCGAGCGCTTCAGTGACGCTGCCAAGAGCGCGCAACGTTCGCGCGACCGCCCAGTCCGCGATGCGAGTGCGCTTCGCGTCGCCGGCTGCGCGCCGCTCCGCCGCGGCGAGTTGGAACTGCTCGAGTGCCTCCGCGAGCCGACCGCGCTCGAACAGCGCCCAGCCAAGGTTGTTGCGGAGCGATGGCAGCCACCGCAGTCCGCTCTCGCCCGGATCCGCCGAGGCGACACGCACGCCGCGCTCGTGCCAGCGCATCTGTTCATCGGGATCGGTCGAGGTGATCGCGACCATGTGTATCGCGTCGATCGCCAGCGCGCTTTCCCCCGCGCTCGACGCGAGCTCTGCGGCTTGCACGAACAGTGGAAGCGCATCAGCGGGGCGATCACCACTCCGGAGCGCGCGTCCGCGCTCGAGCAGATAGCGCACTCGCACGCGGGGAGTGGCGGCGCCGAGCGAACTGGCAACCTCGTCGAGCGTCTGGTGCGCGTCGACGAAGCGGTCCTGCAGACCCTGGGCGCGCGCGAGCTGTGTCAGGACCTCTAGCCGCTCGTCGCCGGCCGTGGACGCGATGCACTCTCGGAATCGACGCTCGCTCGCCGCAGGATCATCAAAGTCCCAGAGGGTGTCTATCGCCAAGAGCGCGTCCTCACGACCGAATTGTGATAGCCAGTGACGCGCCCGCCAAGACAGGTGCCAGGCGCGCCGTAGCCCGTAGCGGATTCGAACCGCTGATCTCAGCCTTGAGAGGGCTGCATCCTAGGCCACTAGACGAACGGGCCGGGAGATAACCATTCTACCGTGATGAGTCCCGCGAACGACTGCTCGCGCTGAGCGCTCCGATCGTCGCGCCGGGCGTCCGGCGCATCGAGCTGCCCCTTCCGCTCGCCCTCCGGAGCGTGAACGCCTATCTGATCGAGGGATCGTCTGGGTACGCGCTCGTCGACGCGGGACTGCACACAAGAGACGCCGAAGAGGTTCTGCGTCGCTCGCTCGCCGATGCCGGGATCGGGCTCGACCAGGTGGGACGTGTCTTCGTCACGCACCTGCATCCGGACCACATCGGCATGGCCGGCACCCTCGAGCGTGCGGGGGCGCAGATCCTCATGCACGCGCCGGAGATCGCGACCGCTCGGCGGATGTGGTCGGCGGATCACACGATGGTGGATGAGACGTACGCGTGGTTCGAGCGTCACGGCATGCCCCCCGACGTCGATCAGGGGATGCGCGAAGCCTGGCTCGCGATGGGCCGCGGTGTGGACGAGCTGAATCACGTCGCCGAGGCAGATGACGGCGAGACGATCGACCTCGGCGGTCGTCGCGAGAAGCTCAAGTGGACGCCCGGCCACACGGACTATCACGCGGTGCTCGTGGACGAGGCGGAACGCGTGCTGTTCGCCGGTGATCACGTGCTACCGCGGATTACGTCGAATGTCGGGCTGTACCCGTTCTCCCGCGACGACCCGCTCGGCGACTTCCTCGACGCGTTGCGGTCGGTACGCACGCTCCCGGTGACGCGCGTGCTTCCCGCGCACGGCGAGCCGTTCGATGATCTTCCCGGGCGCGTCGATCAGGTCCTCGCGCACCACGACGGCCGTCTCGCCGCGACGCTCGACGCGATCGGAGACGGCGAGCGCGATGCGTACACGATCTGCCGGAAGCTGTTCCCCGTCCTGCGATCGCCGCACGAGGAGCGATTCGCGCTCGCCGAGACGCTTGCTCACCTTCGCTATCTGGAGCGGCGCGGCAAGGTGCGGGAGAACGAGGGCGCGCCGGCGGGGTGGAGCGCGACGTAGAGTCCTATTGACACGTGGCGAACAAGTGTTCTAACTGTGCCCATGACGAGCACGCCGCACCACCTCTACAACGCGCGCTACTACCGCGAACACCGCCTCGCGGAAATAGGGAGGGTGCGTGCGCGTCAAGCTGCGACGCGCCAATTCCTCCGCGACCTGCGGCGCCGGCCGTGCGCCGATTGCGGCGCGGTTCTGCCGCCCTACGCGATGGACTTCGATCACCGAAAGCCAGAGGAGAAGAAGGTCGCGCTGGCCGCGGGCAAAGCGCTCCTCAAGTCACGAATGGAACTTCTTGCGGAGATCGCGAAGTGCGACGTCGTCTGCGCCAACTGCCACGCGATTCGGACATACGCCCAGATTCAAGACCGTAAGGCGCGCCTTTCCCCCGAAGAGTGGGCTCCCGGCAAGTCACCCTACATCGCCACGAAGAGAAGACGCTGGCGGGAAAATGCGAAGTTCCTCAACGATCTGAGAGACGTCCCCTGCTTCGACTGCAACCGTCGCTTCCCGTCATACGTGATGCAGTTTGATCACCGCGATGGCAACACCAAGCAATGCGCTGTGTCGCGATTGATCCACCGCAGCCGCAAGCTCATCCTCGAGGAAGTCGCGAAGTGCGATATCGTTTGTGCGAACTGCCACCGCGAGCGGACATACCACCGTCGTGAGCAACTGCGCGCGGGAGTAGCTCAGCCCGGTAGAGCGCCTGCCTTCCAAGCAGGATGTCGCGGGTCCGAATCCCGTCTCCCGCTCCGATTCGTTGTGGATCTTGAGGCTCAGCGATTCGTTGTGGTCCTTTTTCCGCTCGATCAACCAACGCCGGCACGCTTGGAGTCTGGCTAATCCTTGGTCGACGCGAGCGCTCACGTGTGACTAAGACGATCCGTAGCCGAAGGACCTATGACGCATCCCGGGGACCGTAGGGTTGAGGCACTGGCTCGACTCCCGTCACCGGCGAGGCCTCGCCACAGATCGATCTCGCCGAGCCCAGCCGACCCGAGCGTCAGCGAGATCTCACCAGCGTGATACGCGTCATGCGTGACCAGCCGGAAGAGCACCGACTGCCGCGTGTGCATCTGCACCTCGTCCTCGCGGACACGGCGCGCCTCCTGTTCGAGCGAGTCGACCGTCCACGTCGAGAGGCAGCGGTCGACGATCGCCCACGACGACTCGAGCGCGTGCACGAGCTCGTCGGCGCCGCGCGG
>VBFI01000208.1 GCA_005889275.1 Chloroflexota bacterium | reverse complement strand
GGCAGCAGCGCCGACTCGCAACTCGTCAGTCAAGAACACGCGGCCATCACGTCGTCAGATACCGCCGCAACTCTCGCCACTTGTCGAGATCGGCCGCGTCCCCGGTGTGACGCACGGTGAATCGGTCGACGTACTCCGCGACCTCGCTGAGGATCCATCGCAGCTCGTAGAAACGCAGCACGGCTGCTCGCCCACCAACGTCGATCCCGAGCGACCGGAGCGCCCGGGCGTCACGTTCGGGTGGCGCCCAGAGCAAATCGCCCCAGTCAAAGAGAAGGAGTCGGCCCGCGGTCGTGATCATGACGTTCGGCGGGTCGGGCTCGGCGTGGGTG
>VBFI01000207.1 GCA_005889275.1 Chloroflexota bacterium | reverse complement strand
GCGAGTCCATCGCACTTGCAAGAGCGCGCAACTGCTCGCCCGAAAGACCGTCCGGAAAGCTCGTCCTTCCCTCCACGTACTCGGTGACCACGACCGGGCGACCACCGACCGAGTTGACGACACGTCCGCTGCGACCACGGACCGGCGCCGCGACGAACTCGTACCCGGCGTCGCGCAGCTCGCGCGCCGCCTCGTACGCGGCCGGAGCGTGGCCCTGGCGGTCGCGCCGCACGCTGACCCACCACGGTCCAGCTCGGTACGACCAGCTGTCGCCGCCGACGGGCATGAAGGTGAGCTCGGCATCCGCGGCGCCAAACTCTCGT
>VBFI01000012.1 GCA_005889275.1 Chloroflexota bacterium | reverse complement strand
TTCGTTGCGATCTCGTCGGCCGGCGCATTCCGGACGGACGACGGTGGCACGACCTGGAAGCCCATCAACCGGGGACTGAAATCGGAATACATCCCCGACCCGGACGCCGAGATCGGCCACTGCGTTCATCGGATCGCGATGCACCCCTCGCGCCCGAACGTGTTGTTCATGCAGAAGCACTGGGATGTGTTGCGAAGTGACGATGCGGGCGACTCATGGAAGGAAGTGAGCGGGAACCTGCCGAGCGACTTCGGCTTCGTGATCGACGTGAACGCGAATGAGCCCGAAACGATCTACGTCGTGCCGATCAAGAGCGACTCGGAGCACTTCCCGCCCGATGGAAAGCTGCGGGTGTACCGGAGCCGCAGCGGCGGGACCGAATGGGAGGCGCTGACAAGCGGCCTACCGCAGCGCGACTGCTACGTGAACGTCCTGCGCGATGCGATGGCGGTCGATTCACTCGACAAGTGTGGCGTGTACTTCGGCACGACCGGCGGCCAGGTGTACGCGTCCGCGGACGCCGGAGACACATGGGCACCGATCGTTCGCGATCTGCCGCCGGTGCTCTCGGTCGAGGTTCAGACGCTGCGATGATCCGCGTCGTGCTTCCGCATCATCTGCGAACGCTCGCGCGGGTCGGCAACGAGGTGGCGCTCGACGTGAAGGGCACGGTGACGCAGCGCGCCGTCCTCGACGCACTGGAAGCTGGCTATCCAATGCTGCGAGGCACCATTCGTGACCACACGACTCGGGAAAGACGGGCGTTCATCAGGTTCTTCGCCTGCCAGCAGGATCTGTCCCACGAGTCGCCGGATGCGCCATTGCCGGATGACGTCGCCTTCGGGAAGGAGCCCTTCCTCGTGATCGGTGCGATCGCGGGCGGGTAGAGGGCATGTGCGGCCCACCATCACCGGTAGCGCGCACGTCGAGCTCGGTCCAGGTGTTCGTGTCGTAGTCGTACGTCCAGGTATCCGCGAGAGGGTCTCGCGGTCCTGCGGTCCGGCGGCGCCGCCGAACAGAGCCAGGTTTGGGTGAGCATCTCCGCTACGCCGCCTTTCCGAGCGAGTCGATGACCTCGTCGAGCTGCAGGTACGAAAGACGCGCGCCCCACTCCATGCCCGAGGCGATGACCGCGTCGCGATCCTCCTGGGTCTGGTAGACGGAGCGCATGGTCAGGAGCGTCTTGCCGCCGCGGTCCTCGAGCGTGACGGTCACGAGGGCGCCGTGACCGGGCATCGCCTCGAATTCCTCCGTGTAGACGATGCGCTCGGGCGAGGATTCGCGGATCTCGCCGGAGAACGCCACTTCACCCTGCGGCGAGCCCTGCGCGAAGCGGTAGCGACCGCCGGCGCGGAAGTCCGACACCGCGGTGACGGGCCCGTACTGACGCGGACCCCACCAGCGCTGCACGTGCTCGGCTTTGGTGAGCGCCTCGTAGACGAGCGCGCGCGGCGCGTTGAAGGTGCGCGTGATCACGATCTCGCGCTCGCCCGGCGCTGCGACCGTCATGTCGTCGACGACGGCGTACTCGAGTCTGTCGAACGACTCGGCCAGACCGTACTTGGCCATCTCGCCCCATTTGCTGCTCGGGAAGCCGGTCAGACGGATGGTGACGCGCGTGCGCGTTCCTTCGGCGGCGAGCGTCACCTCGTGGACTATCTCGCCCTCCCATCCGTCCGGGACGCCCGCCCAGCTCAGCGGAACGCGCCGGCGCTTCTCGTCGGCGAAGTGGAACGCGAAGACGAAGCGCGACGGCGGAGTGATCTCGCGCACGACGCCGACCTCGTAGTGCATTGCGCCGTCGCCACCGCGTTGCCCGAGGAAGAATTGCCCGCCGACGCGACCGTCGAGCTCCACGATCGGGTGGCTCACGCCCTTAGGGCCCCACCACTTCTGCAGGTGCTCGGGCTTGGTCAAGATGTCGAAGACGCGCTCGCGCGGCGCGTCGAAGACGCGCGTCATCACCAGCTCCTCTTGCTTGTCAGTCACGGCGTTTGCGCTCATCTTTCTTCTCCCTGTGTTGTAGTTCCTTCAAGTAGTCGTCAAGGCGATCAAGCCGCTGCTCCCAGATGACGCGGTAGCGCTCGACCCACTCGTCGACTTCCTTGAGCGGGCCCGCGTCAAGTGCCGCCGGCCGCCACTGCGCCTCGCGGCCGCGCGCCACGAGTCCGGCGCGCTCCAGCACCTTCAGGTGCTTCGAGACCGCGGGCAGGCTCATGTCGAACGGTTCGGCGAGCTCCGTGACCGACGCGCCACCCTTCGCAAGACGCGCGAGGATCGCGCGCCGCGTCGGGTCGGCGAGGGCGCCGAACGTCAGGCTGAGCCGGTCCACGGCCATGTCTTTCCCTTTTCCGTTATTTAACTTAATGGTTTAATACATCGCGGTGGCTGGCATGTCAAGAGCCCGGACGCAAGAGATCTAGTGGGCGAGCGGCTGTGGCGATCGCCGCCGCTTGTCGGCGTAGAGCGCGTCGTCCGCGACGGCGAGCAGCCATCCTCGGTCGGTTTTCTGAGACGCTCGATGACGCGCGGCGCCGAGGCGCTGCGTCTTCAGCCGGCAGTCCCGAAGGTCGCGCGGCCGGCCAGTCGATAGGTTTGGATCGTCACGCCGGACGGCGTCGACCGCGACTCGACCAGCGTCAGGTCGTGCGTCTGGCCGCGCTCCGGGAAGAGCCGCAGGCCGTCGCCCACCACGACGGGACAGACCCGCAGGTTGAGCTCGTCGACGAGATCGCGCTCGAGCAGCCACCGGAGCAGGACGCCACTGCCATGGACCTGGAGCTCGCGCCCGGGCTTCGCCTTGAGATCGCGCACCGCCGCCTCGACGTCGCCCTCGATGACGTGCGTGTTCTGCCACGTCGGATCTGTGAGCGTGGTCGAAGGCACGTACTTGGGGAGGACGTTGATGCCGTGGGAGACCGGATCGCCCTGGTCGTGGTGCGGCCAGTACGTTTCCCAGATCTCCCAGGTCCGGCGCCCGAGGAGTAGCGCATCGGCGCGCTCGAACATTGAGGTTAGGAAGCGCCAGCTCTCCTCGTCGCCATAGGGGGCAGTCCAACCGCCGCGGTCGAACCCACCGCGTCGGTCCTCATCAGGGCCTCCGGGGCCCTGGTACACGCCGTCCACGGTCAGCATCATCGTGGCGGTCAGCTTCACGGTCATCGCTCGCTGCAAGCGCTCCGCCACACCCGGGCCACGAAATACAACCGGGCATACACGGGCGGCACGTTCGACCTGCAGGTCGAGGGTGGTTGGACAACGGCTCGGATGGTGGATCGCTATTTCAAAAGCGCACTAGACCGAAAGCGACTCGTGGGAATCATCGCGTAAACATTGCGTCTGTAGCCCGGAGGGGATTCGAACCCCTGACCTCTTCCTTGAAAGGGAAGCGCCCTAGTCCACTAGGCGACCGGGCCAGTCCTTCAATTCTCCTCTAGCGGCGGCTCCGTCCGCGGCTCGAGCTGCGAGCGGTGGTCGCGCGACTCCGCGAGGTCGAACGCTTCGCGGTCGGCTTCTTCGCGGTCGTCTTGCGCGTCGACGATCGCGTCGCGGTCGCGCGCCGCGTCGCGGTGCGCCCGTTCGTCGAGCGCTTCTGCGGCTCGGGCTGGCTCTTCACCAGGCCGATCGTGTTCCCCTCGGGGTCCGCGAAGAGCGCGTACGTGACGACGCCCATGTCCATCGGGGGCATGATCGTCCGCCCGCCGAGGCGCTCCACGTTCTGAAGCGTGCGCGCGGGGTCTGGCGTGTCGATGTAGAACGTGACCCAGCTCTCGCCGGTCTGACTCGGGCCGATCCCGCCACTGATCCCCTGCCCGCTCGCCTTCGTGTCGATCATCCCGTAGTTCTGCGGGCTGCTCGTGTCGATGTTCCAGCCGAACAGGTCGCCGTAGAACTGCTGCATCGCGCGCGCGTCTTTCGCGTTCACCTCGAAGTGCGTCACTGGATGTGCCACGAGTGCCTCCCCCTTTTGTTGAGCCGCTGGCCAGCGTACGCCGGTTTCGTGCGCCCGGCCTCTTCGAAAGCTACGTTTCGCGGTCGATCCACTGAATCCGGAAGATGAGCTCCCAGGTGTTGAAGACGCCCCAGAGAAGCCCGAGGATCGCGACCGCGGCGATCACGTAGAGGGCGTTCGGCTCCTCGACGAGCACGCCGATTGACCCGGCGATGGTGACGATGAACATCCCAAATCCTGCGAGGAACTGCACGACGGTGACGGAGCGGCGGTAGCCGACTCCGGTCGCGCGGAGCCCGGCACGCGCCGCGGCGGCGAACGGAAGCGTGCTGGCAAGCGAGAGGAGGAGCAGCTCAACGCCCAGCGCGCGGAGGGTCTGCGGCAGGAGCGCGAGGAATCCGATCGCGAGCGAAACGACGTATCCGAGGAAGACCGTCCGGGCCACGGAGCGGAGCTCCGCGTTCCGGGGCTGGACGAGGGTCCGGATGTGGATCGAGAGCGCGACGAAGAGAAGGCCGAGGAGCGCGGCCGCGGCCGTGACCAAGGCGACGTTGAAGTCGTGCCACGGGAGGAGCGCCTCCTCCATCAGAGGACGCCCAGGATCCGTCGCGCGACCGTCCGCAGGGACGACCGCGCACGGTCGTCGGCGCGCGGGGCGACCCGCTCGAGCGTCCGGATCGCGCGTTCGGTATGAAGGTCGTCGTCCACCGCGGCGAGGACCGCGCGCGTCGCGGGATCGCGCCCGACTGGGCCGAACCGGCCACCGCCGAGCGTCGCGGCGAGCCGCCCGGCGCGCTCGACGGCGCGCGCCAGACGTGCCTCGTCGTGGTCGAAGGGGCGCCGGTAGTGCACGTCCAGGAGATAGAGGCGAAGCGCCTGGGGTGTCATCCGCGCGAGTGCATCCCGCACGAACACCATGTTGCCTTCCGACTTCGACATCTTCTTCCCGCCGAGCCGCATCGGCGCGACGTGGACCCAAAACCGCGCGAAGGGACGCTTGCCGGTCGCCGATTCGCTCTGCGCGATCTCATTCTCATGGTGCGGATAGACGAGATCGCTGCCGCCGCCGTGCACGTCGATCGTTTCGCCGAGGTGGTGGAGGACCATCGCCGAACACTCGATGTGCCAGCCGGGACGGCCTCGACCGAACGGGCTCGGCCAGGTCGGACCGTCCTTGACGTGCCGCCAGAGCGCGAAGTCGAGCGGATCCCGCCGCCGTGGATCGTCGAGGCGGGCGTCGTCCTGCCGCGCGAGGGTCCGCAGCATCGCCGGACGGCTGAGTCCCGAGAGCTCGCCATAGTGCCGGTCGCGGCCGATGTCGAAGTAGACGCTTCCGTCGACCGCGTAGGCATCGCCGCGCCGGATGAGCCGCTCGATGAGCAGCCGCATCGTCGGGATCTCGCGCGTCGCGTGGGGCATCACGTCCGGTCTGCGCCAGCCAAGCCGGCGCATGTCCTCGAGGAACCATCGCTCCTCGCGCCGGCCGAGCTCTCGCCAGTCGACGCCGTCGCGCGCCGCGCGCTGCAGGATCGACTCGTCGACGTCGGTGACGTTCTGGGCGTAGCGAACCCGGGTCCCACCGGCCTCGAGGGCCCGCGCGAGCACGTCGAAAACGAGGAACGTTCGGGCGTGACCAAGGTGTGTCGTGTCGTACGGCGTCACGCCGCAGACGTACATCGTGACGACGGGTCCCCGGGGACGGAACGGAAAGGTGCCGCGCCGTCGCGTGTCGTGAAGCCGTAGCACCCGCGATGGACGATATCCTCGCGCGGGGTGCGCCGCTCAATCGGTCGCGACGAGATCGTGGACGTGGTCCGGCGGATCGTTTCGCCCCCTACCGCGCCGTATCACGAGTTCGCGGTACTCGACGCGATCCGCGCGGAGCTCGAGCGCCATGCGATCTCGACGACGACGGACGCGTTCGGGCAGGTTCATGCCCACGTCACCCGAGGATCGTCGAAGCGCGCTCTCGCCTTCGCGGCGCACACCGACCACCCGGCGTTCGAGATCACCCAGGCCTCGGGACGGGAGGGCCGGGTCCGGGTCCTAGGGGGATTCCGGCAGCGGGTCTTCCCGAGCGAAGTCGCCGTCACCGTCCACGACGATCTGGGTGCTCCCCCCATCCGTGCCACACTGGACGAGCCTCAGACGGTCGTCGATCCGATCCACAACTCGAGCGAGATCTGCCGGATCCGCGCCGAAGGAACGCTCCGCGAAGGGCAGTTCGCGGTGCTGGACATGCCCGCGATCGAGATGGACGGCGACGAGCTGCGCCTTCGCGCGGCCGACGACCTCGCGGGGTGCGCGCTCATCGTCTGCGCCCTTGTCGCGCTCGCGGAGGATGAGCGGCCGCACGACGTCTACGCGGTGTTCACGCGCGCCGAGGAGACCGGCCTCTACGGAGCGCGCCTCGCCGCCGAGGAGGGGCTCATCCCGCGCGAGGCGTATGTGGTGTCGGTGGAGGCGAGCCGCGCGCTGCCAAGCGCGGAGGCCGGAAAGGGGATCGTCATCCGCGCGGGCGACCTGCACAACACCTTCAGCAACGAGGCCGAGCGCTACCTGCGCGTCGCGCGCGAGCGCCTCGCCGAAGACGGCATCCCGACGCAGCGCGCGCTCCTCACCGGTGGCACCTGCGAAGCGTCGGCGTTCGTTCGGCTCGGCTGGACGGCGACAGGCATGGCGCTCCCAAACGTGAACTACCACAACGCGGCACCGGAGGGTGGCTTCGCCCCGGAGATCGTGCGCATCTCGGATATCGCGAGCGGCATCGCGCTCGCGGCCGAGGCCGCGGTCGCCGCGGCGGAGGACGCGTCCGAGACATGGTGGCCGGACGTTCGGACCGTCCCTCGCCAGATCCGCGAGCTTCTCAGGCGGCCCCGCGCGACCAGCCCGAGGAGCAGCTCGCCCGCAGCACCCAGGAATGAACGCACTTGACTCCGGCTCCCGTGCCGGGTGTACAACAGGTGCAAGCTCCGCGGGGCCCACGGAGCGGGCAAGCAAGACCGGCGAAGCCGAAAACGGAGGTCGCATGGTCCGGCTGCACAAACGACTGGGAGTCCTTCAAGTCGATCGATGACGCCCCCGGCGGAAGGGGGCACTGTCGCGAGCGGCGCTACCCGGCCATTTAAGAGGGAATGAGGGTCACGCCCAAGTGCGCGATCTCCCTCACATCTCGGCCGGAAGTGAGGCCGGACCGGGTAGCGCGAAGGGCGACCAGCCCACGTAGCTCAAGTGTTAGCGACCCCCGGACGCGGGGGTCGCTCCTTTTTTGTGCCGTTCGCGGCGGAGCCGGGGTGCGGCCTTCCGTAGGCTCGTGGAGTGGAGAGCACCGGCGAGCTCGGCTGGTTCCGCGCGGTGGTCCTCCGCTCGATCGTCAGCCCCCGGACGTTCGCCAGGGAGCTCGGACGCGAACACTTCGGCCTCGCCGGCGTTCTCGTCGCGCTCGTCGCGGGGATGGGCCTCTCGCTCACGATCGACGTCTTCGTCCTCGCCGCCAAGGGCATCCCACCGACCACCTTTGTGTCGCGCCTCGTCGTCGACGCTTTTCTGCTCGGCGTCCGCCTGACGATCACCGCGGCTGTTCTTGCGTCGATCGTCTACGTCGTGCTGCGCCTGCTGCGGCGCGACGAAGCGACGATCGACCAGGCTTTCACGGCGATCGCCTTCGCGCTGAGCCCGCTCATCCTCACGCCCATCGCGGCGATCTTCCCGGTCATCGCGGGGGAGCTCACGGCGGTCGGCTCCGCCCTCTTCGTGTTCATAGCCGGCCGGGCGCTCGCGGGGCTCGCGCTCAACCTCCGGGCGATCCTCCCCCTCCCGCTCGCGGTCATCGCGATGGTTGTGCTGCTCGTGAGCGGTTCGTTCGTGCTCTCCGACCAGGTGGCGCGCGTGCGGATGACCGCCTACGCGGTTGCCCCGCGGCTCGCTCCGGCGCTCGAGGCGCCCCGGGCGCAGGGAACGCGGTACGACATCGAGGGAACGGCGATCACCGTGCCCGCCGAATGGTCGTTCTCGCGCCGGGGCGTCGCCGGCGAGGTCGCGCACTTCGAGACCGCGACCGCGACGCTGAATGTGGTGCGGGGACGGCCCGAGCCGTTCGCGACACTCGATCGGTTCGCCGACGATCTCGCGCGCTCCGAGCGCCTCGGCTACACGGCGCGCCTGAACACACGCGAGGTCGTCCGCGTCAACGACGTGCTGGCCATCGACGATCGTGCCGACGGCACTTACGAGGGCCGGCACATCGCGCTTCGGCAATTCACGGTCGAGGCGGGCGCCTCCGGCTTCGCGCTGCAGTTCCGCTTCTTTGATCCGGCCGACGTCGCCGCGGCCTTCGCGGAAGCGGCGTCGATCGCCGCGACCTTGACGGTGGCGCCTCTGCCTTAGGGCTCGACGATGGGGATCTCGAGCACCGCGCCGTCGCGGATCCGATACGCGAAAAGCTCGGGCTCGTCGGAGCGGAGCGAAGCGAGTACGTACGCGGCGAGCGGCCACTGGGCCTCCGCGCGATCCGTCGGCGAGGGATACGCCTGCGTCCGCGGGTGGCTGTGGTAGATGCCGACGAGCTCGCGGTCAAAATCGTCGGAGGCGCGGAACGCCTCGACGACCTGGACCATATCGATGAGGTACCGCGTCTCGGGCGTGGGATGCACGTTGCGGCAGCGGAGCACGCGACGGACGGTCTCGTCCGATCCGAGCAGGAGCCCGCAGCATTCCTGCGGCGCGGCCTCGCGGGCATGGGCGAGGATCTCCTCGCGGAGCCTCCTGGGGAGGGCGACGCGCGCGCGATCGATCAGCGGCCGCCGGCCATCGCTGGGATCACCATGATCTCGCTGCCGTCGGGCACCTTCGCGCCGGCGCCGCCGCGCGCGCGGGCATCCTCGTCACCGATGTAGACGTTAACGTACGCGCGGATCGCGCCGTGCTCGTCCAGGACTCGCGATGCGAAACCGGGATGACGCCGCTCGATGTCCGCGATGACGTCGGCGAGGGTAGCGCCCGAGGCACTCAGCTTGGTCTCTCCGCCGGTGGCGGCGCCGAGCGCGCCGGGCAGGCGCACGGTCACGGACATGGGCTTCACTCCCAGAGTGGTGTGCTGAGATAGCGCTCGCCCCCGTCGGCGATCAAGACGACGATACGCCCGGCTTCTTCGCGGGCGACCGCGATCGCCGCAGCGACCGCGGCACCTCCCGAGACGCCGCTGAAGATGCCTTCCTCGCGCGCGAGACGCTTCGTCATCGCGATCGCCTCGTCGGTCCCCATGACGCGATGCTCGTCGGCGGCGCGTTCGTCCCAGAGCGGCGGGCGGATGGCCGTCGGCAGGTGCTTCCAACCTTCGATCCCGTGGAGCGCGTCGTTGGGCTGGACGGCGACGATCCGCACGCCCTTCGGCCGCAGCGCCGCGGAGACGCCCATCACCGTCCCCGACGTCCCCACGCCGGCGACGAAGTGCGTGACCCGGCCGCCGGTCTGGGCCCAGATCTCCGGGCCGGTGCCGAGCTCGTGCGCGAGCCGGTTCGCCGGGTTGGCGTATTGATCGACGTAGACGTACCGCTCGGGATCCGCGGCGGCGCGCCGCTGCGCCTCACGGATCGCGCCGTCGGTTCCGGCGAGCGGGTCCGTGAGGACGACCTGCGCGCCGAACGCGCGAGCGATGCGCTTTCGCTCGAGCGAGACCTTGTCGGGCATGCAGAGCTCCAGCGGATGGCGGCGGACCGCGCAGACCATCGCGAGGGCGACGCCGGTGTTGCCGCTGGTCGCGTCGAGCACGAGCCTGCCGCCGACGAGCCGGCCACTCTCCTCCGCATCGATGACCATCCAAAGACCCGGCCGGTCCTTCACGCTCCCACCGGGGTTGGCGCTCTCGAGCTTCGCCCAGACCTCGCCGCGCAGCCCGGCGGCGACGCGTTTCAGCGGCACGAGCGGCGTGTCGCCGATGCGCTCGAGGATCGTTCCGCGCACGCGGTCGCGGACCAGGGCCACGCTGAGCTGGGGCACGCCCGAAGGGTACCGGCCGGTTAGACCCGGACCGTCTCCAACGCGCGCCGCGCGAGGCGGAGCGCTTCGTCGCTGTCGCCGGTCGCTTCGGCAGCGCGAGACCAGCGGTCGAAGATGAGGCGGAGAAGGTGCGGCGCGCGTTCCTCCGCGAGCTGCCGCGCCTCCTGGAACGACCGCCGCGCGGCGGCGCCGTTCGCCGGCATCCGCAGCTCGCCGATGAGCACCAGCATGCGGATCTCCGCGTGGATCTGGCTGACCTTCCGCGCGAATTTCAGCGCGCTCTGCGCCTCCTCGATCCCGGCCGCAGGATCGGTTTTGCCGGTGACCTCCGCCTGCGAGGCCCGGATCGACGCGAGGGTGCCATCGCGCTTCGCCTCTTCCGCGAACTTGACCGCGCGCGAGAGTGATTCGCGCGCGCGGGTGAGGTTCCCGTACTCGACGTACAGCGCCGCCGCGTTGTCGAGCGCGCACGCGACCTGGTCGAGGAGCCCGAGCTCCTCGTAGAGGTGCAGGCTCTTCTGGTTGTTCATGATCGCGGCCTCGACGTCGCCGGAGTCGTGCTGCGCTTTCGCGAGTCCCGCGTAGAGGTGCGCGAGGGAGAGCCGGTCTCCGAATTGATCGGAGAGCTCGATCGCCCGCTCATACACCGCGAGCGCCTCTTTCGACTTGCGCTGGTTGCCGAGCGCGATCGCGAGGTCCACGAGCCGACGGAAGTGGAACGGCGGATCGTTCAGCAGCCCGTCGTCGCACGCCTTCACGCACTCGCGGAGGATCCTCGCGGCATCCTCGTACGCGTACGTCCGCATGTAGGCCGCGGCGAGCACTCCCTTGACGCGGACCTGCTCCTCCTCCTGGCCGAGCAGATCCGCCATGCGTTGCGCGCGCTCGATGAGCGGGAAGGCCTGCTTCGGTTGTCCGATGGAGTTGTACGCGGCGGCGAGGTAGCGCAGGCGCACCAGCTGATCCTGGGCGGTGAGGCCGTCCTCGAGATCGACGAGAAGGGTGATCGCGGCTTGCGCCGCGCCCTCCTCGGTGAGGCGGCGAGCCTCGAGGAGCGTGAACTGCGGGGCGGACGGGGTCGGGGCGCCACCGAGGAGATCCGCGGGCTTCACGCCGAGGACACCGGCGATGTGCTCGAGTGCTTTCATCGACGCGCGCGTCCGTCCGGATTCGAGCATCGAGATGTACGCCTTCGTGTAGTTCGGTTCGGCGAGCTGGGCCTGGGTCATGCCCTTGGCGGTCCGGAGCGATCGGATGCGCGCGCCGACGTCGGCGACCATCGGGGACCGCACCTCTGCCACGGGCGGCACTTTACGGATGCTCACGGCCCCCGTCAAATTTACCTTTACCTTGCTCCTGGGGGCCGAGACCGGGGCGGTGCCGGTCGGGGTCCGCGGGCCCAGCTGCCCGCATGTCTCGGTCGGCCGCTGCGGCGACCAGGGTTGCTTAGCAGTGGCCGGGGCTACCCTCGGGGTCGCACGCATAGGCCGTGTTGCTGGTGATTGGTGCGGCGAACGCGAATGCGAGTGCGCTCAAGAATGCAACGATTTGGATAAGGCGACGGATCGACATTCGGTGGGTTCCTCCCGACCCCACCGGCAAATAAACCGGGACCCGCGCGTATCACTCTGCGCTGCGGTCTGAGGGAAGTAAAGCAAGGCTAACCCGGGCTAAGAGCGCTGGAGCTGCGGGCGGAGCTGGTGGAGGCCGCCGTCGATCGCCGCCGCGAAGAGCAGGCTCGCTGGACCGATGAGCAGACCGGGTACCGCGACGAGCGGCGGGAGCGCTTCGAACGCCAGGCTCGCCCCGCCCTGGACCGCGACGAGCACCCCGGCGGCGACGAGCGCGCCCGCGGACAACGCGACGGAGACCGGCGAGAGGGCGAGCGCGAGAGGTCGTTCGGTCACGAGCTGTTCGATACGCGCTTCGGCGACCGAGAGTGAGCTCACCGGGACGAGCAGCCCGAGGGAGACGTCGTCGGCATCCGGGAGGAGCTTGTACAGCGCACTCGCGAGCGGCCTCACCCCGCCATGCGCGCGGACCGCGTCCTCATCCGCGGCGATCTCCTTCTGCAGCGTGTAGAACGCGACGAGCTCGTCGACGACCGGGACCACGTAGAGGCCCGCGGCGAAGTAGCGCGCGACGACCAGACGCAAAGGATCGCGGTGGCGCAGGTGATAGCGCTCGTGGAGCAGGACCGCGCGGAGCTCGTCGCGATCGAGACGCTCGACGAGGGTGGTGGAGAGACAGATCCGGGGTCGAAGGAACCAGTAGCAGAACGAGAATGGGCGCTCGTCGGCGACGACGTCGATGCGCCCGTCGAGCTCGAGACCGGCGGCGGCGAGCCGCACCCGTGCGGGCAGGCGGACTTTCCGCGCGACGAGGGAGCGGATGAGCGCGGCAGTCGCGACGAGCTGGCGGAAGAGCGTCGCGAGGCCAAGGGAGATCCCGCACGTCGCCAGGACGAGCACCAGCGCGGCGACCAGGTCCGAAGTGTCCTCGGCCCCGCGGGCGGCGAGCTGCTCGACGCGGGGCGCGAGCGTGAGGAGGAGCGCGATCAGGATCGCGCTCGACGCGAAGGCGAGCCCGATGAGGACGGCGAAGGCGCGATCAGCGCGCGCCACGAGAGCCCTTCTGCGCGAGCCTCCGAAGCTCCGCGCGGTGCGGCGCGTCGACGGTGTCGAGCTCGGCGGTGAATGCGGCGAGCGCGGCGTCGCCGAACTCCGCGACGAGGCCGCGAGCCAGATCGCGGGTGAGGCGGGCGCGGTGCTGCTCGCGGGTGAACGAGGGACGGTAGAGGTAGGTCTTGCCCTCACGCGTGCGCTCGAGGAGACCCTTTTCGTTGAGGCGGACCATGATGGTCATCACCGTCGTGTAGGCCAGCTCGCGCGAGCGTGCGAGATCGCCGACGATGTCGCGGACGGTCGCCGACCGGCGCTTCCAGAGGCGGTCCATGACCTCGGCTTCGAGGGGTCCGAGGAACTTGTCCTCGCCCTTCTCGGGACGTCGTAGGCGGCGGAGGTCCGGGCGACCCACGCCACGATTATCCCGCGCGGCGGCCTCGGACGGTCACGGGCGCGCGCCGTCGCATGAGGCGCGGGTGCTGATCCGCTCGCGACTCGCGCCCGTGCGCGAGCGCGACGTGGACCTGCACGACGAGATGCCCGTCGCGCGGCACGTAGACCGGTCCGTGCGGGCCGTCGCGGCGCTCGACGATGCCGAGGAGCGCGAGAGCGGCGAGCTCGCGCTCGGCGTAGCCCTGCTCGAGGCCCGCCCACACCGCGGCACGCTGCGCGGTCTCCTCGCCGACGGCGAGCGCGTGGAGAAGGCGGAGACGTCGCGGATCGGCGAGCTGCTCGAGCGCCGCCGCGGCACGCTCGTACTCCTCATCGCCCGAACGCTCGAGGAGCGTCGGGTCGCTCGTGAAGAGGTTCAGGTCCCAGTCTTCGATGGCCACTCGGCACCGCCCGATCTACGACGGTAGGGTCGTAGGCTCGCCCTACATACTACGTCAGCGTCGTATGTGTTCGATCGCGGCTATTTCGCGGCCGCGGGCGCTTCGGCGAGCGGCGGCGCGGCCGGACGGCCCCCGACCATCGCGTTGAGCACGACCGCCGTCACGACGAGGGCCGCGCCGCCAAGCATGCGGACGCCGACTGGCTCGCCAAGCCAGAGGGTGCCGATGAGGATGGCCTGCGCGGGGATCAGCACCTGCGTGAGCGACGCCGTCGTCGGACGGAGCTTTCGGTAGAGCCACAGGTTGAGGACCAGACCGACGCATGAGCCGAACACGACGAGATAGCCGAACGCGAGAAGGCTCTCGAGCGTCCAGTGAAGCGGCTGCCCGAGCTCCGTCAAGGCGAAGGGGACGAGCACGAGCG
>VBFI01000011.1 GCA_005889275.1 Chloroflexota bacterium | reverse complement strand
AGCCCGGCGTAGAGGTCGTGCCGCCAGAAGAGGTCGATCGCGATGAGGGCGGTCGCGAAATCGGCGAAGAGCTTGGCCGGGTGGATCTGGTGATAGAGCGCCCGCTCGAGGAAGCTCACCTCGCGCCCGTTTCCGGCGACAGCGTGCGCCGCATGCTCGCAAGATGCTCGGCGGCGTGCGGCAGCACGATCCGCCGCAGGACCACGTCCGCCGAGCGGCGGCGGTTTTCGTATTCGAAGACCTCCCGCGACCACGCGTCCTCGTTCATCCGACTCGCGATCGCGCGCAGCCGGGCGAGGCCCTCCTCGATCGCGGAGGCCGCCTCGTCTTTTGACAGGGTCGCGTGGTCGCGAGCCATGACCGCGTTCAGCTCATGCGTCGGCTCCCAGGCGAAGATGAACGGCCGCTCCCCGGTCAGCGCCCGGGCGATGAACCCGGCCTGCCGGTGCAGACCGAGGCCGATGTGATAGGCGACGATGACGAGCGGCCAGCCCTCGGAGGCGCTCGCCAGGCCTCCCGCGGCGGGCGGGAGCGCTCGGGCGAGCGCCGCCGCCTCGGCGGCCACCGCGTCGAGCCTGCGGAAGACCGCGTCACGCTCTTCGCTCACGGGGTGTTCGCCACGAGGCGCCCGGCAAAATAGGACAGCACCCACTCGACGAGCAAGGTGCCGCGGTTGCGCGCGCCCAGGAGCTGCATGAGGTAGTTCGCGCGCCAGACGGTCCACGCGGGTAGCCCGCCCATGACGATCCCGCCAAGCCCGGCGAGCTCGGCGCCCGCCGCGCGCCGCCCGAGCGCGACGAGATCGCCCTTGCGCTTGTAGACGAACGGGGCGAGCGGCTCGCCACGCACGAGCGCCTCGATGTTGCGCGCCGCCGCCGGGGCCTCGAGCACGGCGACCTGGGCGAGGAGCGGAAGCGGCCTGCCGGCATGCTCGAAATACGCCGCATCGCCGAGCGCGAGCACGTCGTCGCGACCGGAAGCGCGAAAGAACTCGTCGACGAGCATGCGGCCGTCTTTGGCCTTCGGGAGGGCGACCTTCTCGAGGAGCGGGTTCGCCTTCACCCCGCCGGACCAGACGATCGTCCGGCCACGAAGCTCCACGCCGTCTTTCGTCCGGACGCAGTTCTGCGCGATCTCCGAGACCGGCGTGCGGAGGACGACGTTGACCCGCTGCGACGCGAGACGCTTCATCGCGATGCGCGAGAGGCGGACGTCCATCTGCTGGATGACCCGGTCGGCGCTGTCGAGCAGGTGGATCGTGACCTCGCGCCGGAAGTCGATCGTCGGATAGATGCGCCGAAGCGTGTGGTCCATGAGGTCACGCAGCGAGCTCGCGAGCTCGACTCCGACGGGGCCCGCGCCGACGATGATGAACGTGAGCAGCTCGCGCCGCTTCGCGGGGTCGGACTCGGTCGCCGCGTCCTCGAACGTGTCGAGCACGTGACGCCGCAGGCGCTCGCCGTCGGAGAGCCACTTCACGTTGAACGCGTGCTCCACGAAGCGGAAGCCCGCCGGCGCCGTCGCATCGCGCAGCGGGTACGCGACGGCATGCGGCGGAAGCTCCCCGGTCGCCACTTGATAGAGGAGCGGCGTGAACAGGTGGTAGTTCTGACGATCGACCAGGGTCAGCTCCACCTCGCCGGGCCCAAGACGGCGCTCGAGCCTGCGGATGAGGTGCAGCCCGGCGAATCCGCCGCCCAGCACGACCACACGCTTCTGGGCTGCGTTCAGTTCGGTTTCCCGACCGCCGCCTCGGCGCGCTCGAGCTCAGCCAGATATGAGCGCGTGAGCGGGTCCTCCGCGTCGATCGACGTCGCCAGACGAAGCCGCTCGCGGGCGGCATCGAGCTCGCCGGCTCGCAGGTGGGCGAAGCCCGCGTCGGCGAGATAGCCGGCGTCCTTCGGACGCAGCGTGGCCGCCTGATCGAGCACGCGCAGCGCCTCCCCCTCCGCACCCGACGCGAGTAGCGCGACGCCCAGCTCGTGCAGCGCGTCCGGCTGGTCGGGCGAGAGCTCGAGCACCCGCCGGAACGCGCGGGCCGCCGCGGCGTGGTCGTCTCTGCGGCGCGCGATCAGGCCGATCCCGAAATGCGCCTCCCAAAGCTCGGCGTCGAACGCGACGATCCGCTCGAACGCGGCACGCGCCTCGTCGAGCGCGGGCCCATCGGCCGAGAGCGCGGACCGTCCCGCCCGTTCGAGGTCGGCTTCGAGATCGGGACGCGCGACCCCGAGGATGAGGCGGCGGGCCTGCGCGGTGATCTCCGGCGGTGCGTTCCCCGCGACGATCGCGCCGAGCTCCGCTTTCGCCCTTTCGAGGTCACCCTCCGCGATCGCCGTGCGCGCCAGGTGGAGCCGCGCGCCGAGCGTCCCGGCACCGGCCGCACGCTCGAAGTGCGCACGGGCCGTGCCGACGTCGTTCCGACCGAGCGCCAGCAGGCCGAGAAGCTCCTGCGCCCGCCCGTAGGCCCCGCTCTCCGCCCCGACTCGCCGGAGGTGCGACGCGGCCTGGCCGGGCGCGTCCGCCGCGAGATAGAGCTCGGCGAGCACGACGAGGTCCTCGCCGCCGAGGGGGCGCAGCGCGTTCGCGTGCTCGAGCGCCACGATCGCTCCACTGGTCTCGCCGATCTGGATGCGCAGCTGGCCGAGCAGGTAGTTCACGCGCCACGAGGTCGGCCGCACCTCCACCACGTCCTCGAGCGCTCGCGCGGCGCGCTCCTCGTCGCCGCGCTCGATCGATTCCGCGGCAAGCACGAGGATCCGCTCCTCGGCCGCCGTCGCCTCGTGGTCCGCACGGAGGGCCGCGGCGAAGGCGGCGAACGCCCGCGATCGAGCGCTCCGTTCGGCGGCGGGATCGCCGCTCCGCAGGAGTGTCGCGTTGACCTCTTCGTCGAGACCGTCGAGGAGTGCCCGGTACGCGGTCTCGTTCGCGGCCGGCGGCGGGCCCGCCGGGGCGGTGATGCCGAGGGCGCCGCCGAGCCACTCGGCGAGGTCACCCTCGACGTCCGGCAAACGGCCTGGCGCGATGGCGAGCTCGCGCTCCGCGACAGGCCGGTCGTCCGCGACGCTCACGAGGGTCAGCGTGAGGGCGCGTCCCGGCTCCTCGTCGTGATAGAGGCCGGTGAGCGCGTGGGTCGTCCCGAGCGACCGGCCGTAGCTCGCCGCGAGCGCGGCATCAGGGGTCGACCCGAAGATGAGGTAGCCGGCTTCGGCCTTCGTCTCGCCCATGGCCACGAGGAAGACCGGGCGGAGCTCGACGTCGGGGCTGCCGGCGAACCGATCCACGAGCCGCCGCGCGAGCTGGCGGCCCACCGCGCCCGCGCGCCCGTCCCGCCCCCGCGCGCCGAACGGGACGACCGCGACGATCGGCTTCGCGATCGTCACCGGAAGCGGATGCGCGCGAAGCCGCGCTTGCCGACCTGCACCGTCGGTGGTTCGCCGGCGACGAGCACGGCCGTGTCGATCCCGGCCCTTTGGCCATTCACCTTCACGCCCCCCTGCTGTACGACACGCCGCGCTTCCGCCTTGCTCGGCTTCAGCTTCGCGAGCACGAGCAGGTCCACGATCGGGACCTCCTTCGCGCCGTCCACCGCGACCTCGCGGACCTCGATGTCCTCCGGCGCCTCGCGGTCTTTGTGCACGCGGTCGAACTCGCGCTCGGCCTCCTCCGCCGCGGCGACGGAGTGGAGCTCCGCGGTGATCGTCCGCGCGAGCAGCCGCTTCGCCTCCCGGGGATGGAGCTCCTTGCGGCCGATCGCGTCGAGCGTCGCGCGCACTTGCTTGAGCGGGAGCTCCGTCCCCCACTCGAAGTAGTGGGCCATGAGCTTGTCCTCGATGGACATGACCTTCCCGTAAACCTCGGTCGGCGGATCCGTGAGCCAGATCCCCGTCGTCGGCTTCGACTTGCTCATCACCTGGCCGTCGAGCCCCTCCAGCATCTGCGTGATGAACACGCTCTGCGGAGGCTGCCCGATCTGCTCCTGAAGCTCGCGGCCCGCGAGGATGTTGAAGAGTTGATCCGTGCCGCCGACTTCGACGTCGGCTTCGATCGCGACCGAGTCGTAGGCCTGCAGCAGCGGATAGAGGAGATCTTTGATCGGGATCGGCGTCTTCTTCTCGAGCCGCTTGCGGAACTCCTCGCGCGCGAGCATCTGCTGAGTCGTGAACCGGGCCGCGAGGCGGATGACGTCGCCGAGCCCGAACTTTCCGAACCACTCGCTCTGCATGACGATGCGGACCCCCTCGCGCGGGACGATCTTGTGAAACTGTTCGAGGTAGGTCCGAGCGTTCTCCAGCACCTGCTCGTGCGAGATCGTCGGCCGCGCCTCGTCGCGTCCGGTGGGGTCGCCGATCTGCGTCGTCCAGTCGCCGACGATGATCACGACCTCGTGCCCCCACTCGGCGAAGCGCTTGAGCTTGCGCAGGCCGACGGCATGACCGATGTGCAGGTTCGGACGCGTCGGGTCGAACCCCTGCTTGATACGAAGCTGACGCTCGCCCGAGCGCAACTGCGTGGCGAGATCGTCCTTCACGATCACCTGGCTCATCGCGCGCGTGAGGAATTCGTCGATCTCGCGTTCTGAAGGTCGTGCCGGCACGGTCACAGGATACGTTCGGGCGCCCTTACCATGGACGCATCGCGCGATCCAAGATCACGTACGACCACGCGCTCCGGCGCGGCGCATATCGAGGCAGGCGGGACCGGGGCGGCGGTCCGGTCGGTGGGTGGCGCCTCGTGCTGCCGTCCGGGCTCCTTGGCGTCCTTTTCGCGGTCGTCGGGCTCGGCCTCTTCGGCACCATCGCCGCGTTCGCTTACTTCACCGCCGATCTCCCGAGCCCCCAGGACCTCGCCAAAGACCCGCTCGCACAGTCGACCCGCGTGTACGACCGCACCGGAGAGCGGCTCCTCTACCAGTTCGAGGAGGAGCGGCGTGAGATCGTCACCTACGACCAGATCCCGCAGGTGCTCGTCGACGCGACCGTCGCCGCCGAGGACAAGACCTTCTGGACCAACCCCGGGGTCGACGTGCTCGGCATCGCGCGCGCGGTCTTCGCGGACCTGACGAATCGGGGCTCGGGTCAGGGTGGCGCGTCGACCATCACGCAGCAGCTCGTGAAGCAGCGGATCGTCGGTGGCGAGGTCACCCTGTCGCGGAAGATCCGCGAGGGCATCCTCGCGGTCGAGGTGACGCGGACGTACTCGAAGCAGCAGATCCTCGAGCTCTACTTCAACCAGATCTACTACGGCAACCAGGCGTACGGCGTGAAGGCGGCGGCCCAGACGTATTTCGGCAAGTCGGACCTCTCGAAGCTCACGCTCGCCGAGGCCGCGCTCCTCGCCGGACTGCCGCAGGCGCCGTCGGTCCTCGACCCGACGCAGGCGGAGAACCTCGACCGCGCGAAGGACCGCCGCGCCTACGTACTTGGTCAGATGGTGGACATCGGCGCGGTGACCCAGGCGCAGGCCGACGCCGCTGACAAGGAAGGGATCACCGTCGCGGGCCCGCAGTCGACCACGATCGAGGCACCGCACTTCGTCTTCCAGGTGCGCAACCAGCTCGCCGCGATCCTGGGCGGCAACGAAGCCGCGGTGACCCGCGGCGGCTACAAGGTGACGACGACGCTCGACATGCGGCTCCAGCAGTCGGCGGAGCAGCAGGTGAAGGATGCCGTCGAGCGCCTGCACAGGAGCAACGTGTGGAACGCCGCGCTCGTCTCGCTCGATACACGCACGGGCGAGGTGCTCGCATACGTCGGCTCCGTCGACTACTACAACCGCGACGATCCGCGGGTGCAGGGCCAATTCGACGTGGCGGGAATCGGCGTCCGGCAGCCGGGATCGAGCTTCAAGATGTTCAACTACCTCACCGCATTGAAGAAGGGCGCGACCGCGGCGACGGTCGTGGTCGACGCGCGGACCGACTTCGACGGGAAGGCGAGCCCCACGGCGATGAGCCCGTCGGCCTGCGGCTACTGCCCGGAGAACGCGGACCTGCAGTACCACGGGCCGATCACCATGCGGCAGGCGATCCGCGAATCGCGGAACGTTCCCGCGGTGCGCTTCCTCGCCGAGTACTCCGGCGTTGAAGACACGATCCAGACCGCGCACGACCTCGGCATCACCACGCCGATCGACCCCCAGACCGTCGGCCTCTCGCTCACCCTCGGCGCCAAGGAGGTGAAGCTCATCGACATGGCGAACTCCTACGGGACCGTCGCGAACCTCGGCGTCCACGTCGCGCCGACCTACATCATGAAGGTCGAGGATTCGCGCGGGAACGTCGTGTGGGAGCACAAGGACTTCGAGCAGAAGCGCGTCGTCGACGCCGGCGTCGCCTACGTGATGGTCGACATGCTGAAGGACACGACGACCCACTCGATCATCTTCACGAGCTTCACGAACATCGGCCGGCCCGCCGGCCTCAAGACCGGCACGACGGACAACCTGAAGGACGTCTACGCGGTCGGGTTCACCCCGACCCTCGTCACCGGCGTCTGGATGGGCAACAGCAACGGGGAGCTCATGAGCTCACGTGACTTCTCGAGCGCCATCGGCCCGGGCCAGCTCTGGCGCGACTACATGCGCGAGATCTTCTCGGGTTTCCCGGCGACCGACTGGCAGAAGCCGTCGAACATCGTGACCGCCAACGTCGTCAGCGCCCCTGGCGACTTCGGCGGGTACGGCTCCGGTCTCCTTCCGTCGAACCTGACGCCCTTCTCGACGCAGGAGATCTTCGTGCGAGGGACGCAGCCGGCGAAGGTCGACGACTGGTACGTGCAAGGATGCCCGAGTCCGATCGGCACCACGAAGGTCGCGATGAAGATCCAGGATCCGCGGGCGCCCGCGGCCTGGCAGCGGTACACCGACCAGTGGATCCGGGACGCCAACGCCGGCCTCCGCTCGTACGGCCGCTACACCTGGAACCTCGTGAGCCCGGATCCCTGTCCGACGCCGTCGCCGTCGCCCAGCCCGTCACCCAGCCCGAGCCGCGGGCCATCTTTGCCGCCCGGACGCACCACCCCCACGCCGCTACCCACTCCGACCCGCGAATCGCGTTGAGCCGCGGACCGCGCGCGAGCGCGGTCGTCGCCTGCGTCGACCCAGCGGGTCGCATCCTCGTCGTCAAGCAGACCGCCGGACCCTTCATGGGCGCCTGGCTCCTGCCGGGTGGCAACGTCGAGGATGGCGAGCGGGTGGAGGACGCCGCCCGTCGCGAGCTGCGCGAGGAGACCGGTTACCGCGCCGGCGAGCTGCGGCTCGTCGCGCTGTACGAGGTCCGCAGCGTCGCCGGGCCGCGATTTCACTACCTCGTGCATCTCTATCGAGGAGGCGAGCTCGAAGGGTCGGCGGTCGCCGAGCTGAACGGAGCGGTGCTGTGGGCCCGGCCGCGCGAGATCGAGATCCACCCCAACCTCGCGGTCGCGCTCGCCGACCTCGGGCTCCTCGATCGGGACCGCGCTTCACTCTTCGGGGACCTCGCGCACATCGGTGTGGAGATGCGGCGGCTGCTCTAGCTAGAGGCGGACGATGGTCGCGCCGTCGCCGCCCTCGCCGGGTCCGGCCGGCTCGTGCTCGCGGACGAGCGGATGCTCGGCGAGGGCCGCGCGCACGGCAGCGCGGAGCGCCCCGGTGCCCTTCCCGTGCACGATGCGGATCCGCTCGACGCCCGCGACGGCCGCGTCGTTGAGGTAGCGGTCGAGCACCGCGAGCGCCTCCTCGGCTCGGGCTCCTCGCAGGTCGAGCTGGAGCGGGACGCTCGGTGCCGACCCGCGGATCACCGGCCGATCCGACCGCGGCGCCGCTTCGCTCTCGCGGGCCGGTCGGAGCTGCGCCGCGGGCACGCGGAGACGTAGCGCTCCGGCCGCGACGTCGGCCATCCCGCGGTCATCGACCGAGAGGAGCGTGCCCGGCTCCGAAACCCCGTCGATGAGCACGGGGGCACCCACCGCGATGGGGATCGCCGCCGTCATCCGGGGTTCCGTGGGAGCGGACGCGGCTCTCGCCGTCTCCGCCTCGGCGAGCGCGGCGCGCGCGTCCTCGACGAGGTTGCGCTTGGCCGCGCGATCGCGGGCCTCCTCCGCCTGACGGAGCGCGCGGCGTGCCTGCAGCAGCAGCTCGTCGGCCTCGGCGCGGGCGCGGCGTAGCGCGCGCGCCGCGTCGTCGCGGATCCGCGCGGCGTCACCTTCGGCCTCACCCGCCGCACGTGCGGCGTCGGCCTCCGCGACGCGTGCGGTCTCGAGTGCCGTCGCGAGCTCGGTCCGCTCCCGTTCCGCTTCGCGGAGCGTGCGTTCGAGGGACCGGTGCAGCTCGGAGAGGTGGGCGTCCGCCCGCGTGAGCACGGACCGCTCGAGACCGAGGCGCTCGGCGATCGCGAACGCGTTCGACGCACCCGGCAATCCGAGATGGAGGCGGAAGGTCGGGCGCAGGGTGTCCGGATCGAACTCCATGCTCGCGTTGCGGACGCCGGGAGTGCTCAGGGCGAAGGCCTTCAGCTCGGGGTAGTGCGTCGTTGCCGCGACGAGCACGCCGCGCTCGAGCAGCGTCTCGAGGACCGCCATCGCGAGCGCCGCGCCTTCATCGGGGTCCGTCCCCGCCCCGACCTCGTCCAGGAGCGCGAGGTCGCCCCGCTCGGCGTCGGCGAGGGTCGCGACGACGTTGCGCAGATGCGACGAGAACGTCGAGAGCGACTGCGCGATCGATTGCTCGTCGCCGATGTCCGCGAAGACGCGACGCACGACCGGTACGCGGCTGTGCGCGGCGGTGGGCAGCTGCAGGCCCGCCGCGGCCATCAGCGTGAGCAGGCCGATCGTCTTGAGCGTGACCGTCTTGCCGCCGGTGTTCGGGCCGGTCACGACGAGCACGCGGAAATCGCCGCCGAGCTGGACGTCGATCCCGACGACGCTCCCCTGCTCGACGAGAAGCGGATGCCGCGCCTGGATGATGTCGAGGAGGCCCTCGGCGTTCAGGTCCGGGCGGGTCGACTCGAGGCTCTCGGCCAGATGCGCTTTCGCGAGCACCAGGTCGATCGCCGCGAGGGCGGTCGTCACCGCGTCGAGGTCTTCACCCGCCCGCTCGACGCGCCGGGAAAGGTCCTCGAGGATCCGCTGCACCTCGACGCGCTCGGCAAGCTCGGCCTCACGGAGCGCGTTGTTCGCCTCGAGGATCTCGAGCGGCTCGATGAACACGGTCTGGCCGCTCGCGGACTGGTCGTGAACGATGCCTTTCACCGCCGCGCGGTGCTCGGCCTTCACCGGCACGACATACCGTCCGCCGCGCTGGGTGACGATCGGGTCCTGCAGGACGCGGGTGAGCTCGGGCGAGCGCACGAGCCCGTCGAGGCGCTGCTGGAGCCGGGCCTGCGCCGCGCGGAGGTCTCCGCGGAGCGAGCCGAGTCGGGCGCTCGCGCGATCGAGCACGTCGCCGGTCGGCCCGATCGCGTTCTCGACCGCGGCCGCGAGATCGGTCGGCGGCCGCGCGTACCGCGTGCGGGCCGCGAGCGGCGGGTACGGATGGACGTCCCCGAAGAGGCGGTCCGCGGCGCGGACCGTGTCCGCGACGGCGACAAGCTGTTCGGGGTCGAGCGCCCCACCGAGCCGCGCGCGCCTGAGCGCGTCTCGGATGTCGCGCGCCCCGCGAAGTCCGGCGGAGGGGCTCGCGCGGAGGAGCGCGCGCGCTGCCGCGGTCTCGTCCTGAAGCCGCTCCGCCTCGCGGAGGTCCGTCGTCGGGTGGAGCGCCTCGGCAAGCTCGCGGCCCGGCGCGAACGCGGTGCGGTCGGCGAGAAGGCGCCGGATCGCCGGAAACTCGAGCCGCGCGAGCGCGCCTTCGTTCACGGCCTCGAGACTCCGGGCGAGCCCCGCACGTACAGCCGCCACGGCTTGAGGGTCGTCGCGTGCTCGGCGAGACCGATGCGGGTCGCTCGCGCGACTCGCGACGCCGGCAGGGCCGGTCCGTCGCGGATGGAGAGCGGCGAACTCGTAAGGTCGAGATCGGTGTGTGCCGTCGTCAGGCCGAACGCGCGCGCAAGCTTCCCCGGACCGGCGAGCCCGCGGGGGTCATCGCCCACCCCGGCGATGGGTTCGGCCCCGCGGAGGAGGACCGCGCCGGCGACTCCGGTCCGCTCGGTGACGACGTTCAAGCAGTAGTACATCCCGTATACGAAGTACACGTAGCTCCTTCCAGGCTGGCCGAACATCGGCGCGGTACGCACGGTCGGTCCCCGGTACGCGTGCGACGCCGGGTCGCGCGCCCCGAGGTATGCCTCGACCTCGACGATCAGCGCCGCGCGCCGGCCCTGCGGGCCATCGTAGACGAGCATCTTGCCGAGGAGCTCGCGCGCCACTCGCGCGGTCGGGCGGGCGTAGAACGAACGCGGCAGCCGCCGCCCGAGGACCCGCTCGCGCGTCGCGGTTAGGCCGTTCCTCGCGCTAGCCGGTCTTTCGCGGATCGAGCGCGTCCCGAAGTCCATCACCCACGTAGTTGATCGAAAGGACGGTGATGAAGATGAGGAAGCCCGGGAACAGCACCCAGTGCGGCGCGATCTCGATGAAGTTCGTAGCGTCGTAGAGGAGCCGCCCCCACGTCGGGACGTCCGGCGGGAATCCGAGGCCGAGGAACGACAGCGTCGACTCGGTGAGGATCGCGCCGCCGACCCCGATGGTCGCGGCGACGAGGACCGGCGACAGGACGTTCGGGATGATGTGCTTGATGATGATTCGCGAGTCGGGATCGCCGACGGCGCGCGCGGCCTCGACGAACTCCTTCTGCTTGAGCGAGAGGAATTGCGCGCGAACGAGCCGGGCCACCGGCATCCATTGCAGGACCCCGATGACCGTGACGATCATGATGAAGATCCCGACCTCGGGCCCGAACATCGCCCGCAACGTGTCGCGGAAGAGATAGATGATGATCAGCAGGAGCGGCAGGATCGGGAGCGAGAGAAAGAGATCGGTGAGCCGCATGAGCGGGTTGTCGAGCCGGCCGAAGTAGCCCGCGAGCGAGCCGATCGTCATTCCGAGCGTGATCGCGATGATCACCGCGGTCAGGCCGACCGCGATCGAGACGCGTCCACCCCAGAGCGAGCGCGCGAAGATGTCCCGGCCCAGGTCGTCGGTGCCGAACGGATGGTCGGCGGATGGCCCCTGCAGCGACTGCGCGAAGTCGATCGCGTCCATCTTGGTCGGCCAGACATAGGGGCCGACGAGGGTCGCGATGATGAGGAACGAAAGCACGATGAGCCCGGCCATGGCGAGCTGGTGGCGCCTGAACTGGTACCACGCGTCGCTCCAGAGGGAGCGCGGCGGGCGAAGCATGTTCGCCTTCACCGTCGTCGCGGTGAGCCGGGCCTCGGTGGTCGCCATTAGCTGTAGCGGATCCGGGGATCCAGGACCGCGTAGAGGATGTCCGCGAGCAGGTTGAAGAGCACCACGAGCACCGCGAAGATGAAGACCACGGTCGCGACGACGGGGATGTCGCCGTTCCCGATCGAGGTCACGAGCAGCTCACCGATACCCGGAACACGGAAGACCTGCTCGGTCACGATCGCGCCGCCGAAGACGGCCGGCACGCCGAGGGCGACGAGCGTCACCACCGGAATGAGGCTGTTCCGAAGGACGTGCCGCAGCACCACGAAGCGCTCCATGAGGCCCTTTCCCCGCGCGGTTCGCACGTAGTCGAGCGGAAGGTGCTCGAGCATCTCGGCTCGCACATATCGCGCGATCGTCGCGACGTCGAAGAGCGCGAGGACGGTGATCGGCATGATCGATTGCTTGATCTGCTGGCCGAGCGACGCGAGGTCGTGGACCTGCAGCGTCGAGCTGTAGATGAACGGGAACCAGCGGAGCTTGATGCCGAAGATGATGATGAGCAGGAGACCGGTGAAGAAGGTCGGCACCGAGAAACCCATGAACGCGAGGGTCGTCGCGGCGTGGTCGAAGAACGAGTACCGCTTGATCGCCGAGATCATCCCGACGGGGATCCCCATGAGGACGCCGAGGATGTAGGCCACGCCCACCACGGCGAGCGTGTTCGGAAGGCGCTGCGCGATGAGGTCGCCGACGGACGAGTGGCTCATGAACGACACGCCGAAGTCGCCGCGGAACATCGCCGTGACCCACTTCACGTAGCGCAGCGGCCAGGGCTGGTTGAGCCCGAGGCTGTCACGGATGCGCTCGCGCACTTCCGCCGGCACGCGCGGGTCGGCGCCGAACTGTGAGAGCGGATCGATCGGAGCGAGCGCGAGGATCGCGTAGATCACGAAGCTGATGACGAGAAGCGTTGGAATCGCGATGAGCAGACGCCTGACGACGTAGCGACCCATCGCTATCCCCTCACCGCGGCGCTGGTAGTGCGGTGGAGGGTTTCCACCGCACTACCGTAGCACCGCTCCGCGAGTTACTTGGACCAGTCGGCGATGTTGTACATCGCTGAGTCCCACGGGGACGGGTCAACGCCCTTGAGGGCCTTGGACACGCCATCCGGGGTCGGAGCGACACGGGTGATCAGCGGGATCACCGCGACGTCCTTCGTGAGAATGTCGTTCGCCTGGATCGCCAGCTGGTTGCGCTTGGCCGAGTCGGTCTCGGTCCGCAGCTGGTCGATGATCTTGTCGTAGTCCGCGTTGCAGTAACGCATGTAGTTGCCGAAGTTCCAGTTGTTCGCCTTGCCGGCGGCCTGCTTGCACGAAGCGGTCGACGACAGGTACGAGGTCGGGTCGGGGTCGCCGCTGTTCGTGAACATCTCCACGTCAGCCCAGAAGTGGTTCGCCCCGTCCGGCGACGTGTTCGTGAAGAACGTCGCGGCCGGAACACTCTTGAGCTCGACGGAGAAGCCGACCTTCTCCCAGTTCGCCTTCATGATCGCCTGGGTGCTCTGACGAACGCTGTTCACGGTCGTCTGGTAGAGGATCTTCAGCTTGACGCCGCCCTTGGCGCGGATCCCGTCGGATCCCTTCGCCCAACCAGCGTCGTCGAGCTCCTTGTTCGCCGCCGCGAGGTCGAACTTGCAAACGTCCAGTGAGTCCGTGTTCTTGGAGTTCATCGGCTCGGGGGCGGTGAGCAGGTTGCAGGTCGCCTTGCCCGCGAGACCGTCTCCGTAGAGCTGCGTCGCGACGCTGCCGCGGTCGGTCGCCATGGCCAGCGCGCGGCGCACGTGGATGTCGCTGAAGAACGGGTGCTTCGTGTCAGGCTCGCCGCGCTTGTCTCCGAGTGCCGGGTCCGGGTTGGCGAAGTTGAGGAGGAGACGCTCGACGCTCGAGCCGTACGCCGTGAGGAGCCGCGCGAGGGTGCTGTTCGCGGCCATCGGCTTCAGGACCGAAGCTTCGACCTGAAGGTTCCAGCCGTAGTCCACGTCGCCCGTCTGGAAGACGGCGCGCGCGGCGGAGGCGGCGTCCCCGCCACCCTTGAAGTTCACGCTCTTGAAGAACGGCTTGTTCGGGTCGCGGAAGTTCTCGTTCAGGTCGTACTGGACCGTGTCGCCGGGCTTGAAGGTGTTGACCTTGTACGGGCCCGTGCCGATCGGCTTGAGGTCCGCCGGGCAGTCCTTCGCCTTCGCGCCGAGGCAGTTCGCGTACTGCGCCTTCTGCAGGATCGGGCTGTTGAAGCCGACGCCCCACTGGAAGTAGAAGGGCTGCGACGCCGCGTAGGTCACCACGACGGTGTTCGGGTCCTTCGCGGTGACACTCTTCACGCCGTCGCAAACGTCGAAGGTCGACGTCGCTGACTTCTCGTCGCATTGATAGGTGTACGACGCCACGACATCGTCAGCGCTGAACGGCGTTCCGTCGGACCACTTCACGCCGGTGCGAAGCTTCCACGTGACACTGGTGAAGTCCTTCGCCACGCCGCCGTTCGCCACCGACGGGATCTCCGAAGCGAGGCCGTTCGCGAGCGGTTGACCGTTCTTGTCCCACGAGGCAAGCGGCTCGAGAACGAGACGCGACGCGTCGTTGTCCTTCGTTCCGGTCGCCTGGTGCGGATTCAGGATCGTGGGCGCTTGCCAGTACAGGATGTTGAGGACGCCGCCCGCCCCACGCTGGGCGGCAGGCGCGGCGCTCGTGCTCGCGCTCGGTGTCGTGCCGCCGGGGGTCGGGTTGCAGGCCGCAAGTGCCATGATCGCGGTGACAGCGAGGGTTGCCCCTCTACGCCAGTAGCCGGATTTCTCCACTAGATCACACACCTCCCTAGCGCATGGTGGCGGAGTCTATCTGGGTACCTGGTTGCTCGCCCGCGGGTTCAGTGCCGGTCAGACCAACGGCCGGCGCGCTACTCCCGGATCGTCGCACCGAGCGCGTGCTGAAGCCGCCCGGTCACTCGTCTGGTGAGTCGTTCGACGTCGGCTTCCGAGAGGGTGCCGCCGGGCGAGCGCAGGACGAGCCGGAACGCGAACGATTTCTTCCCCGCTCCCACCTGCTCGCCCCGGTAGAGGTCGAGCAGGCTGAGCGTTTCGAGCTCCGGACCGGCGGCCGCGCGGATCGATCGCTCAACCTCGGCATACGGGGTCGCATCCGCGACCACGACGGCGATGTCGCGGATGGCGGCCGGGTAGCGGGAGGGAGGGGCCACCCTCGCGGGACGAGCGTGCCGCTTCCACCAGGCGAGGTCGATCTCGGCCACGAACGTCGCCGAAGGGAGCTGCCACCGCTCGGCGACCCGCGGGTCCAGCTGCCCCGACACGAGGCGCGTCGATCCATCCTCCGAGAGCCCGGTCGAACGACCGGGGTGAAGGCCCGGCGCCGGAACGACCTCGCCGCGTGGATGCTCCACGCGAAGAAGGTCCGCGAGGCCGCGTACGAATCCATCGAGATCGTGCAGGTCCCAGGTCCGTTCACGCACGAGCCACGTCTCGCCGTCCTTCGGAGGTTCGGCGTTTCCCGTGAGGAGGATGGCCGCGGTGATGCGCTCCTCGGGAAGGTCGCCTCGTCGCGGCAGGTAGACCGGGGAGATCTCGAAGATCGCGATGCTTCCGCGGTTGTGGATGTTGCGTCTCGCCGTGTCGAGCATGCTCGCGCGGAGCGTCGGGCGCGCCACCGATTGCGCGATGGTCGTCGGGTTCACTACCCGCAGCGGATCGGGCGCGATGCACGATCCGTCCGCCGTGAGCATCCGAAGCCACGACGGATCGATGAGCGAGTACGCGACGATCTCCTGGAGCCCGAAGCCGACGAGCGCGTCGCGCGCTCGTTCCCGGAACTCCTCGAGCGGGTGACGCTCGGCGAGCGGCAGCGGTCCGTCGGGGACGCGCACCGGCAGCCGGTCGTAGCCAGCGACCCGGCCGACCTCCTCGACGATGTCCTCGGCGATCGCGATGTCCGTCCGGACGACCGGCGGTGTCGCGACGAGTGTGTCGCCGTCGGCCGCGGCCGTGAACTGGAGCCGCCGCAGGATGTCGAGGGTCTCTTCCGGCGGCACCTCGATGCCGAGG
>VBFI01000206.1 GCA_005889275.1 Chloroflexota bacterium | reverse complement strand
AGCTGCACGACAACAACCCCGGGATCACCAGGGACGGACTCCTCTGGACGTTCCGCGCGCCCGCTCACGCGGTCGAGGTGAACTTCGACGCGGGCGTCGCCCACTACGGCCTTTCGAACGTCGCGATGGCCGATTACGGCACGCTCAACAACGCGCTCTTCGGCAACGGCGTGGGCATCCCCGGCGACTCCGTTCCGTCAACGGTCTCGTGGAGCCTGAACCTGCACAACGTCCTCTCGACGGCATCGTTCCGCGACGACAAGGTTGGCTTCGCGATGGACTACAAGCAGACCGAGGCGCACCTCGAGTGGTCGATGCGCGAGAAGGGGTTCAGCTTCATCGCCGAGGGCTCGCACCAGTTCGTGCCCGCCTCCGGGTACGCGCTTATCGCCCGGGAGCGGAACGGAGTCTTCCTCTAGCGGTCCGCTGAAACCTCGCGCACCCGATTGCGGAGGACGCCGATGCGTTCGATCTCCGCCTCGACGACGTCGCCGTCGCGGAGATATTCCGGCGGCGTCCGCGTGAAGCCGACGCCGACCGGCGTTCCGGTGAGGATCACATCACCCGGTCGTAGCGTGCGGCCCTCGGACGCGCTCGCGACGATCTCGGCGATCCCGAAGAGCAGCTCGTCGGTCGACGCGTCCTGTTTCGTCACGCCGTTCACGCGGAGGGTCAGCCGCAGACCGCTCGCGTCGCCGAGATCGTCGCGGGTGACGATCGACGGACCGAGCGGGCAGAACGTGTCGAGGCTCTTGCCGCGGTACCACTGCCGCCCGTCGAGGAACTGGAGGTCGCGCGCGGAGACGTCGTTCGCGACGGTGTAGCCGAAGATGTGGGCGAGCGCGTCGTTGCGCGCGATGTCACGGCCGGCGCGACCGATGACCACCGCGAGCTCGACCTCCCAGTCGACCTCTTTGGTGACCGCGCGATCAAATTGGATCTCGGCGTCGGGGCCGATGACGCTCGTCGCCGCCTTGCCGAAGAGGATCGGCTGCTTCGGCGGCGTCGACTGCTGCGTCGCCGCCGCGCTCTCGCCGACGTGCTGCACGTAGTTCAGGCCGAGCGCGATGAAATCCTGGCGCGGCTCGAGCGGCGCGAGCAGCTGGACCTCGCGCAGCGGCCGCGCCGGCGCGTCCGCGACCGCGCGAAGCGATTCCGCCTGGTCGGTCGATTCGAGCAGCTCGCGAACCGTCGCTGGCGCGCCCTTGGCCTTGCCTGCGTCCGACACGCGCTCGCCGCGAACGACGCCCCACGTGGTCTTGCCGTCGGCGCGATAGGTCGCGATGCGCACGCGAGAGCTAGGCCGCGCCGCGGATGCGACGCTTGCGCGCATGACCGTTCGCACGCGAGCGCGCGATCTTCGGCACTGCCCGCTGGCCGCCGCGCGCGCTGGCGATCTGACCGGCGGTGCGCGCGACGGTACGCCCCAGGGCCTCGATCGCGGCCGCGGTCAATCCCGCGCGCAGGCCCGACACGCTGATTGCCGCCTCGGGACGGCCGTCTCCGCCGAGGATGGGACTTCCGACGCACACGACGCCTTCGGTCGTCTCCTCGAGGTCGATCGCGTACCCGCGCCGGCGCACGGCGGCCAGCTCGCTCTTGAGGCGCGCCACGGTCGTGATCGAATTCTTCGTCCGGGTCGCGAGCGGCCCGGAGTACAAGCGGTCGACCTCCTGATCAGGAACGAACGCGAGCATCGCCTTCCCGAGCGAGGTGCAGTGCGCCGGAAGGCGGCTGCCGATGTCGCTGATCACGTGCGGCTCGCTCTGGTGCCCCGGCGCGTCCTGCCGCTCGATGTAGACGATGTCGCCGTGATCCAGGACGGCCATCTGCGTCGTCAGGCCGGTCCGGCGCGAGAGCTCGCGCATCGCCGAGCGGCCGACCTCGCGCACCGAGAACTCATGCAGGTACGCGTTGCCGAGCTGCGCGACGCGGAAGTCGAGCCGCCAGCCGTGGCCGTCGGTGGTCGGCGAGACGAAGCCGCGCGTCTCGAGGACCTTCAGAAGATCCGCGACGCTGGTGCGCGGCGCGCTGAGCCGATCCGAGAGCTCGCGCGCGGTGAGGCCGCGCTGTCCACGATCGACGAGGAACAAGAGGACGTCAAGAGCCCTTCCCGCGGTGCGAGCAACCACACGTGCTTCCCCCACGGGGCGCGACGATAGCACGACACCGCGCCGGATATCCGTATGACTTGACGGAATCCCGTCAGAGGAACAGCATCCCCGCGATCTTCGCGGGGAGGTGGAGTTGGTCGAGGTGACCGTCTCGCGGGGGAATCAGTTGGAGGGAACTACATGAAAGGTACGTCCGTGCGCACACTCGTCGCGCTTTCCGCCGCGATGGTCCTGCTCGTCGGAGCCTGTGGTGGACAGCCGGCGACGACCGGGGGGAGCGCGTCACCAGCCGCGAAGCCGTTCATCCCGATGATCTCGAAGGGCTTCCAGCACCAGTTCTGGCAGGCCGTGAGGCAGGGCGCCGAGAAGGCCGCGGCCCAGTACAACGTCACGATCACGTTCGAAGGACCCGAGAACGAGTCGCAAGTCGACAAGCAGATCGAGATGCTGCAAGCCGCGATCAACAAGAAGCCGAGCGCGCTGGCCTTTGCGGCGCTCGACAGCAAAGCGGCGATCCCGCTGCTTCAGAAGCTGAAGGATCAGAACATTCCCGTCATCGGCTTCGACTCGGGCGTCGACAGTGACATCCCGGTCGCGACCGCGGCGACGGATAACATCGCGGCGGCCGCGGCGGCCGCGGACAAGATGGCGACGCTCATCGGCGGAAGCGGCGATGTCGCGATCGTCGCGCACGACCAGACCAGCCGCACGGGCATCGACCGCGTGAAGGGCTTCACCGACCAGATCAAGAACAAGTACCCGAACATCAAGCTCGTCGCGACCCAGTACGGCGGCGGCGACCAGCTCAAGTCGACCGATATCACCAAGGCCATCCTGCAGTCGAATCCGAACCTCAAGGGCATCTTCGGCGCCAACGAGGGCTCGGCGATCGGTGTGCTGAACGGCGTCAAGGAGTCGGGCAAGACCGGCAAGGTCGTCGTGATCGGCTACGACTCGGGCCAGCAGCAGATGGACGCGATCCGCAGCGGCGCGGAGGCCGGCGCGATCACCCAGGACCCGATCGGCATCGGCTTCAAGTCCGTCGAGGCGGCCTGGAAGGTCCTCAACAAGCAGTCGGTGCCGAAGAACATCGACACTGGCTTCCATTGGTACGACAAGACCAACATCGACGCGCCCGACATCGCGGCGCTGCTGTACAAGTAACTCGAACGATCTAGCGAGATCCGGACGGGGCTGTCGCCGACCGGCGACGGCCCCGTTCCGCTCGGGGGAGGTCGCGTGCCGGACGTAGTGACCGCGCCGCTCGTCGAGATGGACGGCATCAGCAAGGACTTCCCCGGCGTGCAGGCTCTCCGCGACTGCCGCTTTGACCTCCGCGCCGGCGAGGTCCACGCCCTGGTGGGCGAGAACGGTGCCGGCAAATCGACCCTCATGAAGATCCTCGCGGGCGTGTACCGCAGGGACGCCGGCCGCATCCTCTTGAAAGGCGCGGCGGTCGACATCCCGTCGCCGCGCGCGGCGCAGCTGCTCGGCATCAGCATCATCCACCAGGAGCTCAGCCTCATGCCGCATCTCACGGCGGCGCAGAACATCTTCATCGGACGCGAGCCTCGGGGGCGCCTCGGATTCACGCTCGACGAGCGCGCGCTCAACAAGCAAACGCAGGCGCTCTTCGACCGGCTGCACCTGAGGCTCAACCCGCAGACGCGCGTCGGGAGACTCACGGTCGCGCAGCAGCAGATGGTCGAGATCGCCAAGGCGCTTTCGTTCAACGCGGCGGTCGTCATCATGGACGAGCCGACCGCGACGCTCACCGAGACCGAGATCGACGAGCTCTTCCGCATCATCGGGCAGCTCCGTGAGAGCGGCGTCGGGGTCGTGCACATCTCGCACCGCCTCGAGGAGCTCAAGCGCATCTCGAATCGCGTCACGGTCATGCGCGACGGCCAGTACATCGCGACCGTCCAGACGAAGGACGCGACGATCGACCAGATCATCCGCATGATGGTCGGCCGAACGATCTTCGCGGGC
>VBFI01000204.1 GCA_005889275.1 Chloroflexota bacterium | reverse complement strand
CGAGGCCGCTCGCCACACCAACCATGAGCTGCTCTCGGATCCCGACGTTGACGTAGCGGTCGCTCTCCCGCGCGCCCGCGGTCGCGAGCTGCGATGAGCCGATCTCGGCGATGACGACGGCGACGCGCTCGTCGCGCTCGAGCAGGTCGACCGTCGTCTCGTAGAAACGCTCGCGCATCGTCACCACTTCGGCTCGACCTCCGCGACGACGGCGTGCGCGCGCCGAGGGTGGGACGAGGTGAACGCGTGCTCGAGCGCCGCGTGGTCGCGGCCGTTCACGCTCGCCGTGGACCAACCCTCGATCGCGAAGCGTGAGGCGATCCCGCCCGGCCAACCCCGTGACGACGACCGGTTGTCGACGATGACGCAGACGAGCCCCTCGAGAGCCATGCGCCCGGCGAAGGCGATCGCCTCGTGGTTGCTGCCCTCCTCGAGCTCGGCGTCACCCACGAGGCAGAACACTCGCGCTGCGCTCCGGCGCGCCCGCAGACCAAGTGCGAGCCCGACCGCGATCCCCAGACCGTGGCCGAGCGATCCACTCGAGATCTCGACCCCGCGCGCTCGGTTGCGGTCCGGGTGCTGGCCGAGCGGCGATTCGTAGCCGCCGTACGAGCGGAGGTCGTCCTCCGTCAGGAAGCCCTTCGCGGCGAGGACGGCGTAGTACGCCATCGGTCCGTGTCCTTTCGAGAGCAGGAACCGGTCGCGGTCGGGATCATCGCTCCGATCCGCGGCGACGTTGAGCACGCGGTCGTACAGGACCCAGATGACGTCGAGCGTCGACTCCGCGCTCGGAGCGTGTTTGGCGTCCCCGGCCTGGAGGCCGATGAGGCGCGGCAGGTCCGCGTAGCCGAGCCTCGTGAGCTCGCGCGTCCCATGACTCATCGCTGGGCACGCTAGGACTTCAAGTGCACTTTAAGTCAACTGTTATCCTCGCCACATGCCGGCGCTCGGTACCGAGATCGCGATCGGCGAGCTGGCGGCCCGCAGCGGCGTCGCCGCGTCCGCGCTGCGGTTCTACGAGTCGCGGGGTCTCATCCGGTCAGCACGCACTCAAGGAGGACAGCGCCGCTACGCGCGGGCGACGCTCCGCCGAGTCGCGTTCGTCCAGGCCGCGCAGCGCGTCGGCCTCTCGCTCGACGACATCGCCACGGCGCTGCGGGTCCTGCCGGAGGGGCGCACGCCGACCAAGGAGGATTGGTCGCGCCTCTCGCGCTCGTGGCGTGGCCTACTCGACGCGCGGATCGTGGAGCTCGAGGGGTTGCGCACGAAGCTGACAAGCTGCATCGGTTGTGGGTGTCTCTCACTCAAGACCTGCGGTCTGCTGAACCTCGACGACCGCGCGGCTGGTCTCGGCGACGGGGCGCGCTACCTCCTCGGGGACGAACCCTCCTAGGGACGCGGGAGCGACGGGACGGTCGCGGCGGGAAGCGTCGGGACCGCGATGGTCGGGAGGGCGGTCGCGATCGGCCGCTCGAGCGGCGGTGGGATCGGCGCGGCGGTGACCAGCGGCAGCGCCGGGATCGTGGGACGGACCAGCGTCGGCGCCGCGGAGGGAATGGAGATCGGGAGCGGCGCGAGGGTCATGCCGGGCGCGGCGGGCAGCGTCGCGAGCGGCAGCGGCGCGCTGGTGGCGGGGAGCGGGACGCTCGTCGCCAGGTGCACCGGGACGTTCACGGGGACGTTGACCGGCGGCGCGGGAAGCTCGGGAGCCGGCACCGGCGCCCCGTTCCCGGGCCCGCAGGCGCACACGAGCGCGACGACCGCGACCAAGACTCGCCCCACTTGCCCCCCGAGTACCCGATTCGTTCGCCGCTCGTTCCTCTGCAAGTTCCGTGCACTGTGCAGGATGCATCGCGCGGTTTGACCCGCTTGCCCGGCGTTCCGTAGCCTCAAAGCAGATGCGTTTCGCCCTTATCCCGCCGATGCCGATCGCCCCGATGCCGGGGCTCGCGTCGCGTTTGGGGGGCTGACCGCACCACTTTCACCGCACAGGCGCCAAGTTGGCCTCCCGAAAGGGAGGCCTTCGTGTTTTCAGGAGGAAGAGCGATGGCCACGACGACGACGCTGACGGAAACGACCGCGCTGCGCGGCTTTCGCTGTCGCGCGTGCGGCGAGCTGCAGCCGGCGGACGATCGGTACGTCTGCGCCTTGTGCTACGGGCCGATCGAGCCGGAGTACCAGCTCGCTTCCTTCGACGCCGAGAGTCTTCGCGCGCGGATCGCGGCCGGACCGCCGTCGCTCTGGCGCTACGCGCCGCTCCTCCCCGTCGCGGAACCGGTCTCCCACTACGCCGTCGGCTGGACCCCGCTCCTCGAGGCTCCTCGTCTGGGCGCGGCGATCGGCGTCGAGCGCCTCCTCTTGAAGGACGACACGCGCAATCCATCGCTCTCGTTCAAGGACCGGCCAGTCGCGCTCGCGCTCGCACGGGCGCTCGAGCTCGGCCTCGACACCCTCGCGTGCGCGTCGACCGGCAATCTCGCGGGCGCGGTGGCCGCGGCCGCGGCGCGCAACGGGCTCCGTGCCTTCGTGTTCGTTCCCGCGACGAC
>VBFI01000205.1 GCA_005889275.1 Chloroflexota bacterium | reverse complement strand
GCGCGACGTCGCGAAGACGGCGGGGCAGCTCCGCGGGTCCGCCCGGCCAGGTGAACGAGCAGAGCTGCAGGCCGATCTTCACTCGGTGGAGAGGAGCGCCCGGGTGATGCGCTCGCGGAGCCCGACCGCGTCGAGTCCATGCGCCCGATCGTGCTCCCGCCAGGTCCCGTAGCGGCGATGCTCGACGTTCGGCACGCCGATCGCGACGAGGCGATGTGGCGTGTCGGAGAGCGCCGCGCTCACCTCCGACGATGACGTCCCCTCGAGGTACGGCTCCACGAGGACGATCCGCTCCGCGGCGTGGCGACGGACCGTCGCCCGGTCGAAGGGCCGCGCGGTCGTCGCGTAGAGCACCGTGACGTCGAGGTCGGCGGTGGCCTCGTTCACCGCGTCGAGCATGGGTCCGACGGCGATCACGGTCGCGTCGCGCCCGCGTCGCTCGACGGACATGCGGCCCGCG
>VBFI01000203.1 GCA_005889275.1 Chloroflexota bacterium | reverse complement strand
TCCGCCCGACACGGCACCCCGAGACGGTGGCGCGCTCGCTCGCGATCGGTGCGCCGGCCGACGGCGATGGCTCGGTCGCGGTGATCCGCGCGACCGGCGGGTCGGCCGCCGCGGTGAGCGACGACGACATCGTCGATGCCTGCGCGCTCCTCGCGCAGACCGAAGGCGTCCTCGCGGAGCCCGCGGGTGGCGTCGTCGTCGCGGCCGCGCGAGCGCTCGCGCGCCGCGGCGTGTTCGCGAGCGGCGAATCGGTCGTCCTGTACATCACCGGGAACGCGTACAAGGGCGGTGTCGTCGCGCCGCCGCTCGCCGCGGTCATCGAACCCGACGCTGACACATTCCGCGACGCGTATCAGGAGGTGCTCGGAT
>VBFI01000202.1 GCA_005889275.1 Chloroflexota bacterium | reverse complement strand
GCCGTACAAGAACTGGTATCTCACCCCGTCCGGGAGCGCCGCGCTCGGTCGTTTCCTCGCGCCGTTCATCGCGGGCTTCCGCCACGTCTTCGATGTCACCATCAGCTGGAGCGAGGGCGGCGAGGAGCGAACGTCGGACGCGTCGTTCGAGCTGCGCTTCTGGCGCGAGCCGACCTCCGAGCCGCGCTTCATTCGGCTCGGCGAACGGCCTTCGTACCGCGATCAGCTCGGTGGATTCGTGGAGCTCCGCGACAGGGGCGCGGCGCTCAGGAAGGACGGCCTCATGCTTTCTGTCTCGGCCCTCAACGTCTGGCTCGGAAGGGTCGAAACGTGGACGCGCGAGGCCCGGGATCTCATCGCCGAAGTCTCGGTCGCTGACAGCGACGTGTTCGCGAGGCTCGGCACCAAGGACGCTCCGATGTTCGAAGGCATCCGACTACACGACGAAAAACATCGCCTTGCGCTTCGCGGGCTGCATGTGCGGCTCGATCACCTGAGCCGGTTCATCAGACCCTGACCACCTTCGAAAAGGTCAACGTAGGGGGTCAACGGTGTCGATCTCACCTGGATCGGCACACCGGGCGCGTCGGCGATCGACCCGACGAACCAGTGGAACATCTTCTTCGGTCAGTCACGTAACGCGAGTAGCGGCTCGCCGCGGTGGTCGACGGGGCAGATCAGCACACAGGTCGTGCACCGCGGCGACATTTGCAAGCGCGGTCCTAACTGCAAGATCTTCGGCGGAAACCGCGACCTCGCCGACTTCATCACCGTGACCGTCGACGCCGACGGCAACGCGAACGCCGTCTGGACGGACGACGCGAGTCAGTCGCCCAAGGCGATCGTGTTCGCCAAGCAGATCGGCGGTCTGACGACAGGAAAGCTCCCGCCAAAGTCGTAAGCCGCGGCGGCGGCGCAAAAGGAAGGAGCACCCGTTCGCACGGGTGCTCCATTTTTGTGCCGGATCGGGCGCTACGGCTTCGGTGAAAGGCCGAGCTGCGCCATGAGACCCGCGAGGTCGTAGTAGCCCCGCTCGCGCTTGATCTTGCCGTTCTTGAACCAGTCGACGAATGCGACCGGCATGTTGATCTTCTTGCCCGTCGGGGGAACGGTCATGCCGCGGCCCTTGAGCACACCCGTGTGGGTGCCGCGGAAGGTGACTTCGGTGAGGACCTGGTCGCCCTCGGCGATCTGGTTGGTCACGTCGCCCTTGGCATCGGGGAAGGCCGTGTGCCAGACCTCGAACGAGGCGAGGATCTCTTTCTTGCCGGTGTGTGTGCCGGACGGGTCGAGGATCTCGGCGTCGTCGGCGTAGGGCGCGACCGCCTGGTCGAGGCTGCCGCGGTTGAAGCCGACGATGGACTCCTTGACCGCGGCGCTGTTGCTCGCCGTGGTGGTGGGTTTGTCTTGAACGGTAACGGTCATTCTGTACTCCCTTTTCGCTCGGAACCGTACGCTCAATACTTTCACTAAGCAAGCAATATCCATTACTGTAAGCAATACCGTGGAAACGCATCGTGATCCGGTCGCGCGCTCGCTCGAGGTAGTCGGCTACAAGTGGTCGCTGCTCATCGTGCGCGAGCTGCTTGTCGGGCCGCGCCGCTTCACCCAGGTCGCACGTGCGCTGCCCCGCGCGAATCCGAAGATGATCACGGCACGGCTCCGCGAGCTCGAGGCAGCGGGCCTCGTATCGCGAGAGACGTTCGCCGAAGTCCCGCCGCGCGTGGAGTATTCGCTCACCACGCGCGGTCGCGCGCTCCGTCCGGTGGTCGACGCGCTCGCGTCCTGGGGCAAGGGACTGCCCGCGCGGCAGTCGCGATCGGCAGGCGGCTAGAGCGTCGTTGGCGTCGGCTTTGGCTTAGGCGCGACCTTCGCCTTCTGCACGAACGTCGCGGTACCGACGAGCTCGTTCCAGCCGGGAACGTTCTCGACCTTCGTGACACGGTACGCGTGATGGTTCACGTCGATGAGGCTCCCCGCGACCGCGCCGTACGACACCGCCGACTTCCCGTCGAGTGGACCGCCGTGCAGCTTCACCGTGACGCTCGCGCTGAGCTTACTCAACGCGGTCGGTCCGACGATCGGCCTCCGCGTCGTTGCTTCTGCTGCCGCAGTGCGGCGAGTCGGTTCTTCTCCTGCTTGTCTCGCTTCGGTCCGGCCTGCTTCGGCACCGTTAGTACCGACGCGCCGGGCGCTTCTGCTCGAAGCAGTCGCTGCAGTACACCGGCTTGTCACCGCGCGGCTGGAACGGAACGCGCGCCTCACGACCGCAGTTGCTGCAGGTCGCCGTGAACATCTCACGCTGCCCGCCGTAACCGCCGCC
Source organism: Chloroflexota bacterium (assembly GCA_005889275.1). Lineage (GTDB taxonomy): Bacteria > Chloroflexota > Limnocylindria > P2-11E > P2-11E > 3-1-20CM-2-70-9. The sequence goes on along the minus strand of VBFI01000202.1, from coordinate 645 downwards.
ACCGCCGCCGTATCCGCCGCTCGAGTAGCCGCCGCCACCACCACCACCAGCGCTTCGTCCACCGCCCTGGGCGCGACGCGCGGCGCGGTCGTTTGCGCAGCGGGTCGGGGCGTTCTGGAGGCCGCGGCTGGCGTAGAACTCCTGCTCGCCGGCCGTCCAGATGAACTCCTGGCCGCAGTCCTTGCAGACCAGGGTCTTGTCCTGAAAGCTCACGGGGTCCTCCTCATAGCTCGCGGCCCACTTCTATTCGTTCGCGCGAGCCAGAGAGCCTCCTGAGTGTAGGTCTTAGGCCCGCGCCTTGGCCACCGCGAGGGAACGGCCCGCGCGCTCCAGGGAGTAGTAGCCGATGGCGATCGCGGCGGCCCAGGACAGCCCCGCGATGACCGGCGAAGCGAGGTCGGTCCCCGACAGGATCGCGTGCAGGAACATCGTTACGAAGCCCACATAGCTGAGGCGGTGCATCCACTGCCACCAGCTGTTGCTCAGTGCGCGGCGGAGCCACGTCGTCACGATGACGATGACCACCAGATCGAGCGAGATCGTCCCGAGCCCGATGGCAAGCTGTCCGTAGCTTGTTTGGAACGGCACCACCAGGTCGACGAGGCTGATGCGCGCGGTCGCGTCGAGGACGAGCGCGACGATGTG